>CALANW010000031.1 GCA_937926145.1 uncultured Ruminococcus sp. | reverse complement strand
TTCGCATATCCACACGCTTTTGCGTAGATTTTGATTCTATGTGGACGAGTTCTAACAGACTTTTGAAGATTTTGATCACAACGAAAGAAACGTTGGGCAGAATTTTATCAGTTATACTTGGCAATTTGGATAGTAGTCTGATAATACTTCAATGCACATCTTAATTTATGAAACAAATAAAATAGGCTCTGCATAGGATTTTCCCATGCAGAGCCTATTTTAATACATCAATCTCTCCAAAGCATCCTTTGGAATTCTCCAACTCCTGCCGATCTTAACCCCCGGCAGCTTTCCGGCACGGAGCAGGTTGTAAACGGTGGTAAGCGAAAGCGCAAGCTCATATGCAACTTCGTATGGAGTAAGGTAATCATCATAATCTGAAAGCATAGCTTTGCCTCCTTTTGTAGTATTTATTGTTTTGTTGCAATCTGTCGCAAATAGTGATAAAGCTGCACATTTCAAGTATATATCATATAAGTGTAAGAGTATGAAATAACGTTTAGGAAAAAGCTGATTAAAGCGAAGCGTTCGTTTTGCCATTTTGAGAAATGTACGAGTTTACGTCTTTGAGGACATTTTGAAAAATGGCAAAAACGTATTAATCAGCGTTTCCTTAGAGCCCCATGTTTTCCGGCGTTTGCCGGAGTGCATGGGGCTTTTTTCATGCTCTGAACTTATTCCGCATTTATGCTGATATTTATGTTTAAGAAAGGAGTGTGATACTTATGAAGAAAATCATTGGTGTTACCGTAATCGCCATATTATCGGCGGTCATAAAGGCTTTTATCGAGGATTAACAAACCAAAACCAAGCACAAAATGTGCGATACTTTGCGAAAGGCGGCGATATTTTATGTCAAGCATTACAGAGGATATTATCCTGAAGATCATTGCGGCAGCTGCGGGTGCAGCTGCTCTTGCAATATGTAGCAGACATTTGTCAGCATTGCTATGATAACTACTATACAACCTGCGAATCCTGCGGCTGTATGCTTGATTATAATGATGCTTATTATCTCGATAATGATACCGATTATCCTTATTGCCGTCATTGTTATCAGCAGAGATGTTCAGGCGAGTATATTCACGATTACGGCTTTAAACCCGAACCTATTTTCTATGGGAAGGCATTCGCTACTTCGGAGTAGAGCTTGAAATTGACGGCGGAGGTCATATTGATGAGAGCGCCGAAGAAATAGCAAATACAGCTAATATTGACGAAAGAAAAGTATATCAAGTACGACGGCAGTCTTGATGACGGTATGGAGATAGTTACGCACCCTATGACCTTGGACTATACGCTATTGGGACAGTTTGTAACAAAAAATGGAGGTGCATTTTGATACATAAGAGCATCGACAGAGGAACAGAACATGGCAAGGCAGGAGGTTTTAATGGAATAGCTTGGTGTTGAGAAGATTTATATAGATAAAATGTCGGGAAAGAGCAGGGACAGGCCGCAGCTTAAAGCGGTGCTTGGGTTTGTGCGTTCGGGTGATACTGTTATTGTTGGATCAATATCGAGATTTGCAAGGAACACATGGGACTTGCTTGAGCGTGGGGGTGTAAATCTTTTATACTAAACACCATTTAAAATTTGGAAAAAATCAAGCCGACAATCTTGAATATATGTGATTTCGGCGCAGATTTTTTCCTGTATTTTATTGGTGTTTAGTATTACGCATATTGCGTTTTTATTGGGTCAGTGGTATAATGAGAGAAAAGTTTATTTTTACTAATTGGAAGAGGTGACAACATGACAATTCAAGTTGATCTTACAGATATTGTGATGGCGGGAAGTGAAATGGTCTTTTACTATTCGGCTATCAAAGATGCGGAAAGGTTTGATACTGCACGGATAGATGCATTTGAAAAAAGAACTGATCTGTTCAACAAGCTCAAAGCTAAATGTGAAGCGCAGGGATATACGGTCAAGCAGGTAAAGTGGTTTTACGGTGTTCAGCAATATGTTGATGTAATGCTAAATTTGCAGAAGAACAAGCACAAGGCTCTTTGCAAGCGTTTTCCGACGGAATGCAGCAAAGCCAAGGCTGGTTTTGATGAGTTTATGCATTCCGATGATATGAATGTTGTTGGCGATGCTTACAAGAACTGGAGCAGGGAGTATGAGCGGTTAATAAATGCGGCAAAGATCCTTGCTTATGAAGTCGGTGAGGACGATTATCCCGAGGTTAGGGCTGTCGGCGGACAAGCCAAGAAATTTCTTGATGAAACTGCCGAGCAGATCAATGAGATCAAACGGCGTTTGGAAGAAAAGCGTTTGAGAAGGTTATATGCAATAAAGCAGATACAGCCTGTTGAGGGACATAACCTTGATGAACAGCAGATAAACTGTATTCTTGAAGATACACACAATCATCTTGTTATTGCAGGTGCGGGAACGGGAAAGACAACTACTATTGTTGGGTATGTGAAGTATCTTATCAAGATGAAAATATGTCAGCCCGATAAGATATTGATGCTTTCGTATACGAGCAAGTCAGCGGAAGAAATGAGAAACCGCATAAGATCGGAAACTGGCATTGATATGGATGTTTTCACATTTCACAAGCTGGGTACTGAGATCATCAGCGGTGTTGAGGGTAAAAAGTGTACGGTTTATAGTGGAAATTTTATCAAGGATTGTATATATGATCATTTATCCGATGAGAAGTATAGGAAAATGTTCATTTCATACTGTATGTTTATGCCGACAAAATCAGCAGACGAGTTTGAATTTGGGAGCAAGAAAGAGTATGACGAATACATACAGAATACTTCGCCAGTAACGATAAAAGGCGAGGCTGTCAAAAGCTACTGCGAGCTTGAAATCGCGAATTTCCTTTACAGCAATGGGATAAGCTACACTTATGAAAAGAATTATGAATATGATCTTGCGGACGAGGGACACAGCGGATACAAGCCGGATTTTTATCTTGATGACTATGGGATATACATTGAATTTTTTGCGGTAAACAAGGATGGAAGGGTTCCCGACTGGTTTACTGCCGAAAAAGGAAAAACCCCTACAGAAACGTACATGGACGGAATAAAGTGGAAACGTGAAACACACAGACATTACAACACTGCGTTTGTTGAGGTTTCTTATGCGGACAAGCAATGCGGAAGGCTGCTTGAAAATCTGAAAGACAAGCTGCTGAAATTGGGTGTGAAGTTTTATCCGAAGTCAGATGAGGAGCTGTGGGAGTGCATAAAGAGAGAGAACAATGCTTTGGTATCAAGGTTTACGGATTTGATAGGGACAATTATTAATCATGTCAAGTCGAATGGCGGAACTATCGGTCAGCTTATGGAAAAGAGCATATTTCTGAAGTTTGCACTGATACTTAAACTTACAGATCCGATATTCAATGATTATAACGAGATGCTTCGCGCGACGGGGCAGATAGATTTCAATGATATGATAAACCGTGCGGCTGATTATGTTAAAGATGGGCTTTGTACGCACAATTACAGGTATGTGATAGTGGACGAATATCAGGATATGTCGGAGGCAAGGTATCATTTGCTGCACGAAATGCGGAAGAAAGCGGATTTTGATCTTTTCTGTGTTGGTGATGACTGGCAGAGCATATATCGTTTTACGGGAAGTGACATCAGCTACATACTTGACTTTGAGAAATACTGGGGTAAAACGGTCATTTCAAAGATTGAAACCACTTATCGTTTCGGTAAGCAGCTTATTGACATAAGCGGCAAATTTATAATGAAAAATCCTGCGCAGATAAAGAAAGATTTAAAGAGCAGCACTGTTGAGAAGAGTTATCCGCTGAGCTTTATCGAGGCTTACAATAATGAGTATCTAATGAAGTTTATGGCAGAGATGGTACGAAAGCTTGAAAGGGGCAGTTCGGTATTTTTTATCGGAAGATATACGTCTGACAAGAATATGTTCAATGATTCCGAGTTTGGGCAGCAGGCTGATGATGCAATTGTGCTGCCGGATCGCACCGATCTGAAGATGAAGTTCATAACGGCGCACAAGTCAAAGGGGTTGCAGGCAGATCATGTTTTCATACTGAATAATTCCAACAGCATAAAAGGATTTCCAAGCAGGATACAAGATGACCCGATAGTAAGCCTGCTTCTCAAAAGCAGTGATACTTACCCGTTTTCAGAGGAACGCAGGTTATATTATGTTGCAATGACAAGGGCAAGGAAAAAGGTTTGGCTGCTTATACCACAGAATAAGGTTGGTTTGTTTGCGCAGGAGTTTAAGTCGGATTATGGTGATACTGTTAAGATGCTTGAACAGGCGAGAAAGACTGAAGAAAAAGTTATGGGTGTTTGTCCGCGGTGTGGGGGAAAATTGGTTAGGCGCAAAGGCAAGTTTGGTGAGTTTTATGGGTGCAGTAATTATTATTCAAAGGGGTGCAGATATACTTTGAATATTACGGGGGAAAAGTCGGTTTTATGAGGATATGTCGATAGATGCATCAAGGGTATCAAATTTTGTAAAGAGTTTTATTCCGTCAAAAAATTGATTTGTGTTTAAAAACTCCTGCAAGCAACGAAAATGAGTTGTTTGCAGGAGTTTAATACTAAACACCAATAAAATAAAGAAAAAACCTGCGCCGAAATCCAATATATTCGAGCTTTTGTTTGATTTTTTGTACACTTTGAGTTTAAAAATTAGAATGATATGGAGAAATTTATTCCAATCGAAAAAATGAGCAAGAAAGACAGGCGTGAATTTTACTCTAAGAAGAGGAAAAGCTGGGGCGGATTGAATCCTGTCACGAGGACGGCGGAGATGCCTAAGAAGTATTGCAGGGCGAGGGTCAAGGCGGCTTTGAAGTATGAGTGGGATTGAGGTGAAATGCCGTACACATTTGTGACGGCACTTATCAACTTTGATCAGCGTATGTAAGTTTTGCAATGAATTTTGTTTATGATACCACTTGATCGCGGTGCAAGTTCGTGAAGTATTTATAGGGATTTTTAAAAGGAGCATGGGTAAACTTCTGCTGAAGAAAAATGTTTCATGTTCATTTGGGTGCGTTTATAAAATTCCTAAACTCACTCATTAAACGCATCAAACGAGATCCTCTCATACTCCGCGGTGAGCGGCATTTTGCTGTCGTCAAAAGGGTCAAGCCAACTGTCAACGCCCGTTCCGCACCATGCGTTCATCATAATTTTGCTTTCGGTGACGGGGATATTTTCCGTTGCTGTATGAGCTTCTTTGCCGTCAACGAACCACACTATTTTATCCTTATGCCATTCGAAAGCATAGTCGTGGAGATCTTCCGATGCGTCAAAGCCGAGGTCATACATAAATTCATGGCTGCCCTGACCGTTGGTGAAGTAATTGAACTGGACTTTCGTTGTGTCCTTGCCGAGAATTTCAATATCTATCTCGTCCCAAGGGTTATTGTCGGACGGACCTGTATAGGTGAAAAATGAGGAAACAACGCCGTCATTTTTTATCGCTTTCATTCTGACTTCGTATCTGCCATAGCCGTAAAAATCCTTGGAGCGGTATTCTGCACCCGAATACGGAACTGTTCCGACTTTGCTGTCTTTATCAATGGTAAGACCCATTACGCCGTTCTCAAATGTACAGTTTTCGGCGCGCCAAGTGACATTGAACATATTTCCGTTCGTCCAGCCGTCCGAGCACTCGAAAAGTGAGGAACTGCCGTTTTCAAAGGTCACGTTTGAGATGCTTTCCTCTTTTGGCTCTTCCGAAACCGCGCTTGAAGATGCGCAGGAGCATAACATCACTGCGCAGGAGATAAAAATTGCCGCTGTTTTAATTTTTTTTACGATATTTTTCATAGGTGAAGTTCCTTTCGCTGCTTTTTTCTATAGGAATCGCTGATTAAAGCGAAGCAAAAACGTATTAATCAGCGTTTTCTATATTATAGTAGAAATTCACACTTTTATATATCAAAAATTTGCTGTAAATATCAATTCTTTGCTCTTTTGTGTGTATTATCGCCCCAATTGTCGCGGTAATATTTTTTGCGGAACTCATTCGGGGTCATTCCAGTATATTTTCGGAAAACGCTTATAAAGTGGCTGTGCGAAGTAAAAGCGAGGTAGTTTGCGATATCTGCTGATGCAAAATCGGAATATTTGAGCATATTCTGCGCAGTTTCGACGCGCTTTATTGCGATATATGCTGATATCGTCACGCCGACTTCGTTTTTAAAAAGCCGCGACAGATATGAAGCGCTCAAAGAAACATGATCGGCAATGTCATTTTCGCTTATTTTTGAGTGGAGGTTATCATAGATATAGTCCATTGTCATTATAATGGGTTTGGAATAGATATTTCCGTGGGCAAGCTTGTTCATAAGCTTGGTGAACTCGAGAACGGCTTCTTTATGTAGCTTGTGAAGCTCTGCTTCGGTCGAACATTTATCCGCTTTCATTATGTAGAGGTCACTCAAGGTATAGGCGGTTTCCATTTCCATTCCGCCCTCGACGCAGAAGCGTGTTACAAGTGCTATCGTTACGATAAAATGATATTTAAGGTTGCGAAGCGTATCTTCGGAAAGCACACCTGCGCCGTTTCCGCCGAGCGGTGTCATAACTTTTTCAACTGCGCTGACATCGCCTTTTTTAACGCAGTCATAAAATTCAAATTCTTTTTCAAACGGCGAATGTCTGAATTCATACTCTCGGTTCAGAAATGCTTTATAGGAAAGCTCCTTTTCATATTCTGACAAGTTTATTCACCTCTTTGATTTTATTATATATTATTTCGATCAAAAAAGCAACAATATTTTGATATAAAAAGCAAAAAAGTGATATTTTTATCCTTTGCGGTATGTTAAATTATAGGTACAGTAATACTAAACACCAATAAAATACAGGAAAAAATCTGCGTCGAAATCCTATATATGCGAGATTATCGGCTTGATTTTTTCCAAATTTTAAATGGTGTTTAGTATAAATCTTGACACCGTTAATCAAGAAAGGAGAAAAAGATCATGAAAAATTTTAAGAGGGTACTTGCTTTTACGGCCGCAATCGCACTTATCGGTTCAATGACCGCCTGCGGAAATTCATCAGCGCCTGCCGAAACAACGGCAGCGACCGCGCCAAAGGAGCTTGACGAAGAGGACAAGGCTGCTGTTGCCGAAGTTGACATAGGCAAAGATGAAAAGCTTGAAAACGGAACTGTCAAGTGGCTCGCGACTTATGACATCAACCCTGACCTTGGAAAGCCGAAGATGTTTGCACTCGAACTTTTTGAGTCAAAGTACGGCGGAAAGGTTGAATGGATACCGACCACCTGGGATAACCGATATAACGATCTTTCAACGAACGTTCTCGGCGGCTCTTCACCCGACCTTTTCCCTGCGCAGGAATTCGATACATTCCCGAGCAAGGTAATTGATGGAATGTTTGAACCTTTTGATGATTATCTTGATTTTGACAGCGATCTCTGGTCGGACGGCTGCAAAAAGCTTGCGGAACTTCACACTATCGGTGGAAAGCATTATGTTGCGCCCGTTGCTACCGACTCAAAGTGTGTAATGATCTACAACAAAAAGACGATTGAAGAAAACGGTCTTGCTGACCCCGTTGAACTTCTTGAAGAGGGCAACTGGACTTGGGACACATTCAGACAGATGTGCCTTGACTACTGCGACCGTGAAGAAGACAAATTTGCTTATGATAGCTGGTATTTTGAAACGCAGTTTATTCTCACAACGGGAACTGCACCTATCAGCATGGAAAACGGCAAGGTCGTAAACAACATTTCGAGTGCTGCAGTTGAGCGTGCGGAAAACTTTATGTACAACCTCAAAAAAGATGATCTTCCGCTCCCGAAGGCTGAATTCAACTGGACTGAACAGCCTTACAGAATAAGCGAGGGCAAGACACTTTTCTGGCCTTGCGGAACGTGGGCACTCTGGGAGGCTGACCTTTCCAAGTTCGGTGAGCAGGGCGAGATAATGTTCGTTCCGATGCCGAAAGACCCCGAGGCTGACAACTACTATCTTCCGGCAAATATGGATGCTTACGCACTTTGCAAGGGCGCGCCTAACCCCGAGGGTGCGGCTGCATTCATCAAGTGCAAGCTCATCGCAGAGCAGGACGAAAGCGCGCTCGCTATCACCGAAAAGCAGTACCGTGAGGACTACGGCTGGACGGACGAAATGATAGATATGTGGCACACGGTAAGAGAAATGACCGATGCAAACCCCGTTGCAAGCATTCACATGGGACTTCCTACCGAGCAGGCAAACATCATCGATGATGCTGTCAAGCAGGCATCATTCAACGGTACGGACTGGGCAGTAAAGAGAGAAGAGATCGCAGTGCTTTGTCAGGAAACCGTTGACGAACTCAACAAAAAGATCGAAGAGAATTTCTAAAAGGAAAGGGTTTTTTATGACTGAATTCAAAGGCTATAAAAAAGGTGTTGACTTTGGCGGCTGGCTTTCGCAGTGCGTTCACACCAAGGAGCATTATGATACATTCATCTCCGAAAATGATGTAAAAACGGCTGCATCGTGGGGCATAGATCACATCCGTCTTCCTATCGACTACAATCTTCTTGAAGATGAAAACGGCGCTCCCACCGATTACGGTTTCGGTTACATTGACAATGCAGTAAAGTGGTGCAAGGCGGCAGGACTTAACATTATCCTTGATCTTCACAAGACGGCAGGCTATTCTTTCGACAAGGGTGAGGGAGAGTTCGGCTTCTTTGACAGCGACCCTCTTCAGGAACGCTTTATGAAGCTTTGGGACAGAATTTCGGAACGTTATGCTGTAAGTGACGGAACTATCGCATTTGAACTTCTCAACGAAGTCACAGATCAGAGTTTCAGCGAAAAATGGAACAAGCTTATCCGCAGCACTATTGAGAGGATACGCAGGATCGCTCCCGACACTTACATTCTTGTCGGCGGATACTGGAACAACAGTCCCGATGCTGTTCCCGACCTTGACACTCCGTATGATGACAAGGTGATCTACAACTTCCACTGCTATGATCCGCTCAATTTCACGCATCAGGGTGCATACTGGGTAGACGGTATGGACACCTCGTTCAGAATGAATATTGAGGACAGCGAGCCTGCGATAACTCCCGAATATTTCATTGGAAGATTTGATCGTGCTTATGAGGCTGCAAAGGCTAACGGAACGATTCTTTACTGCGGCGAATACGGAGTTATTGATCTTGCCTCGCCCGAGGACACGATAAAATGGTTCAAGGCTATACACGAAGCATTTGAGCGGCTTGGTATCGGCCGTGCGGCTTGGAACTACAAGAAAATGGATTTCGGTATTTCCGATGCAGGGCTTGACGGCGTGAGGGACGAGATCATCAAATATTTATAATGCATACAAACACAAACCGCCCTGCAAACGGCTTTGATACGTCGTTTATAGGGCGGTTATCCTATATCAAAAAATCGGCTGCAAGTGCGATTTTCACTTGCAGCCGATTTATATATTATTATCCAATGGCAAAAACGATTTAATTTTCCCAAACTTCTTCCGCAATTTTCTTGACAAGAGTGGGTTTTGCCCACTGTTTCGCTGCGGTTATTACATATTTTAACTGCTGAGTTTCAATTATGATTTATGCAGTTCATCGGCTGATAAGCTCTCTGTACTCTGTGGGAAGAAGTCCTGTTATCCGTGAAAACTGGCTTGAAAAGCTGTCGGAGCGTTCGTATCCGACAGCTTTTGCTATTTCACCTACGCTGAGATCGGTGGCGATAAGAAGATGCTGTGCGTGGTCGATCCTTTTGCGTATTGTGTATTCAGAAATGCTGCACCCAAAATGTTCTTTGAACGCCGTTTTCAGCTTGGTGCTGCCCATAAGTGCTATCCTGCAAAGCTGATCGGTGTTTACGCCGAAAGCAAAGTGATTTTCGATATATCTTGCGGCGGCGTTGAGATTATCCTCGTCTTCTTTTGTGAGCCGAACTGCTCTGTTCTGCGTTCTGCACTGTCTTGCTTCATCTGCAACTATCGCGACGGCTTCAAGTATCTTTCCCTCATAAAAAAGCTTTGCGCAAGCGCCAAAACCGTTGTACGACTGTATCTGTTTGAGGAGAGTGGTGAGCTGCGGCTGGACGACTCCGCCCGTCATTCTGCGGAATGCGCTTTGAAGTTCGATGTCCTCTCCGTCGAGCTTTTCTTTCAGATATCCTTTATAAAATTCGGGCATAACGCTGAAGCTTACTGCGCGGACGGGGATATCCTTATGGAATATCGCCTGATATTTGGTGCGGTTTTGTCCTATGTATGCGCGAAGGCTGTTGGGCGAAAGCTGGCGGTATGGGTGAAGCTCCTCGCCCGAAACGGAACTGTAATACTGGAGCGACATAAACTCGGGTTCGGGAGTTTCGATAAGCGTATCCTTATTGAAACGCAGGTCGTAGCTTTCTATTGCAAACATATTTTCAAGGCAGTAAACGTGAAATTTTCCGCTGCCGACGCTGCTGTCGAGCAGATATTGGAACTGATTTTCATCGCAGTCGGGAAAGCTTTCGTCACGGACAAAACCGCCTGCTTCAAGGCTGTTGAAATATAATTCTTTTGTAATTTTCATAATATTTTTAAGGATACGCTGATCAAAGCCAAGCGTCCGTTTCGTTGTTTTGAGAAATGTACGGATTTCAGGCTTTGAGTACATTTTGAAAAATGTTGAAACGTATTGAGCAGCGTTTACCTATACGCCTTACAGTCGGAATGATACGGCTGTCGGGCGTTTTTCCTTTCAATTTATTGAATTTGACGGCATTTGCTGATAAAATCAGAAATGTGATTAGCATAAACTAACCGTATTTTTATTTTAGCATATTTTATCTCTTATTTCAAGTATTTTCTGAAAGGAACACAGCCTGATGAATGAATTTAAGGCTTCAAAGCCTGATATACGGATCCTTATTATCCAAACGATAGCGGTGATGATACTTACAAGCACTTTACATACAACTTACGCTCTGTATGCGCTGTTTGCCGTATGCGATATTGCGGTGCTGATATTCTGCGGCGCGAAGATATTTTTTAAGGAGCTTTGCACATTTTCTGTAATGAATGCAGTGATATATTTTCTCGGTCATATTCACATACCTGTTTTATCGGATATTTTTCCGCCGTTTTTGATAATGCTCTCAAAGATATATCCTGCCTTTCTGACGCTGAAAATTATGTCTGCACGGGCGCAGATGAACGAGATGCTTTATGCCTTTGACCGAATGCATATCCCGAAAAGCTTTTCCATTCCGCTTATGGTCGTTTACCGATATGTGCCTACGATCTTGCAGGAATTCAAGAGGATAGACGAAAGCCTGAAAATGCGCGGCTTGTGCTTCTCTTTTGAAAATATGAAGCACCCGATACGAACTGTCGGGAACTATATCGTGCCAATACTTGCGAGAAGCGAAAAGATATCCGAGGAGCTTTCCGCTGCGTCGCTGTGCAAAGGTCTGAACACGGAGCGCGACCGAACAAGCCTTACCGATGTGCGCATTTCGGCGCAGGATATAATTTATCTTGTGATAATGTTGTTGGCGGCGGCAGGCATATTTATTTTTGACGGAATGATGAGGGGAGGACGTATTTGATGATAAGCTTCGAGAATTTCGGCTTTAAATATGACGGCGTAAATTCATTTGGTGTATATGGCATTGACTTTGCCGTGAAAAAGGGCGAGCTTGCAGTTCTGACAGGACCGAGCGGCTGTGGAAAAACTACGCTGACACGCTGCATAAATGGTCTTGTGCCAGACTATTACGATGGCAGCATAAGCGGAAAATGCATTGTGAACGGTATGGATATATCCGAACACGAAACGGGTGATCTTTCGGCTTTTGTGGGAAGTGTATTTCAAGACCCGCGTTCGCAGTTTTTTACGCTGAATGTAAAGAACGAGATACCTTTTCCTGCGGAAAACCTTGGGATCGCGCAGGATAAGCTTCGTGAAAATATGCGGAGGACTGTAGAAGAGCTTGAACTTGCACCGCTTATCGGAAAAAGTATTTTTGCCCTTTCGAGCGGCGAAAAACAGAAAATTGCCGCGGCTTCGGTGTATTGCGCAGGAGTTGATATTTACGTTCTCGATGAGCCGTCAGCAAATCTTGACACGGCAGGAACGGAACAGCTCAAATGTCTGCTTGAAAAGCTTAAAGCGCAGGGGAAAACTATCGTTGTTTCTGAACACAAGCTTTATTATCTTCGTGATATTGCGGATAAATTTATCTGTATGAAAAACGGGACGATAGGCAGGATGATCGGCAAAGAAGAGCTTGAGCAGCTTTCTCACGAAGAACTTTCCGAAATGGGTTTGCGGCAATTGCGGCTTGAAAGCATTGAATGTTCCGTTCCGCAGACTGGCGGATATTCCGAGGATATAACGCTTGAAGCGAGGGATATATCCTTTCATTACAAGGGAGGCGAGCCCTTATGGAAAGATGTATCGTTTTCCTGCAAAGGCGGCGAGGTCATTGGTATAACGGGGAAAAACGGTGCAGGAAAATCAACGCTTATCCGTGTGCTTATGGGACTTGAAAAGCCGTCGGCGGGGCGAATTTTCATTAACGGAAAGCCTGCGGACAAGAAGCATCGGCGGAGCAGGTCATTCTATGTGATGCAGGATGTTGATTATCAGCTTATAGCAGGCAGCGTTCGTGAGGAAATGCTTATGGGTCACGAAAATGAAGACGGCATCAATGAAAGGATAAACAGTCTGCTGTCGGAATTTTCACTTTCGGAATATGCCGAGCTTCACCCGTCGGAGCTTTCGGGAGGGCAGAAGCAGCGGCTTTCGATAGCGCTTGCCTGCCTGAGCGGAAAGAAGATACTTTTCTTTGACGAACCGACAAGCGGTCTTGATGCCGAAAATATGCGGCTTGTGCGAGCGACAATAATTGAAATGGCGCGAAAAGGCTGTATATGCTTTGTTATCACTCACGATTATGAGTTTGCGGCAAATTGTTTCACATCGCTATTAAAAATCGAGGGCGAAACCATACGGCACTATGCTCCGAATGAATATTCACCGAAGCTTATTTCGGAGCTTTGCAAATAATACTAATTTTTAATCAAAGTGTAGACAAAAAATCGGCGCAAAAGCCATATA
>CALANW010000030.1 GCA_937926145.1 uncultured Ruminococcus sp. | reverse complement strand
ATTATATATAATTTTTCGTCAAAAAAGGAAGTAAGAAAATGAGCTTTGTTGAATTCAAAAATGTATATAAACGCTATAAAATGGGCGAAGTTACGATAAATGCCTCTGACGGTATAAATTTCAGCATTGAAAAGGGCGAATTTGCCGTTATCGTCGGCGCAAGCGGAGCGGGAAAAACTACCGTTCTCAATATGCTCGGCGGAATGGACTGCTGCGATGAGGGCGAGATAATCGTTGATGGTGTTGATATCGCAAAATATTCCCCGAAAGAACTTATTTCATACAGAAGATACGATATTGGCTTTGTTTTCCAGTTCTACAACCTTGTCCAGAACCTTACAGCAAAGGAAAATGTTGAGCTTGCAACGGAGATATGCAAGGACTGCATCGGGGCAGAACAGATACTTCGAGAGGTCGGACTTGGCGACAGAATGAACAACTTTCCCGCACAGCTTTCGGGCGGCGAGCAGCAGCGTGTTTCAATTGCGAGAGCACTTGCAAAGAAGCCAAAGCTTCTGCTCTGCGATGAACCGACGGGTGCGCTCGATTACCAGACGGGCAAAACAATCCTAAAGCTTTTGCAGGACACCTGCCGAAACACGGGAACGACCGTTGTTGTTATAACGCATAATCTTGCCATAACTCCAATGGCTGACCGTGTTATCACAATAAAGAGCAGCAAGGTCGAGAGCGTTGTTCTGAATGACAAGCCTGCTTCGATAGACACCATTGAATGGTAAAAGAGGTAGCGTTTTATGAAAAAATCAATGCTGAAAAATACATTCCGAAGCATAAAAAACACATTCGGAAGATTTATTGCGATCTTTGCGATAATTGCGCTCGGCTCGGGATTTTTCTCGGGAATAAAGGCAGCTTCTCCCGATATGAAAAAGAACGCTTGGAATTATTATAACGAACACTCGCTTGACGATATCCACATAATGTCAACGCTCGGATTTGAGCAGAACGAAGTCGATGATATCGGTTCATTCGACGATGCATTTTATTCCGAGGGAGCTTATTCGTCAGACCTTTTTATAGAAAGTGATTCTGTTTCACGAAAGGCTGTAAAGGTCTATTCTTATGACCCCGAGAGCAAGTTCAATTATCCCGAGATAGTCGAGGGCAGACTCCCGCAGAGCAGTGACGAATGTGTCGTTGACTATAAATTCCGCGGCACGGAACAGCCGAAAATAGGGGAGAAAGTCACATTATCCGCACCGAACGATGATGATATTTCGGATACTCTTTCACGGAATGAATATACCGTTGTAGGCTATATAAAGCTTCCTATGTATATCTCATTTGAGCGTGGAACAACTTCTATCGGAAACGGAACGCTGAACGGTTATGTTCTTATCCCGAAAGAGAATTTCGACCTTGAAGTTTTTACGGACGTTTATGTCAAAGTTGACGGTGCCGAAAAGCTTGACCCGTTCAAAAGCGAATATGATGATTTTATCGAAGAAAAGATCAGCCAGCTTGAAGACTTCGGCAAAACAGAAATAGAAAAGCGTGTGAAGAAGATCACCGACGATGCTTATGAAGAAATAAATGACGCAAAAGCGGAAGTCAGCAATTCGCAGAAAGATATTGACGATGCAAAAGAAAAGCTTAACGACGGCGAGATAGAATATAATGACGGTTTAAGAGCCGTTGAAAAGCTTAAAGCTGTTTTGGAAAAGCTTAATGAGGTTCTTTCCGACTATGAAACAGCCGCCGTTTCCGATCAAAGCGAAATTTCCGATGTTATCAATGAATTGGATCAGGGAGATTTCTTTGCGGCTGACGATGACCTTGTTCAGCTTTTGACGGGATATATGTCCGTTCCCGCCGAATATGACAACGGCACAAAGGCTGCCTGCAAAAACGGACTGGAACAGTATATTTCAGCTATCGATAATTCGATAACGGATAATTCGGACAAGCTTGCCGAAGCGCGTTCAGAGCTTGATAATGCCGCTGACGAAATTGCAGACGGTGAAGAGAAGCTTAAAGATGCGCAGGCAGAGATAGCCGATGCCGAAAAAGAAGTTGCCGACAAGACAAAAGACGCAAAATGGTATGTAATGAGCCGCAGTGACATTTATCCGTCATTTGGAAATTATGGTGATGACTGCGACAAGGTAGATGCCATTGCAAAGGTGTTCCCTGTATTCTTTATTCTTATCGCTGCACTCGTCTGCTGGACGACAATGACACGAATGGTCGAGGAACAGCGTATCCAGACGGGTACATTCAAGGCGCTCGGCTACGGCTACGGCGAAATAATGGGACAGTATATACTTTATGCTGTTCTTGCGAGCATCCCGGGAGTTATCGCAGGCGTTGCACTTGGACTTGGAACTATACCGAAGCTTATTTTCACATGCTACAAATCGATATATGCTTTCGATAAATTTTCCGCTTCATTCAGATGGGACTATGCGCTATACTGCGCAATAGCAGCCTGCCTTTGTACGGGACTTTCATCATTTATGGCTTGTCGGGTGGAGCTTATTTCAAAGCCTGCGGAGCTTATGCGTCCGAAGCCGCCGAAAAACGGCAAGCGTATCTTCCTCGAAAGGATCACTCCGCTCTGGAGCAGAATGAAATTCACCACAAAGGTGACATTTCGAAATCTTTTCCGCTATAAAAGCCGTGTTATAATGATGGTTATCGGCATCGGCGGCTGTACGGCACTGCTCGTTACGGGCTTCGGACTGCGTGATTCGATAGTGAGCATTGTTGACAGGCAATATTCAAATGTTTTCCTTTATGATGCGGTCGTTGCTCTTGACGATGGAAAGGCGGATTATGCCGAAGTCAAGCAAGCTGCCAATGACACGGGGCTGGTTGATAATTCGATGTTTGCAATGCAGAAGGTCGATGATCTTTATTCGGAGAAAAGCTCTGCGGAGGTCTATCTCATTGTTCCCGAAGATGAAAACAAAATTTCCGACTTTTTTGATATCCATAACCGTGTGACAAAAGAACATTATGACCTTTCGGACAACGGTATCGTCATAAATGAAAAGCTTGCACGTCTGCTTGATGTAAAGCTTGGCGACAACGTTTATTTTGAGCAGGGACATGCCGTTGAGATAATCGGAATAATGGAGAATTACACGTTCAACTATGTGTTTATCGCTTCGGGCGGATTTGACAAGCTTGGACTTGACTATGAACTGAAAAACAATGTTATGTACATTGATATGAACGATACCTCAAGAGAAAGCGAACTTTCTGAAGCCCTTGTTGAGCGTGATGATGTGCTTGCGGTAAATTATTCTTCGGGCGGAAGTGACAGTTTCCGAACCCTTGTCGAAAGTCTTTCATTTATCGTTATTCTTGTAATAGTTTGTGCAGGTGCGCTTGCGTTCGTTGTAATGTTCAATCTGACAAATATCAACGTGAATGAACGTTTGCACGAACTTGCAACGATAAAGGTACTTGGATTTTATGACGGCGAAGTAGCGGCATATATTTACCGTGAGAATACGATATCCGCACTTATGGGAATGATAGCAGGACTTATTTTCGGTGTTTTCTTTGAAGGTTTTGTCCGACATACCTGCGAGGTTGATTCGGTAATGTTCGCGCCTGATATACCTGCTTATTGTTTCTTTGCCGCTGCGGCTCTTACAATTGTATTTGCTGTTTTTGTAAACATAATGCTTTATTTCCGCCTGAAAAAGATAGATATGGCGGCTTCGCTCAAATCAGTTGAGTGATCTTCCAAAGGAGGATTTCTTATGAACAATAGAAATGAAAAGCTTGTCAGCATAGTAATAATCATACTTTCGCTGATAGCGTTTGTTGTGGTAGCCTGCATTGTTATCTTCCGAAAGCCTGCCGATGTGCAGGAGATAATGCCGAAGATCGTCGGTTATACTGTTGATGATGTTAATGGCTGTTACAGCAGATTTTTCACGCTTGATGTAGAATATGACTACGATACTGACTATGAAAAAGGTGTTATCCTTTCGCAGAGCATCGCTCCCGAAGAAGTATATACTCCGGGTGATACTGTAGTTAAAGTAATAGCGAGCGGAGGAAAGCGTCAAGAAGAAACAACGGCAGAGCAGACCGAGGCGGTGACCGAAACTGAACCTGCTGAACCCGAAATGCCGAAGCTTGCACAAACACTTCTTGTTGATGAGCCTAATTTTGATTTTGAAACAATGTCAGAGGGTGAACCTTCAACGATAATCACATCGGGCATTGATACCGACAATGAGGAGATAAGCGCCGCTCTTGACGATCTTTACAATGTACTCATAAAAAAATACGGTGATGCAGGCTTTATGTTCGTAAATCTCGAAAGCGGAGCATCGGTCGAATACAACGCAGATGTTTCATTCTCAGCGGCAAGCATTATAAAAGCACCTTATGTAAGAGCAGTTCTCGGAAACGAAACAGACCTTACTCAAAGCTTTGAAATGACCGAAGATATGCTCAATTCAAGTTCTGAACTTATCGATAATCAGCCAATCGGAACAAAGTTCACCATTGAAGAGCTTGCAAAAGCTGCCATTGAAAAGAGCGACAATACGGCATATAAAATGCTCTATAACTACATAGGCTATGACTGCTTTAATCAGCTTGCAGAGGGACTTGGCCGTGACGAACGAATGACCGAGGACAACTATTGGTTCAAACTCACCGCAAGAGAAACCGCTGTTTACTTCAAGGATATCTATTTCTTCAATGAAGAGCATCAAAACGGTGCGCTTATGAAAGAATTCCTTGCAAACAGCGAGCATAACGATCTTTTCTCGGACGAACTTGAAGAATACACCGTTTGCGAAAAATACGGTTTTCTTCCACAGGACGATTTCTATACGCTCGGTGCGGCAGCTGTAGTCTATACTGATTCGCCGTATGTTATCGTACTTTATATCCGAAGCACCTCCTCAAATATCAAAACTCAGCTTTTCCATGACTGCGCAAGATATGCAGATAATTTGAACAAGCTTATTTCAGAATAAAAAGAACGCGTAACTTTCGCAAAATGAAAGTCACGCGTTCTTTTTATTTTTATTATATGATTATCTGTTATCGACTTTTTCGGGATAAAGATCATGGTGCGCAAGTCTGTCAACTGCGACTTGTTCCCACATTGTACCTTTCTTGCCGTAATTGCAGTAAGGGTCAATGGAAATGCCGCCGCGCGGGGTGAATTTGCCCCATACTTCAATATATTTGGGATCCATAAGCTTGATAAGGTCTTTCATAATGATGTTCATACAGTCCTCGTGGAAATCACCGTGGTTGCGGAAGCTGTAAAGATAAAGCTTCAAGGACTTGCTTTCTACCATTTTAACAGACGGAACGTAGGAAATATATATCGTTGCAAAATCGGGCTGTCCCGTGATAGGGCAGAGGCTTGTAAATTCGGGGCAGTTGAATTTTACGAAATAATCGTTATCCTGATGCTTGTTTACGAATGTTTCAAGCACATTTGGGTCATAGTCGGTAGGGTACTTGGTTTTCTGATTGCCGAGGAGCGTAATGCCCTGTGTTTCTTCGGTATTTCTTCCTGTCATTTTTATTCTCCTTTACTTTAAAAGTGGGTCGGTAACGCCGTTTGCTTCAAATGCTTTCTGACGGTCGATACAAGTTCCGCATACGCCGCATGGCTTGTCGTGACCCTCATAGCAGCTCCAAGTGAGTTCATAAGGAACACCGAGTTCAAGTCCTTTTTTTACAACGCCTGCCTTGTTCATTCCAACGAAAGGTGCTTCGACCTTGACCTGATGACCGCTGCCCTCCCAAACGGCTGTGTTCATAGCGTTGTTGAACACCTCGGAGCAGTCGGGATAAGCGTTTCCTGCCGCATCGTCAGCGTGAGCGCCATAGAGAATAACGCCGCAGCCCTTAGACAAAGCAACACTTGCCGCAGATGCGATGAAAAGACCGTTTCTGAACGGAACATAGGTCGAAACAGGCGAACCGTTGGTTTCTTTGAGCTGTTCAGCGTAGCTTTCATGCGGAACTTCCTTGTCGGAATGCTGCAGGAGCGAGCAGTCCGAGAACTTGAACATTTCCGAAAGGTCGAGCTTTATAAACTCAACTCCATAGTGCTTGGCAATTTTGTCAGCAGCTTCAACTTCTTTTGTGTGCTTCTGACCGTATGAAACGGAGAGTGCAACAACATTATCCTTTCCGTATCTGTCAATGGCAAGTGCAAGACAAGTTGTGCTGTCAACGCCGCCGCTAAATAAAACAAGTGCTTTCATAGTTATTCTCCTTTATAAATTTTGTAGGTCGATTTTATATTCATCGTTGATAAGGATATATTTGCAGCCATATTTTTTACATGATTCAAGATTTTTCTTGTTTTCGGAAATAAGCTCTTCCGCATTGAGCCAACTGTCATCAAGGCGCTTTTCGATATCATCTGCGTGGTGCTTTATATCGGCAAAATGCGCATTGATGTATTTTTCCGTCATTATAAGACAGAGAAACTTTATATGTCGCAGATAATTTTCATCAAAATCATCTTTCCAGTCAAAAGGAATATAACAACCCTCAACTATAAGATTTTGCTCATTCTCAATTGCGGTTTTGACTATCTCTTTTACGATATTCCAAAGATAGGGGAGCAGCTCTTTATCATCGGACGGTGTAAGTTCCGTCTGACCGCTTCGTATAAGTCCCATTTTAAGATGATCTATCGAAAGATACGGATATTGATATTTTTCAAGAAGCTTTTGCGCGAGAAGAGTTTTGCCCGTGTGCGAGCAGCCGTTTATAAGTATTACCATATCATCACATTTTCATCTGCATAAAAAGTCTGTTCTGAAGCGCGGCTTCGGTTTCAAAACGTCCTCTGAAAGTTGTCGAAACGGTTTTTGCGCTTGGTTTCTTTATACCGCGCGCTGTCATACAGCTGTGGTTAGCTTCAATTATTACCGCAACATCGGGAGAACCGCTTGCAAGTGTGATAATTTCTGCAATATCTGCGCCAAGACGTTCCTGAAGCTGTAAACGCTTCGCTGCCATATCGGCAATTCTTGCTATTTTGGACAAGCCGAGAACTTTTCCGTTAGGAATATAAGCAACAGATACTTTCATATCATACATCAGTGCCATGTGGTGTTCGCAGTATGAGAAAACTTCAATATCCTTTACAAGAACGATATCGTCGCTGTGCCTTGAAAAGCCGTCCTCAAATGATTTGTTGAACATTTCGGCGATCTCGGCGTTCGTGTAGCGCATACCCTCAAAAACCTCGCCGTACATTCTTGCAACACGGTCGGGAGTTTCACGAAGTCCCTCTCTGTCGGGATCTTCACCGAGAGCAACGAGAATGCCGCGAATATGCTCCTTTATAGCTTCATAGTCAAATTCTTTTTTCATTTAAACACCCCGCTTGTTCGGATCCCATATAAATTTATGCATCTGTAATTGTAAATTCACATCGTTCAAATTCTTATCTATCATAAATGAAACGATATCGGCAGGTTCGATTTTGCCGAAAACGGCACTAAGGTAAACACCGCATTTTTTATCAAGCTCAAATTCTTTGATTATCTCGACAGCACGTTCAAGATCGCTCACGGAAGAAACAACAAATTTTACAGTATCGCATTTTTGCAAAAACTGATAGTTTTCGGTCTTCATAAATCGTTCCATTCCGCTGCCGCCGAGCTTGTAATCAAGTGTAAAGCTTGGACGCTTGACAACACTTGCATACGGTTCGATGAGAACGCTTCCGTTGGTTTCTATCTCAACATTGAGCGAATTGTCCTTTCCAAGACGTTCAAGCAAAATTCCTATATTATCACGGAGCAAAGGTTCACCGCCTGTAAGTGTAACATTCTTTACACCTGTTGATTTGATATAATCGTAAATCTCATCTTCGTTCATTGATTCAAACGGAGCTGACAGGTCATTTGCCCATTTAGTATCGCAGTATCCGCAGTTAAGATTGCAGCCTTTAAAGCGAATGAAAACAGCGAGCTGTCCTGCTCTTTGCCCTTCGCCGTTTATGCTGACGAATTTTTCAACAACTTCAAAATCAGCCACGTTATCAGTCCTTTCCGCAGTAGCTTGCGCAGTTGTTCGGGGTTTCATATACTGTTAAGGTTCTCACCTTGTAACCCTTGCTCTGCATTACATCATAAAAATACTTAGAGAAATTTTCCGCGGTCGGGCGAAAATCAACTTCGATAAGTCGGAAGTTTTCATCTTTAAGAGCGGCAATTGTCGTTTCTTTGAGCGAACCTTTTTCATATATAAAAGAGTGGTCGAACGAATCGGCAAGAGTTTTAAGGTCGTTCTTTAAGTCGCCGAAATCGACGATCATTCCGCGGCACTGACCGTCCTGAACAAGTTTTTCACTTTCGATTTCAATTTCTATCTTCCAGCGGTGACCGTGAAGATTTGAGCATTTTCCGTCATAGCCGCTCAAAAAATGAGCGCTGTCGAACGCAGCTTCGGTTTTTAAAATATACATAGCTTTTCTCCCTGAATAATACTGATCTCTAATGAATGTGCAGACAAAAAATCGGCGCAAAATCCATATATGCGAGCTTTGGCTTGATTTTTTTTATACATTCTGATTAGATATTAGTATAAAAATAAAAAGGGCATGGCTGAACACCATACCCTATGATAATCGGTTTATGATGTCCTGGTTTTGATTATAGACAGGATGGCACTAACGAACTGTCTTTATGTCTTGTAACATATCTATTCTATTATAATATTAGTATATCGATTTGTCAAGAGGTGAAAATTCTTAATAATTTTTAAACAATTGTTAAAGTTATTG
>CALANW010000029.1 GCA_937926145.1 uncultured Ruminococcus sp. | reverse complement strand
GTTTAAAAATATGTTAAAATATAAATAATATTCTTATTCTCGGAGGCAAAAAACAATGGCAAAAGAAAAACCTGCTAAAGAAAAAGCTATAAAAGATAAAGAAGCAGAGAAAGCTTCAAAAAAGAAAGCTCCTACCGCTCCAAATCCAATATTGAAGCTTGATAAACAAACTAAAGTTGAGCTTCAGAATTTCCTGTTCGGAACAAATGAAAAAAAACTTATGGTTTCGGAAGACTTTTTGAACGGAATGACTATAAAATACATATCAAAAAGAATGAAGATAATCAATACAGCATTCGCAAATCTTCACACTACCCGTTCAGCTGTTTTCTTCTTTAAAAATACGGCAGAAATTGAAAAATACATTGAAGACCTTATCATTCTTGAAAAGTATTATCCGTTTAAAAATCCGGTACCGAGCATCTATAAACGAAACTATCTTGCACATAAACCTGCGGCTATCACAGGTATGATAAACAGAGTTTGGAAAACCGCACTGCAAAAATTTCCTCTCAAAGACGATGAATCACCCGAGGATATAAGCCCTGCTGCTTTAAATTTTTACGATCAGGTCATTAATGAACTGCTCTCCGAAAAGGATAACTATTCAGAAAAGGATATGGAAATGATAAATTCATTCTACACCCATATCCACGGTGAGCAAACCGATGAAGAAATAGCCGATCCGCTTATTCCTGCCGAAGAGAATACCGCTGCCGAAAAAGAAACCGACGATCAGGGTGATTTTTCACTCAACCTTGACGGCAGTGATCCATAAATATTCTGTACAGCCTATGTCAAATATAGGCTGTACTTTTTTATTTTTCCAACATTCTGTTATAGATCTCATTGCGTGAAGAAAGCTGTTCTTTCGCCGCTTTAAGCGTTGAATCGGTTATGTTGTCACCGCCCATTATTCTCGCTATCTCTCCTGCTCTTGAATTCTCGTCAAGCACAGATACCTCTGTAAATGTTCTGTTGTCCTTTGTCTTTTTCTCGATGAAAAGATGACTGTCCGCCATTACAGCTATCTGGGAAAGATGTGTTACACACAAAACCTGACGGCTTCGGGATATCTCACGAAGCTTTACGCCTATCTTCTGCGCAGCCTTGCCGCTTACACCCGTATCTATCTCGTCAAATATCATTGTCGGAACGTCATCTTTTTCCGCTGTAACATTTTTTATTGCAAGCATTATTCGTGAAAGCTCACCGCCCGATGCTATCTTCGCAATAGGCTTAGGAGGTTCTCCTGCATTAACGGATATAAGTATCTCCATTGAATCCATTCCCGAACTTGTGAGCTTTCCGAGCGTCTGCGATATTTCAAGCTTAACATTCGGCATATCAAGAAATTTCAGTTCATTTTCTATCTTGGAAGATAGCTGATCTGCCGCTTCGCGACGTTTCTGTGACAAGTTCTTCGCCTTTGCACTTACTTCTTTAAGAAGTTCATTTCGCTCAGCACTTATCCTCTTTATCTCTTCCGTATTGTCAATAAGTTCGGCAGCTTCGTTCTGTGCCGAAGTGTATTTTTCTATGACATCTTTAAGCTCAGGACCATACTTTTTCTTTATAGATATCAAAGTATCTCTTCTGTTGTCAAGATATGATAAACGGCTCTCGTCCACATCAATGCTGTCATTCAGACTTTTTATCTGATCCGCAATGTC
Source organism: uncultured Ruminococcus sp. (assembly GCA_937926145.1). Classification (GTDB taxonomy): domain Bacteria; phylum Bacillota; class Clostridia; order Oscillospirales; family Ruminococcaceae; genus UMGS363. The sequence continues at coordinate 22,760 of CALANW010000029.1, read as the reverse complement.
AGCTGCTTCTATTTTTAAACTGTCAAGACGTGATGATATTTCATCAAGCGAGGGCATTATATCAGAATAACGCTTTATATCCGTAATTATATCATTGATAACACCGCAGATCCCGTCGTTATCATCGTCGCCCGAAATTTCTTCCGCCGCCGAAGATAAGGTCTTGGAAATTGCACTGCTGTTGCTGATAACATTAAATTCGTTATCTATCTTTTCGTCCTCATTTTCGTCCGAGATCTGAGCTTCCTTTATCTCATTCGTCATTACTCTGAGAGTTTCAAGACGTGACAACTTTTCCGATTCATTATCGGATAATTTTTTTATTCTTCGTGAAATATTCTGCAATTTGTGGAAACTTTCCCGATAATCCTCGATTTCACTTTGTATGCCTGCAAAATTATCAACGATGTCAATATGCTTTTCGGGATACATAAGTATGCGGTTATCGTGCTGACCGTGAACATCTATCAGCGTTATGCCGATCTCCTTTAAAACAGAAACCGAAGATGTGCGTGAATTTATGCGAACTCCGCTGCCGCCGTCAGATGATATCGTTCTTGTAATAAGCAGTTCATCGTCCAAATGATCAATACCGAACTCGTCAAGCTTTTCCTTTGTTTCAGCAGAAAGTCCCCTGAATAATGCCGTCACCGAAGCCTTAGCACAGCCTGAGCGGACAATATCCTTGCTGACCCTTTTTCCGAGAACAGCATTTATTCCGTTTATAAGTATAGATTTACCTGCACCCGTTTCACCGGTAAAAACATTAAAATCATCAGAAAATGGTATGACTGCGTGTTCAATTACAGCAAGATTTTCAATACAAAGCTCACAAAGCATAAAAAACTTCCTCTGTTTTTACAATATCATATCACGAAGATTTTCGCAAAAGTCCGCCGCCGCTTTTTCACTCGGCATAAGCACAAAGATCGTGTCATCGCCCGCTATCGTTCCAACAATGCCGACATATTCCATCTTGTCAAGCGTCGCACAAGCTGCCTGCGCCATACCCGTATGGCATTTCAGCACGACTGTATTCATAGCATAAACGATATCCAGAACAGAATCCTTAAATATAGGCGGACATTCCATAATATCCTTAAGCGGAGCAATGTATTTATACACCCCGTCTGCCTCTTTTTTCAGATTCAGTTCATTTATATCACGCGAAAGAGTTGCCTGAGTAACGTTTATCCCCTGCTTTTCAAGATGTTCTTTCAGCATCTCCTGCGTGGATATCTCATTTTTTGAAATTATATCTATGATAATATTCTGACGTTCTTTTTTTACCATAAATCCTCCGAAAAGCTTATTTTATGGGATTCATAAGCTTATTGTTCACTGCATCAAAGAATGAATTGCCTTTGATATCTATAAGCCTCAGCCTTTTGTTCGACCTCGATATCACAAGGTGATCTTCCCTGCCGAAACTGCATTCAAATTTACCGTCAACGGAAAAATATATCTCATTTTCATCACTTGAAAAATGACGGATCTCCAACCGTCTGTCAGCCGTAAAAAGCATTGGCCTTGACGACAGCGAATGAGGACACACAGGTGTCATCTGTATCGTTTCCATAAGCGGTTCAACAATTGGTCCGCCTGCCGACAATGCATAAGCCGTCGAACCTGTCGGTGTCGAAAAAACAACACCGTCAGAGCGTATCGAGCTGACAACTATCCCGTCAGTTGATATCTCGTAACTGCATAAATTTGAGCACGGACGTGCAACAACGACATCATTCAGCGCAGTATAGTTTGAAATGACCGTATTTTCGTGCATAAGAACAACATCGAGCATCATTCTCGATTCTATCTTATAATCGTGAGTTTTGAGCCGTGAAATATTGTCCAGCTCATCGATCTCCATAGAAGCCATAAATCCAAGATGCCCCGTGTTTACCCCGAGCAAAGGCTTGTCATATTCCGAAGCATAGTGCGAAGCTTTGAGAATAGTTCCATCTCCGCCGATAGCAATTATCGCTTCACATTCCGCAGCGATCTTATCCATACTGCCATAATTGATAAAGCTTTCTCCTGAAAAATCCTTTTTATATTCGCTGTCAGTATAAATATCAACGCCCAGTTCGTGCAGCTTTAAACAAAGCTTCTGCGCAGTCGGCAGTGCATTGGGTTTTGTGAAATTCGGAAATAAAACTATATTCATTTGGTTTTAATCCTTTCTGCGAATATTTGAAAAGGCTTCATCAATGACCTTTTTTACATCTATAACAGAAGTTTCACTGTCATTGCGAACAATATATGCGAGGTATTCAATGTTCCCGTCACCGCCGCTTATAGGTGAAAAATCAAGACCCTTTACAGCAAGTCCATTCTGTGAGAAAAAAGCCATAAGTTCATTTAAAACACGCAAATGTACTTTTCTGTCCTTAACAATGCCGTTTTTTCCTATATCGGACTTTCCTGCCTCAAACTGCGGCTTTATCAAAACTGCAGCAGAACTGCCCTCTTTCATAAATTCGGAAAGCCTTGGAATTATCTTTTTAAGAGATACGAACGAAACATCAACACTGAAAAAATTCGGATAGGGTTTAAAATTTTCAGGAAATAGCTCAGTAAAATTTGTCTTTTCCATATTACAAACCCTGTTGTCAGCGCGCAGTTTTTCGTCAAGCTGATCGTGTCCGACATCAACAGCGTAAACATATTCAGCACCGTTTTGCAGCATACAATCGGTAAAACCTCCCGTAGACGCTCCGATATCCATACAAACTCTGCCGTTCAGATCAATACCGAATACATCAACAGCCTTTTCAAGCTTTAACCCGCCTCTGCCGACATATTTTAGGACCGCACCTTTGAAGTCAACATTATCACCTTCATTGACCTCTGCCGACGGCTTTGAAACAGGTTTTCCGTTTATAAAAACATCGCCGTTTTTGATATGTTCTTTCGCCCTCTCACGGCTCTTGACTATTTTATTTTCAACAAGATAACAATCAATTCTCAATATTTCTCACCATATTACCGATAGTTTCCGTCATTGACTTTTTGTCCATTTTAAAGCGCTCCATTGTCTGTTCAGTGCTTTCATTAGGGATAAATCCGCTCGCCGCAACGATCTCATAAGAACCCTTGAAGCCCATTTCAAAAAGCTTCACAAGCAAATGCTCTGCAATACCGTTTTCTTTGCTGCTTTCCTCATAAAAAATTATGCGCTTATAGTTCATACAAATAAGTGCAGCTTCGCTGTCTAACGGATATATCTTTACAAGCTTTAAAATATCAAAATTGCCTGCATCACCCGAACGGCTTATCTCCAAAATTCTTTCAAAAAGCCTGCCGAAAGTTATGACAAGGCAATCACTGTCAAAAGAAATATGACAGAAAGTATCTGTATCATATCTGTTATCCGTTAAACCAAAACTTTCATTGCCTTTCGGATAACGCACAACCGCAAAACCGCCGCAGTCATAGAGAGCATTTTTAAGACAAAGCTTCTGCTCCGAATAATTTGATGGAGAAAAAATAACAGCATTGGGTATTCCCGTAAGCATTGGAATGTCAAATACACCTTGATGCGTTTCGCCGTCCTCACCTATAAATCCCGCTCTGTCAACCGCAAGAACTATGTGAGTATTGTCTATCGCAACGTCGTGTATGATCTCATCATAAGCTCGCTGCAAAAAGCTTGAATAAACCGCAAATACCGGAATTTTTCCGCTTTTCGCCAAGCCTGCGCAAAAAGTAACAGCGTGTTCCTCGGCAATGCCAACATCAAAAAAACGCTTTGGAAAACTTGCCGCAAAATACTGCAAACCCGTTCCATACTTCATCGCCGCCGTTACAGCACATATTCTGTCATCTGCTTCAGCATATTCGGAAATTGTTCTTCCGAAATTTTCGGAAAAACTGTCGTGATTGGAGTTATCGGGATTATTCTTTGAATATCCACAGCTTGGGATACTGTGGAATGCACCCGGGTTTTCCTCAGCAGGTCTGAATCCTTTTCCTTTAACCGTATTGACATGAATGAACACAGGCTTTTCTATCCTGCGCGCCATTTTCAAAGTTTCTTCTATTTCTTCAATGTTGTGACCGTCAATAGGTCCGAGATACACAAATCCAAGATCTTCAAACATCGTTGAATGATAAAGCACATTTTTCAGTGCGGATTTTGAAGACAGAAGTATATTTTTTATTGGTTCACCAATAACGGGAGTTTTATCAAGCGTATGTTCAACAGCCTTTTTTATATCAAGGTAACGCTGATCTCCTCTGATTGATGTCAGATATTTTGCAAGCGCACCAACATTCTTGGAAATGGACATATCATTATGGTTGAGAATAACAATAAGGTTTGCTGCACTTTTACCCGCATTATTAAGCCCCTCGTATGCCAAACCTCCGGTGAATGCCCCGTCACCGATAATGGCAACAGCACGGTGTTTGGTGTCACCGTCAATGCGCATTGCCTCTGCCATACCAAGAGCAGCCGAAATGGAATTGCTGCTGTGACCGCTTACAAAGGCATCGTGTTCAGATTCATTCGGACGTATAAAGCCCGAAATTCCACCCTTTTTGCGAAGAGTTGAAAACTTATCGTATCTTCCCGTCAGAAGCTTATGTGCATAAGCCTGATGCCCAACATCCCATACAAACTTATCCTTGGGAGAATCAAAAACCCTGTGCAGCGCTACCGTCAGTTCGACAGTTCCAAGGTTTGAAGCAAGATGTCCGCCGTTCTTTAAAACATTTTTAGTGATACAGCGGCGTATCTCCCTGCAAAGTTCTCCGCACTCCGAATAATCCATTTTTTTTAAATCGTTCGGCAGATCAAGATCGCCGAGCCTTATCTCACTTTTACCCAAAATATCCTCCGAATTATATCTCAACAGGCATTATCAACGCAATAACAATACCGAGTATCACTCCGCCGAGCACTTCAAATGGGGTATGACCGAGATATTCCTTGAAATCTTTCTGCTTCTTTGGCTTTTTGGAAGGCTTTGTATCATAGTTAGGAATCTCTATTCCCTCTTCATCAAAATATTTGTTCATTCGATTGAGCTGATGAGCATGAAGTCCAGCTGCACGTCTTACACCCATTGCATCATACATAACTATGAGCGCAACGATCAACATAAGAGCAAACTCTACCGACTGAGGACCGCACAAACGGAATGTTGCAACAGATGCAGAGCATACCAAAGCAGAATGTGAACTCGGCATACCGCCTGAACCAACAAGTCGTTCCGCCTTAAATGTTTTATTTTTTATAGCATGAATGATAGTTTTTATGATCTGTGCAGCGCACCATGAAACGACCGCTGCGGCAAGTGTGTAGTTATAATACATTGACAATTCAGATCCCAACCTTTCATTTAAATTCTTATTTATTTCTTTTCATAAGATAAGCGCTTAATTCCTTCAAAAAGCAATTATCATCAAATTCTGACAATGCATTCATTGCATCATCCGTAAACTTTTCGGCAAATTTCTGTGACTCCTGAATTCCGCATCGAACAGCAAATGTATTTTTTTCATTTGAAGAATCGCTGCCGATAGGCTTTCCAAGCTCTTTTTCATCACCAACAATATCAAGTATATCATCAACTATCTGAAAAGCAAGTCCAAGACATTCACCGAATTTTCCTGCCGACTCCACCTTATCGTAAACTTTGGCACATATACAGCCCATTTCACAAGCCGCCGCAATAAGCGCACTTGTTTTCATACGGTACATTTCAAGCAAACCTTCCGAAGTTGTAAGCTTGCTCTGACAGTTCGTATCAATGACCTGACCGCCGATCATTCCCTGAACACCAACAGCCTTGGAAAGACAGATTATAAGCTTCACCTTGACAGTATCGGAAAGCTTTTCATCATTTGAGATGATCTCAAATGCTTTGTTCTGGAGTGCATCACCTGCAAGAAGCGCAGTTGCTTCGTCAAACGCCTTGTGGCAGGACGGCTTTCCGCGGCGGAAATCATCGTTATCCATACACGGAAGATCGTCGTGGATAAGTGAAAAAGCGTGTATCATTTCAATTGCGCAGGCAGCAGTAAGAGCATCTTTGACATCTCCTCCGCACACCCTGCAAAACTCCATTGCAAGAATGGCACGAACGCGCTTTCCGCCTGCCGAAAGAGTGTACCACATTGCTTCGGCGACCTCTTTCTGCAATCCACAGCGGCTTATTTCATCATATTTATATTTTTCAAGCTCTGAATTGACTTTTTCAATATAATCATCAAGTCTAACCTTGTTTTCAGCTGATAAACCGCTGATATTCGGCATAAAAACTCCCCTTATTATTCGTTTTCTTCAACGGTGACAAGCATTTCAGCTTTGTCAAGCTCTTTTTTGCAGCTGTCAATGAGCTTTGCGCCCTCTTTGTAAAGCTTGATTGAATCATCAAGCGATATATCCTTATCTTCAAGAGCAGATATTATTTCATCAATTCGTCTTATTGAATCCTCAAACTTCATTTTCTGTCCTTTCATTTTACAGCGGCTTCTATCTCACCGTCGTGAAGCTTTACGGAAATATTATCACCCGTTTTAAGCTCCGAAACGGAATGTATAAGCTTATCATCCTTATAAACAAGAGAGTAGCCTCTCATCATTATCTTTGTCGGACTTAAATTGTCAAGTGCAGATATTTTAGCTCTAAGCTCTGCGCTCTTTAATTCTGTCTGTATCTTCAAAAGTTCCTGCAAACGATGTTTTCGTTCATCAAGCAGCTTTTTTGAATTCTCTATGCGATTTTTGGGTTCGGCAGAAATAAGTGATCTCTCCCTATTTTCAAGCTGTAATCGCAAAAAGGCCGTTTTATCGATAAGCTTTTTTTCAAGAACCTTTTGTGAAGCGTTAAAAAAGTTTATCAGCGAGGAAAGCTCGGGTACAGCAAGTTCTGCCGCCGCTGACGGCGTAGGAGCGCGCAAATCAGCCGCATAATCGGCTATTGTCGTATCAGTTTCATGTCCGACAGCGGATATTACAGGCGTTTCACAGTTAAATATCGCTCTTGCAATACTTTCACTATTGAAAGCCATAAGGTCTTCCAAAGAACCGCCACCTCTGCCAACGATGATAATATCATTTTCACCACTGTCCGCACGTTTTAGCGCCGAACAGATACTTTCGGGAGCGCTTGCACCCTGTACAAGGCAAGGATAAATGACAATTTCTGCAATTGGATATCGGCGCGATATTATATTGAGCATATCCTGAAGCGCCGCCGCTTCTATCGAAGTAACAATGCCGATCTTAGTCGGGAATTCGGGCAGCGGCTTTTTTAGACTCTCATCGAACACCCCCTCTGCCGAAAGTCGTTCTTTTAACTGCTCAAATGCAATATAAAGTGCACCTATACCATCTGGCTGCATATCATTGACATAAAGCTGATACACGCCGTCACGCTCATAGACCTGTACATTCGCCGAAATTATAACTCTCATTCCCGATGCAGGAACAAAACGCAGCTGCGAAGCCGCACTCGCAAACATCACAGCCTTTACCGAACTTGTACTGTCTTTAAGCGTAAAATACAAATGTCCCGATTTTGTATGATTGGTAAAATTTGAAATTTCGCCGCTTATCAGTATTCCTTTCAGCTGCTTATCTTCTTTAATTCTGAAAGCAATGTATCGGTTAAGCTGGCTCACGGTAAGCAAACTGCTCATAATGCGTTCTCCTTGATCGCTGCAAACACTGCCGTTCCGACAGCATTATCGCAGGAAAAATCGGGTTCGGCAAAAAATGCATCAAATTTCTGCAAAAGCTTATCTCGAATAAGTTTATCGGACATCACTCCGCCTGCATATACGATTGGAATATTTCCGCATCTGTCAAGTGCGAATTTCGTCATCTCATATATCGTTGAATAAACAAAGCTAAGGCAGTAATTTGCAATATCTTCCTTTGTTTCGCCGTCATCAAGCATTTTTCGGCACTTGTTTTCAAGTCCCGAAAGACAACAGTTTCCGTTTTTAAGCATAGGTTTGAGTTTGTATTTCTTATCACTCACCGCAGCAAGCTTTTCAAGCTCTTTTCCGCATGGAAATTTTAGTCCAAGCATCAAGCCTGCCCTATCTATCGCTTGTCCTGCCTTGATATCAAGCGAAGAACCTATCTCCGTTATATCAAACACCTTTTCTTTGTCCGGAGTGACAAGCAAACAGTCGGTCGTTCCGCCGCTGACGTGAAAAGCAATGAATTTTTCATTTACAAGTTCAAGCTTCTGCGAAGAAAACAGCGCTGCAAGTATATGTCCTATCTGATGAGAAGTCTTATGCACAGGAACTTTATTAACTGCGCCCAGTGAATCAGCCAATCCCTCTCCGCACAAAAAGCACGGCATATATGAACCCTCAATATTGCGCGGACGGACAGAAACACCGATAGCATCGGGTCTTATCTGTCTGTTTTCAAACAATGCCGACACCATTTCGGGAAGCTGCTTTGTATGGTGAAAAACAGCATCACTTTGCCGCAGACCAAGTTCTCCCTCTTTTACAGGAAGAAGCTCTTTGCACTGTATGGCTTCCAGCTTTTCAGTATCGATAAGAGCTGTGGAAGTTGTGTAATTGCTTGTGTCCAGTCCGAGATATATCGGCATTATTCCTCTGCGCCTTTCTTATTTTCAAGTCCCTTTGCAACGACACCAAGAACACCATTGATAAACTTTACATCGGGTGTATATGTGTACTTCTTTGCAAGCAATACGGCTTCACTTATAGCAACATTATTAGGAACTTTATCGTTATAAAGCATCTCATATATTGCCACGCGAAGAATAGCAATGCTTACCTTTGGAATTCTGGAGAACTGACGCTTTTCACTGTTTGCAGCAATGATCTCATCGATCTCTGCTGCCTTTTCGGTTACAGCTTCAAAGAGCTTTTCACACTCCTCGTCCATTTCAAATTCATCTACTTCGTATGCCGCATCAATAACAGCATCGACCGAATCATCGGTAAAAAGCTTTTCAAATGTCAGCAGAAAAGCTGCTTCTCTTATTTCACTTCTTTTCAAAATTTTCAAATCCTTTCATTTTATGTACAGAAAAGCAAGCCCTATATCAGCTTTACTGAAAAGAGCCTGCTTCCCATATTACTTTTCATTATCGAATGATATTCCCTCGACGATGACATTTACCTTATTAACAATAATGCCGGTCATATTCTGGATATCATTTTTGACTTTATTCTGTATCTTTTCAGCTACCTGCTTTACCTTGCTGCTGTATGCAACAATTACATTAACAGTGACATCGACCGAGCCGCTTTCACCTGTGATAGCAATAGCAGAACCGTTCTTTTTATCAAAAATGCTGCTGAAATTGATCTTGCTGTTTGTAATGCCGCTCACGCCCTCAACGGACTTGACCGCCAATTCAACTATCTTGGAAACAACATCTTCCGAAATTCTGATGCTGTTTGTCTGAACGTCATTGATCTTATCCATCTGATAAACCTCCCTGCCGAATTGGCTGACGATCTATCAGGATAATTTTTAAAGTCAGCCATCTGAAAATATCTATACTATTATATTATAGCAGATATTTTCAAAATGTACAACTACTTTACCTCAAAAATTCTAATATTTTCTGCGGGAATTGTAACCTCTGTTAATAAAATATCTTTAATTTGTGCTGCCTGTGCCGCTTCAAGACCCTCTGACTTAACAACAATGTTTGCCGTGCTGTCATTGAGATAGACCACACAGTCATTAAAGCCCTGTGCTTTGATAAGATTTTCGATCTTGCTCTCACTTTCGGAAAGCTTTGAAAGTGTGATAGATTCATTCGTATAAGTCGCAGTTTCTTCATCGGAAAGATCACCGCCGTTGAGAATGACTGAAAGGGTTTCAACAGCCTCATCTCGGCTTGTCATACGGCTCAAACGAACCTGTGCGAAATAATCACTCGCACCCTCGGCACTCACAAAAGCAGCGTCGCCATAATAAGCCGAATCTTCTGCAGACGAATCGGCAGCCACAGCATCGTTATTCATAACGTTCTGCGCAATATCATCACCCGATGAAGAAAGCGCATAGTTCATATACACTGCAATGCCGAGAATAAGCGTAAGACACGCAAGGATTATCTGTTTTTTCCCGATAATAAGGTTTAATCTTTTCATTGTTATTTGCCTCCTGTTATTTCATTTCAGCAACATATATTCTGCTGCTTGGAATTTTTAGTGCGGTAGAAACCGCTTTATACACCTTTTCGCAGACCTTAGGATCATCTCCTCCCTCGCATACGATCACGATACCGCTTATCTCGGGTATCTTTACTTTTTTTATCAGCGCCTCTTTTGATGAGCCGCTGTCAATAATGACTATTTCATTTTCTGTGCTGTTTGAACCCTGCTTGAATTCTTCGGCGTAAACATATTCCTCAGTGGAGGAAACATTGACGAGGACTTTTGCTTTGCCAACTCCCTCAATGGACATAAGAACTTCCGAAAGACGGCTTTCCGTACATTCAATGTATGTATCCGCTGTCTGAAAATCAGCATCGGTATCACTGACGTTTTTTATGTCCTTACTGCCCGAAAAATCAGTAAAAACTATCATTACCATAATCACAAGTCCAACTAAAATAAGTATCTTCGGAAAGATAGGCTTTTGCGAAAACTCCTTTAAGCTTTTCAGAATTTCGTCCTTTTTCATTGTGTAAGCTCCTCGATTTTTACAAGTGTCTTTTCCCCGGTTTCACGTTTAACTATGTCAACTGCCTCAGCTCCCTGCGCTGCACTTTGAGCAGCTATTTTGACCTCATTAATAGATATGCTGCCGTTCTCGGAAATATTAATACTTGTCTTGATTTCTTTTACGGCAATGTCATTTTCCAAAAGTATGTCCGCTAATCTGCTGCTGATGTTTCTTTCGATCGCCCCATTAAAGTAATCAAGCGTACTATCAGTGCTGCCCGAAACGTTTTTGTTAATGACATCAATACTTTCGGCTGTATCGGACAAATTTTTTATGCTGCCCATAAGCGGCTTTGAAAGCGTCAGAACAAAAATAAGTGCAAAAATTATCCTCATCTGCTTTGCATATTTTTCAGACGGATATATCGATTCAAAAATGTTCATCACAACTGCCAGTATTCCGGCAGAAATGACAACAAGCTGTATTTCGTTCATCTTTTTCACTCCTTTTATGAAACATCAAGTCCCGTCATCATCATTACTGCCGTTGAGATTATCAGCATCATTCCAAAGCATATAATAAGGCTTATTATCATCGAAAGCACAGATGATGAGTTGTGCAGAAGCGTTTTTATCCCCTTTATCCCGAACATACCGCTTATTATCTCTGCGATGCAGAATGAAGCTTTCACAAGAACAACTTCGATAAGCGCGGGGACGACCGAAACAAATATTACAGCTATCCCGAAAAAACCTACCCCGCCTCTTAATATGCCAAGACTTGCTTTCAGTGTGGTATAAGCATCTGCTACAGCACCGCCTATAACAGGTATGCAGTTGGAAGCGAGATACTTCGCCGCCTTAACCCCGATAGTGTCAGCAGATGCCCCGATTATGCTTTGCAAGGATAACAGTCCTATGAAAACAGTCATAATAAATCCAAGTATGAACTTCACAGCCTTGCTTATCATATCGGTAATACTCGTCAGATCAAACGCTTCATTTATCGATTGGATTATCCCAAGCGCCGTGCATATCGATACCAACGGCATAAGACAATTTGCAGCAGCCGAAGCTGCAAATTCAGCAAAGATCACCATGACCGCGCTGTACGCCGCCGCGGATGTTACGCACCCAGATGACGCCATTATCCCAGAAAAAACAGGGATATACGACGTTACGAAATCACTTCCGCTGTAAAGCGTATCCGATGCTGTTTTCACGCATTTTACTATCGGATCGGATATTATCCCAACTGCAATAAGAACGCATACTGTACCATAAACGCTTGAAACAGATTTGTTCTCAATACAACTCCCGAAGTTTTCCGTTACTGAACCTGCGATTATCACTGCGAACAGCATAACAAGCAGCTTGAGTGGATAATCAATCTTTGCCTTAGCTTCTCCGAGCATATATTTTATAACATCGGCAGGACTGATGTTTTTCACGGCATCAATATTGTCAGCCGATATACTGTTATCGGCAATCATATCCTCCGCATCTGACGGAACATTCTTATTCAGGGACGAAATATCAATGCCTATCTCCGAAGCAAAATTATCCTCGGCAAAAGCAGGGATAAACATAAAATATATGCAAGCCAAAATCAACGGTATCAGAACAGCGATCTTTTTCATATCCTATAGCTCCTTTACGTTCCCGAAAAAGAAATTATTATCTCAACAGCCTGCTCAAAAAGAGGTATCGCTGAGATCATCAGCCCTACCCTGCCCGCTAATTCTGCCTGTGATGCAAGAAGATTCTCTCCGCTGTCCTTGCATATATCCGAAGCAAACTGCGAGATATAACATATTCCCGTAGCCTTGAACAGAATTTTCAAATAGTCAGTATCCGCCTGCGAACGCTCAAATATAGACCGTATGCTTTCGATAAGCGGTGAGATATAAATGAACATAAAAGAAAGAACTATCACTGCCGCCGATATTTTGATATAAAGCGCATATTCGTGCGAATCCTTGTCAAACAGCTTGCATATAACGGTCGAAATAATACAGATCGATGCAATTTTAACAATATCCATAGCTCTCAGAACCCGAAAACGGACTTTACCGTTTCAAACAAGGACGCTATCTCATCAATTATCACAAGCAGAACAACAATAAGCCCTGCTATTGTAACGATAAGACCGTATTCCTCTCGTTCCGATTTTTTCAAGATCATATTTAGAACGGCTACGATTATTCCAACTCCTGCAATTTTAAAAATAATATCTAAATTCATTTTTTCCTCCGAGATCAGATGAACATTATTACAATAAATGCTCCGCAAAGCACACCAAGCGAACGGTAAAGCTTTGATTTTCTGCAATTATCCTCATCGGCTGATCTTATCATTTTTTCAAGCTCAAGCTTTTCGTATTTTATGGTGTTTATCTGTCCGCTGATATCGCTTTTTCCAAGCTTTCTTCCTATGTCCTTGACAAATTCTTTTTCTTCATTGTTGAGAAAGCCATACTGCTGACATTCAACAGCCTTTTCCCAAAGCGAACCGATATCAGAACCTATATGAATTTCTTCACTTATATTTTTTAAGAAAGCAAGCTCGGACAGATGTTTATTTTTAGCAAGTCGGTCAATTATCTCTCCGACCTCGGCCAATTCAAATTCTACCATAAGCTGCAGTTCTTCAAGCATATATGCGATATCTTTCAAAAAACTGCATTTTTCCCGAAGCTTTCTCGAAAAATAGCCTCCAAGCAAGGAACATATCACCATTATCAGAATTATAAACACATTTTTCATAACTCGTCCGTCCTGAATATCCTGTGCTCCTGCTTTGGGAGCTTTCCAAGCATTACAATATGATCGAAGCTTTTCCAAAATGGTATTCTGCGCTTTATATCTTCAATTGAAGATGCGTGTATCGAGGCGCAGATTCTTATTCCGCAGTTCATAGCGTGTTCCATATATCCGAATTCGTCCTGCGAACCTGCTTCATCGAAAATGATAATATCGGGTGACATTACCCTCACCGCAGTTTCAAGCCCGTCAGCCTTTGAATATCCGTCGAAAACATCTGTATTCATTCCAACATCATTCTGCGGAACTCCCATATAAACAGCCGCTATCTCTGAACGTTCATCGATCAACGAAACCTTGTATCTTCTTCCGAGAAGTCTGCACAAGTCACGCAATATCGTGGTTTTTCCGCTTGCAGGCGCTCCTGCGATAAGGACATTTTTTAATTCTCCGCAGAAAATCTTGTTGTATATATCCTCGCCCGAGCCGATAATCTCACGGCTGACTCTGACATTAAAACCGTTTATATTTTTTATGTTTGTTATCTTCCCGTCACGAACCACAGCTGTTCCGCATAATCCTACACGATGTCCTCCCGACAATGTAATGAACCCGCTGCAAATATATTCCTGAAAGGAATGTACCGAATTTCTGCATATCGCATAAAAAAAACTGTCTATCTCCGCAGAAGTTACCTTAACGCACTCACTATCAACCGTTTTTGTTATTTTACCATTGCTATCAACAAAAAGCATATCCGAGTTTTGCATTAAAATAATTGGTTTCTCACGTCGCAAACGTATCTCCGTCAAGCCGTCACCAAATGCGGCAATACTTTCTCTCAGTCTTTCGGGAAAATATTGAATCAAGTCCTGCATATTATCAGCCGTTTTCATATTAAAAGCCGTACTTCCTTTCTTTTTTATTCTGATAAATGATATGCTTTTGCGGACAAGTATAGAACAAAAAAAGCTTCCGAGAAATTGATCTCGAAAGCTTTTTAATGTATTTATATTTTTTACTCTTCCACCCAAATTTGTTCTGTTTCGTGCCCCTTTGGACGACCCATAAGATTTTTAAGTGCTGTTTTCGGGTCAAGACCGTTGAACAAAACATTGTAGCATTGTTCGGTTATCGGCATAACAACTCCAACGCTCTGTGAAAGCTCATAGGCTACCTTTGTGCAGGTGTAACCTTCAACAGTACCTATCTGCTTTACAGCTTCATCGGGAGAAACACCCTGTCCGATAAGAATTCCCGCACGGCGGTTTCTGCTGTGCATACTTGTGCAGGTAACGATAAGATCGCCTATTCCGCTAAGGCCTGCAAATGTATCTCTCTTGCCGCCCATTTTTACGCCAAGACGTGCAATCTCCGTTATTCCTCTTGTCATAAGTGCGGCTTTGGTATTGTCGCCGAAACCCATTCCGTCACAGATACCTGCACACAGAGCAATTATATTTTTAAGCGAGCCGCCAAGCTCTGAACCAACAACGTCATCATTGATATAAATTCGGAGCGCAATATTCGACATGACCGACTGGATATAATCGGAATATTTCGCATTATCGGAAGCAACAACAACCGTTGTCGGCATACCGATGCCAACTTCCTCAGCGTGTGAAGGACCTGTCAGAATAACTATCGGCGAATTAGGAAGTTCTTCGTGAAGAACTTCGCTCATTCTCTTAAAAGTCTTATCTTCAAGTCCCTTACTTGTGTTAAGAATTACCGTGTTTTCTGTAATAAACGGTGCAGCCTGCTTCGCAACGCTTCGTACAAAACCTGTAGGAACACCGAATATTACAACATCGCTGCCCGATACAGTTGAGATATCCGATGTAAGCGTAATAGAATCTTTTATTTTGACCCCAGGAAGTTTCTTTTTATTTTCACCGTCACGTTTGATATCCTCTATCTCGCTCTCAAACGCCGACCAAACATTAACGCTGTGACCGTTATTGTCAAGCATTACAGCAAGTGCAAGACCAAATCCGCCCATGCCGAGAACTGTAAACTTTGCCATTATTTATTCCTCCGATCACTCTTTCTTTTTGTTAAAGCTGAATTTGTTTTCTGTGCCCTTTTTAAGGCGCTTTATATTTGCGCGGTGCATATATATCAGCAGCGCACTTGTGCAGGCAACAAGAATAACGTGCGTGATGCAGTTCGCCAATGGAAGTTTTTCCACAAAAAAATGAAGTAAAAACGTAAGTATAGGATAAAATGCCGCTGCTGAGATTGATGAAACCGAAACATATCTTGTAATAAAAAGTACCAATGCAAAAAACGGTATGATTATCACAAATGTAAGCGGATCGATCACAATAAGTACAGACGACGCAACAAGGATTCCCTTTCCACCCTTAAATCCGTAATATATCGGAAAAATATGACCGAGTATCGCAAAAAATCCTGATATATATCCGATCGATTTCTCGTCCATTATCGTAGGATACCAATTGGGCAGCTCACTCGGAAAATCTCTTCCGATAATAAGCCTAAACATCAAAATACTTAACAATACAGCGATTATACCTTTTGCAAGGTCGCCTATAAGCGTAAGCAAAGCAGGAATTTTTCCATAGCAGCGAAGTGTGTTGGTAAGTCCTGCATTTTTGCTTCCGTGCTCACGGATATCCTCATGCTTTAAGCAGCGCACCACAATAATTGCTGAGTTGCAGCTGCCGAGGAGATAAGAAATTATCATCGTCAGCAGCAAACAGATCACCAATTTTATCATTTTCCATTCCCCTATTAATCATCTTCACGGTTTCGTTCGCGTACAACAAAGCGAACAGGCGTACCGTCAAGTCCAAATGTCTGTCTTATCTGATTTTCAATATAACGCTGATAAGAGAAGTGGAAAAGGTCAGCTCTGTTTACAAAGATTACAAACGTAGGCGGCTTTGTAGACGGCTGTGTCATATAATAGATCTTAAGTCGTCTGCCCTTGTCGGAAGGCGGCTGAACTCTCGTAGTCGCATAAGCAAGCACATCGTTGAGCATACCTGTGGAAATTCTCATGCTGTTCTGCATATTTACATTGTTTATAATGTCAAAAAGCTTGTCTATTCTAAGACCTGTCTTTGCAGAAATAAACACGAAAGGAACATAGGACATAAAGCTGAAATCTTCTTCAAGCTTCTTTTTGAATTCATCCATAGTGTTTGTGTCTTTTTCGATAGCGTCCCATTTGTTTATGGCAACGATGCAGCCTTTTCCCTGTTCGTGAGCATATCCTGCAACCTTTGAATCCTGCTCTGTGAAGCCGACTTCCGCATCGATAACTATTACGCATACATCGGAACGGTCAACAGCCATATAAGCTCTCAAAACACTGTAATGTTCTATCTTTTCCTGAATTTTTGATTTCTTGCGAATACCTGCAGTATCGATGAATACATACTTTCCGTGTTCATTTTCAATAACAGTATCCGTCGCATCACGGGTCGTTCCCGCGATATCGGAAACGATGGCTCTTTCTTCGCCCGAAACACGGTTGATAAGTGAGGATTTACCAACGTTTGGCTTGCCTATAACGGCTACCTTGATGTATTCCTCATCATATTCAACGCTGTCATCTTCAGGAAAATACTCAAATACCTTATCAAGCATATCACCCGTACCATGACCGTGCGCAGCAGAGATAGCAATTGGGTCACCAAGACCAAGATTATAGAATTCATAGAATTCAACGGGTGGGTCACCGATAGAATCGACCTTGTTTACACAAAGAATAACAGGCTTTCCACTCTTTTGAAGCATCTTTGCAACATCATAGTCATTAGCAGTTACACCGGTTCTTATATCGGTCAAAAATACGATAACATCAGCCTTTTCGATAGCAAGTTCTGCCTGCCTGCGCATCTGCGAAAGAATAATATCACTGCTGTCAGGCTCGATACCGCCCGTGTCAACGATCATAAACTCGCGGTTTCTCCATTCAGACTTGGAATAGATCCTATCTCTTGTAACACCGGGAGTATCTTCAACAATTGATATTCTCTGCCCTACAAGCTTGTTAAAAAGTGTGGACTTTCCGACGTTCGGACGTCCGACAATTGCAAGTATAGGTAATGCCAAAGCTATCATCTCCAATCAATTTATTCATATAAAATAGCATCAAGAAGCTCAAAACCTTCATTATCCACGGGTCTTACAGAAACTCCGAGAGCTTTCTCAACATCGGGTATTCTCAAATCATCAAGGAAAATATCCGAATCGCGCATAAGCATACTTTTTGAGATAAGAAGTGCATCTCCAAGCTCTTTTCCCTTAAGCTGCGCAATTATATCCTGCGCCGTAATAAGTCCGGTCACTGTTATAGTTTCCCCGAAAAAGTCATTTCTTATTTTATAAACATTGCATTTTATATTGTTCCATTTTTCTTCCGCTTTTTTTACAAGCTTTACAAGAAAATCATAAACAGCCGCTCCCGTTGCAATTGAAACGGTTCTTGGCTTCGTCGGATCATCTGCGATTTTCATTGCGGATTCAAATTCTTCTGCAAGAGAACGCAGCATTCCTATTCCGTTTTCATACTGACAGTAATCTTCGTAATAATCACCATCGGGAAGCTCCCTTTCTGCCGTGATGTAAAATTCATCGGCAGGAAAAACAAGCCTTGTTCCGTATTTTTCAAGAAATTCAGCCTGAAAACTTTCAATGAGGTCTATAGCCTGTCCCGCGGTTTCCTTGTTGAATTTTTCAAGCGGATAAAGTCCCTTGCGGAATTTTGTAACACCGACGGGAACAACGGCAGCACTCTTTATGTTCGGCATAAGATTTCCGAGGTCAGTCAGTGTTCTGCGAAGTTCATCACCGTCATTTATTCCGGGACAAAGAACGATCTGACAGTTCATTGCGATGCCCGCATCGGCAAACTGCTTCAAATATTTCAATTTTTCGCCCGCAAAACGATTGTGCATCATCGTACAGCGAAGCTCGGGGTTGGTCGTATGAACGGAAATATTAATATTTAAACGCATATCAATTATGCGGTCGATATCTTTCTGATCAAGATTTGTAAGGGTAACATAGTTTCCCTGCAAAAATGAAAGTCGTGAATCATCGTCCTTGAAATACAATGTTTCACGCATATTGGGTGGCATCTGATCGATAAAACAGAAAATACACTTATTCGTGCAGCTCTGCTTTTTATCCATTAAAAAAGTTTCAAATTCCAGTCCGAGATCATCATATTCACTTTTTTCAATATGAAAAGTCAATCTTCTTCCGCCACGGTCAACTGTAGTGCTGACATTTATCTCAGCCGCATAATACATATAATCAAGTACGTCACGGATCTCATGACCATTCAGCGATATCAGTATGTCATTCTCTTTGACCCCTGCATGAAAAGCAGGTGAATCTTTAATAACGGATTGAATTTTTACAGCCATATTTCTCCTTAAAATAAAAACCGAAGAAGGATAAATCTCCCTCTTCGGTTCAGCAAGCTACTTAAGCTTCCTTAGAAATTACTTCTCTACCCTTATAGTATCCGCAATTTTTGCAAACCTTGTGCGGAGATGTAAGTTCGCCGCAGTGAGTACATCTGGAAAGTGCAGGAGCCTCCAGTTTCCAAACAGCAGAACGTCTGCTATCACGTCTTGCCTTTGATACCTTTCTCTTTGGTACTGCCATTATTCAGCACCTCCTTATCCTTTAACCTTTACAGTTACATTCATTGAAATTCAAATCCGTTCCGCATACAGAACAAAGACCTTTGCAGTCTTCCTTGCAGAGCATCTTTGAAGGTAGCTGCAACAGAATATCCTGTATCACAAGCTCGTCCAAATCAAGCGAATCTCCCTCTGTTACAACATACTCATCATTGTCCGTGTTGGTTTCACGAACAAGAATATGTTCACAATCAAAAGAAAAGCTCTTTTTAAACGGGATAAGGCATCTGTCACAAACAGCGTCAAGAGTAAAATCAACAGTACAGCTGAGCATGACCACACCTGCACGGTTATAGATCGAACCCTTAACATTTACGGGGTCAATGAAACTATATTGTTTAATCTCTTTCAGCTTGTCGGAATCAACAGCATAATCCACAATCAGCTTTTCGCCGACAATATTATAAAGCTGCTTTAAGTTTAAAACCATAGCACACCCCAAACATAACGAATTAAATTATATCACAACATCAGTGATATGTCAATAGTTTTTGAAAATTATTTTTTTGCAAATTTAGAAACAGACTCAGGAAGATCAGCGAGTTCTGCGGAAACTGTAAATGTAACCTTTACATCAGAACCTGTGAGCTTGTCGATCTTGTTAAGTACAGCACCAAGTGCTTCAAAGTCAGCGCCGCCAACCTTAAGAATGGAGTCAACGAAGATCTCCTTGATATCATAGTTGCCTGCAACAAGACCTGCAACAAGTCCGTAGAAAGCCTCGAAAGAGTAAATGCTGTTAGCATCTGTATCAACGATTCTTACGTTTGTAGGAATATCATATCTGAGCTTTTCGCTCTTGTCGATGCAAACAACATAACCGTCAGACTTCTTGGAAGCCTCGTTAATCATATCAATCAAGATCTTTGTTTTACCTGTACCTTTTTTACCAGTAATAATTTTTACCATGTGAAAACACTCCGTTCCGCCGTTAGGCTTTTATATTAATATCACGAGTGGAAATCAACGTGATTTTAAACTTATATCAGTTGAGCTTTGCTTCAAGCTCAGCCTTCATTCCCTCATAACCGGGCTTGCCGAGAAGAGCGAACATATTCTTCTTGTAGCTTTCAACACCAGGCTGATCGAAAGGATTTACTCCGAGCATATAACCGTCAACAGCGCAGGACTTCTCGAAGAAGTAGATCATATATCCTACATTGTATTCTGTTGTGTCATCAAGTTCAAGAACGATGTTAGGTACGCCGCCCTCTGTATGAGCAAGAATAGTACCCTCAAGAGCCTTGCGGTTTACAACAGACATATTCTGGTTTGTGAGGAAGTTAAGTCCGTCAAGATTTTCTTCATCGGATTCAAGGAAGAAATCCTTCTGAGGCTTCTTAATATCAACAACGGTTTCAAACATGATTCTTGAACCCTGCTGAATGAACTGACCCATAGAGTGAAGATCAGTCGAGAACGTTGCAGCAGATGGAAAAATGCCCTTGTTGTCCTTGCCTTCGCTCTCGCCGTAAAGCTGCTTGAACCATTCAGTCATCATTGTGAAGCTTGGGTCATAAGAAACAAGAAGCTCAACAGACTTGTTCTTGGAGTAAAGGATATTTCTGATAGCAGCATACTTGTAGCAGTCATTGTTATCGAAATCCTTGCAGAAATCTTCCTGAGCCTGCTTTGCACCTGCCATAAGAGCATCAATGTCACAGCCTGCAACAGCGATTGAAAGAAGACCTACTGCTGTAAGAACAGAGAATCTGCCGCCTACATCATCAGGAATAACGAATGTTTCGTAGCCCTCTGTATCAGCGAGTTCCTTAAGTGTTCCCTTAGCCTTATCGGTTGTGCAGAAAATTCTTTCCTTAGCGCCGTCCTTGCCGTATTTCTTTTCAACAAGGTTGCGGAATACTCTGAACGCAAGTGCGGGTTCAGTAGTTGTACCCGACTTGGAAATAACATTTACTGCAATATCCTTACCCTCGCAGATTGAAAGAATCGTATTGAGATAGGTAGGATTGATATTGTTTCCGACAAAATAAATGTCAGGTGTATCTTTCTTGATATCATTATAGAAAGGTGTTTTGAGAAGTTCAATAGCAGCTCTTGCGCCGAGATATGAACCGCCGATTCCGATAACGATAAGAATATCGGAGTTGCTCTGGATCTTCTTGGCAGCAGCCTTGATTCTCGCAAATTCTTCCTTGTCGTAATCTGTAGGGAGATTCAGCCAGCCAAGAAAATCATTTCCAAGACCGGTTTTATCGTGAAGCGTTTTAGCGGCAAGCTCAGCCTGCGCCTTAACAGCTTCAAGCTCATGAGGAGCAATAAACTTTGATAAATACTTGCAATTAAGTGAAATTGGCATTTCAACATTCCTCCATATTAATTCCTAAATGCTATTTTACTATAATTTTTGTGAATTTGCAATATTTTTTGCGAACAATAAAGATTTTTTAACAAGTTTTATTCAAATTAGCTAAAATGAAATAAGCATTTTTAGTAACTTTAGCAAAACATTAAAATTTGTCTTTTCATCTGCATTTTCAGCAGCAAAAATATCTACCGAAAAAAGATACCTTTCTTTTCGATAGAACTGTATTTCCCCCACTTTATCGCCTTTTCTTATCGGTGCGTATATCTGTTCGGGCATGATACAGACTGATGAAATGCTGTCTGCCGCTCCTTTCGGTATCACTATATTTCGTATATCGCCAATACCGACCGGAATTTCCGTTGTAAGTGAATTTCTAACTCCGACCATACTCGGAATTTTTTCTGGCAGTTCAGGTTTTATAACAATATAGTCTGCAAATACGGATTCAAGCTTTGTTCTTGCAGCCGAAAACATTTTATCCTTGTCATCAGCACCTAAAATGATAACGCCAAAAGCCTTGTCGCCTCTCTGCGCAGCAGCGGCAATACAGTGTCCAGAGTTCTCACTCATTCCTGCTTTAAAGCCAATGATTCCATCAAATTTTTTGACAAGTTCATTCGCATTGACAAGCTCCGCCGTGTCATTTCGGACATAATCGAGCCAAGTGGTGAAATACGATGTAAGAAACTCATATTTATACAGTTCGCATATAAGCTTTGAAATATCGGACGCTGTTGAAAACTGTTTGTCATCGTCATAATATCCGCAGCAGTTTGTGAACGATGTATTTTCCATACCTAATTCAGCCGCTTTATTGTTCATCGCAGCAACAAACTTTTTCTCCGAACCCGAAACAGCCTCAGCCATCACGACAGAAGCATCATTCGCATTGCCTATTATTATGGCTTTAAGAAGTTCCTCAACAGTAATGCTCTCATTCGGCATAAGCCATATCTGCGCCCCTTGCATCGAATTGGCATACTCCGACACCTTGACATTTGTGTCAAGCGAAAGTTCTTTACAGCTTATTTTTTCAGCCGCAAGCAGCACAGTCATAAGCTTGTTCATTGTCCCGACAGGCACGACCTTATCAGCATTTACATCATCAATAACGATCCCTGACGTAAGTTCAAAAACGATACTGCAGCACTCTGACGGTTCTGCATAAACCGCTGCAGCGCATGACACAGCAATAATGACAGAAAGAAAAATTCCTATTATTTTTTTCATAAGCATCAACCTCATAAGTTTTTATACTAAACACCATTTAAAATTCGGAAAAAATCAAGCCGACAATCTTGTATATATGTGATTTCGGCGCAGATTTTTTCCTGTATTTTATTGGTGTTTAGTATTA
>CALANW010000028.1 GCA_937926145.1 uncultured Ruminococcus sp. | reverse complement strand
TTAACAGTTAGTTAGCCAAAACTTTAGTTATATAAAATCAATAATTTTTAAAAATCAAAAACAGTACAACTTACAAATCGCAGAAAAATCCATTGACTTTTCGGTTAGCTTATAGTAACATAGAGCTGTGACCAAAATATATGATTTCAGTCACAGAAATGAGGTGCTTTGATGCCGACCGCTTTTACCGAGGAAGAATCGGCGCGAATAAGGACGGAGCTTATCCTTGCGTGTATGCGTCTTAGCAAGGAACTTGGCTTGCAGAAGATGTCTGTTGAAAAGCTGACCGAGGCTGTCGGGATAGCAAAGGGCAGCTTCTACCTTTTTTTCGACTCAAAAGAAGATTTTATCATCGAAACCGCAGAATATGCGAGCAGAGAAACGCAAAAAATGCTCCTTGCAAAGCTGAACGGACGCAGGCAGATGTCGGCGCACGAATTTATCGGATTTTTTAATGAATATCTTCACTCTGACTTCGACCTTATGAACGGACTTACTGTAAACGACTTTTTATGGATAAGAAAACACTTGGGGCAGGATTTTTTTGACCCGAATTCGCAGATGAAAACGGCAGAACTTTGGCTTTCGCTCATTGATGATGTCCGTGACGGCGTTGATATCGGAACGTTCATAAATCTCATCAAATCGATATATGCGATAAGGCAGCACAGCGACACAATGGTAAAAGCTTCGCTCGAAAACAGTATTCAGGTGCTGCTTCGCACCATTGAAATTTATATAAGCGGAAAGGGAGCTATTTTATGAGAAATTTCACAGATGAATACAACGAATTTCTGAAAACGCACAGCTACAAGCCTGTTACCGTTTCAGGACATGAATTTCAGATCATCGACAGCGGAAGCGGCAGCCGGACTATCGTTTTCCTCAACGGCATCGATATGCAGGAGGAATGGATAAATTATGTGACCGCATTTGAAAAAAATTACCGTGTCGTAATGATGAAATACCCTGTCAAGGTCTACAAAAACAAAGAGATGATCGTGCTTCTTCATGAGCTTTTCGGCAAGCTTGATATTGCACTGCCGATAATATGCGCACTGAGCGACGGCGGCGTTCTCGCACAGCTTTATGCAAAGAATTACAAGGTCGGCGGTCTTATTATGATGACAACGCTTACCGTTGATTCTTCCTATGTCGAGAGAATGAAAAAGGAGCAGTTCGTTCTTCCGCTTATGAAGCTTTATGTCAAGACGGTAAAGTTCGACAAGCTGCGTCCTATGCTTATCAATGCGGTAAAAAAGCATTTCCGGAACGAGAGCGACGAGGAAAAAGCTTACGCAGTAACGTTCTTTGAATGTATCGGCAGAGATGAAAGTTACAGATATTCCTATCTCCGTGCCGTGCTTGCAACGGGTGATATATACAAGCTGGAGAAATTCAAAAAAAGTGACTTTTCATATCTCGACGGAAAGGTGCTTGTGCTTATCCCCGAAAACGATATGTTTGAAAAAGCCGATTCGCAGAAGCTTGTCGATATTTTCACCAACCCCGTTGTAAAAGAAACCTACGGCGGACACCTCGGAATGCTTATGCGTCCTGATTTATACATAAAAGAGATCGAAGAATTTCTCAATGAAAAATTTTGATTGAAGGCGATATTTATGGAAAAGTATGATATCACAAAACCGATAAAAATTCCCGTTGGAATGCACAAGCTCAACGACGACCCGAGCATAAGCTTCCAACTCAACCGACTCGTGAATATGGACGGCTGTGACCTTGCCGTTGCGCAGGAGATAGGTCCGACGATAAAGAGCGCCGCCGATTTTTATGATGTGCTGAAAAACCGTGCTGACCTTGAGCTTAAAAACGGACACATAAAAAATGCCGCTGCGCTTTACAGAATGTCCGAATTCTTCACCGACTGGGAAGACCCGAACGGTCTTGCTGCGTGGAAAAAGGCAAGGGAGCTTTTCTTCGAGTATTACGCCGACTTTTTCAGCGGAGAAAAGCCGCTCGTCGAGCTTGTGAACGTGCCTTATGAAAGCTATGCTCTGCCGACTCTGAAATTCAACGCCGAGAACCCCAAGGGTGATATCGTTATGCACGGCGGCTTCGATTCAAGCTATGAGGAATTCTTCGCCGAGTGTGAATATCTCCGAGAGAATGGCTTCAACGTTTATCTTTTCGAGGGTCCGGGTCAGGGCGAATGTATCCGTGTCCACGGTGCACCGCTCATCATCGATTGGGAACGTCCCGTTAAGGCTGTGACAAACTATTTTGATCTGCACGATGCAATACTTGTTGGACAATCGCTCGGCGGATTTTTTGCTCCGAGAGCATCGGCGTTCGATGAGCGCGTTACAAAGTGCGTGAGCATTGCGCAGTTCGGTGCGCTGAAAATGAACTTCCACGACAATACGTTCGTGAACGGACTTGTCATTGTGCTTCTGAACATTATCCTTTACGGCTTCGGCTGGCTGATAAACATTATCTATGCCGCAAAAAACGGCAAGGGAATGGCTTTCTTCCGCACATATTTTCACAGAATGGGAACAACGAACGTTTACAGGCTTGTGAAATTTCTTTGGAGCATTGATCTTCGCCCTATCGCTGACAAGCTCACAAAGGATTATCTTGTCATCGGCGGCAGCAGGGACACAATGGCTTGCCGCGCAGGTATTGGCAGACAGCTTTTGCTTCTCAAAAATGCCCGTTCGGTTTCTTCGCGCGAAATAACAACCTACGAAAATGGCGCAGACCATTGCTGCTGCGGAAATCAGATCGCCGCAATGGACACTGTAATTTCATGGGCAGAGCTTATGAAAAAAAGAGATGCTTCGCTTAAAGGAGTGGACTGAGAATTATGATAAAGCTTTCAATTATCGCGGCGATAATCGGACATATTTTATGCGGGATCTCCGACTGTCTGCTTGCATATTCAAAAAAGGGCAGGCTTGACCTGAAAAATATCAATGATGCCGAAAAAATGTCGGCAATGTTCGCGGATATGCCGCTCTCCTACCCTCTTTCGTCAACGCTGCTCGGAATATTTGCGATAACGCTGTTCAGCTTTGGCTACTTCGGTATGAGCAGCTGGATGAACGGATATTCCAAGACCGCTTCGGTGATAATGTTCATTGCGGCTGTGCTTTATGCTGTTCCGATAGTGGCGCATCACGTTTTGTTTGCCGTCATAGAATGGCTTTACATAAGGCTCGGCAGGACGAACGAGGCGCGCGAAGCTGTACTTGAACTGCAAAAGAAAACAATAGCGCCGATGTTTATCGGATATCTCGGCTTGCTTGTATTTGTTGTTACACTTTTTGTGATGATAGTATCGGGAAGCACTGATCTGCCGCGCTGGGCGTGTGTTTTCAACACGTTTGTTGCGATGCTGCTTCTTCTCCCGACAAAGCTTCCAGCTAAGGGAAACATTGCAGGTGCGGTTATGTTTATTGGGTTGCTTTTTGTGATTTAATGGACTTGTTGGACAGTATCATTTCAGAAATCGATCAAACGGTATTTTCCATAGCTGTTCATATTGCGTCTGCAAGCAAATATACTCACTTCGTTCGCATATTTGCTTGCAGAGGATAGTTTCTTTGAAAAAAACAGAATTGGCGCAATTCACTTTTTTTAGGTTTACGGAACTTGATTCTCACGTTCTGTTTCACCTTTTTGATGTGAATTGCGCCTTTTGATTTGTTACTGATTACGCTATTACAACAGAACCTTTAGCCATAGTTTAAGGAGTTTCGCTCTCTGCGGAGAGCGACAAGGTGGCTCTGCCCCATATGCACTAACCTAAGCAAATATCAGACATCTGTAAGGAATGG
>CALANW010000027.1 GCA_937926145.1 uncultured Ruminococcus sp. | reverse complement strand
TGTCAAGCATAATATCCGTCTTGCCGATGCTGCGAACATACCGCATATTCACGATATACGAACGGTGACAGAAAACAAATTCTTCGGGCAGCATATTTTTCACAGCGCTTATCCCCGAATTGCAGACAATGACCTTATCCCGCAAATGCACATAAGTTTTCTTGCCCACAGCCTCGCAGAAAACGACCATATCGGGCGAAACATGAATACTTCCATCATCGCAGGCAAGCATTATTTCATTTTCGGGAGTATGCCGCTTTATATATCGGTCAAGTACTGCAAAAAGCTTTGATTTGTCAACTGGTTTCAGCAGATAATGAAGAGCTTCGACTTCGTAACCGTCGCTCATATATTCGGAATATCCTGTGATGAAAATTATCGGCAACATATTCCCGTCCGAACGCAGCTTTTGGGCAAGCTCCATACCGTTCAGCCGCTTCATTTCAATATCCAGCAGGATAAGGTCGCAGGGCTTATCGGGATATGAAAACAGAAAGCTTTCCGCACTTATATATTCGTCTATGTTGAGCGCAAAAGGCTTGTCGGCAGACCATTCTCCGAGAAGCCGCCGCAGTTCTTTTATCTGATCTTCGTTATCATCGCATATTGCTATTGTTAATGGCATTGAGTTCACCTTGAAATGTTTTGATTTTTTTAATTATATCATATCCGTTATTTTTTTGCAACAGAACATTAAAAATGCCAAAATGCATCACGCAAATCGGTGATGCATTTTGGCATAAATACACAAAATGTACATTTGGAGACAATAATAGTTGCCAAAAGAAAGGAAATGGTCACCGGAGAGTTGCAGCTCCACAGTGCCCAAGGCTTTCAATACACTTTATATCAGTATTTTAAGCTAACTTAATCACAACATTTTACAATTAATGTCAAGATGCGGAGGTTCTTATAATAACGCTTTGGTAGGAAATTTCTTTTCTATCATTAAACCAGAGTGTATCTATTGGGTGAAACTGAAAACTTATGAGGAGGTTTGTCTACTCATAAGTCAATACATTGATTTCTACAACAACCGACGCATTCCACTTAAAACAAAACTGACTCCGTCCGAAAAACGAAGTCAGTTTACTGCTTAATTCTTAATTTTTGCCATAGGTGGGGTATTTTTGTGCTGTCCGTACAAATTAGGACGATGAAAACACATAGGGAGTGCTGCTTATATCACAAGTCCAAAGTTACATACCAATGCGCATACGCTCTTTTTTACCGACTGATATTATTTCTTTCAGTCGTTTTTCTTTTGGATTGAGATCCTAAGTCCTTGATTTTGTCAGTTAAGCGGGATTTGCAACAACGGAATCTGTTACACTTATTTCAACAGAACCCTTATCGTATCCACCTTCTTCAATTATGTCATATAGATATGCTTTTGCATCATCAGTTGAAACTGTAATCAATACAGCGTTATTAACGATTGAAACGATATATGAATTGAGCACGTTTTCCCGCCCAAGAGCAAGAGAATCGATATAATGCTTTACCTGTTCAAGATAAGAATACGAAAAATCACACTCCTTAATAATAATGTTTTCGTTTCCGATCGTTTCAGGTATAAATTCAGATCTGTCCATATCGGTAACCATTATATGAAGATAGCCGTTCTGAAAATACGCCCCTCCGAATAATTCATAATTTGACGGAAAATCAATAAAACTGTTCAGGATATCAGAGTATTTTGACTGTGCTTGAGCATAAAAGTCCTTATCCCCATCCAACGAGTCCCAGCTGCTATCTGGGGAAATTACCATTAAATTCATTTTCATAAGCTCATTTATCTCGTCAACATATATGTTCTCTTCCAAAGCGCTTTGCAGCGTTTGTTTAATGGCTTCAGATTCACTGTCCTCCTGATTTTCCGTTTGTATATCGGTTTCAGATGCCAGTTCATTACCAATGGTACTCTGTACTGCTGAACTTTGTATTACTGTTGTTTCAGGCATACTTTGACTTTCCGATATGGTTGTTTGTTCAGTGGCTATACTTTCGGTGTGGCAACAAGCGGTCAGAAAAAAACATACAGCCGACAGAACAGTTATTATCTGATTTTTCTTCATAGCTGATCTCCTTATGAGTCTTATGGGTCAATTTGAGCCGCCATAAAATGTCACATTTAATGCTGTTGTGATATTTTTTACTTTAGGAACATAGGCAAGTGTGTAATTTCCAGATGTTGAAGTATAGTCGGATGTAGCCGAAAGTATTCCAGCTAAAGTTGCAGTTTGTGGCGTTACCGAGGCATCTTTTATTTTTGCAATAGTACCGCCGCTATCACCTTTTTTAGGTGTTTTATATGCTGTTTTCACTTCCAATGCATCGGTGATAAGTGTACCATCTCCGCCAGTAAGCGAATATGAAACTGATGTACGAAGAACAACACCTGTGTATTTCTTACTTTCTTTCCCAAATCCTGTTAGTGTCACACCCTCAAGATCAGCACTTGCATTATAGCTCGCTGTTAATTTATATGTCGTATTTCCATATAATCCGCTGTTGTTAATCAATCCTGTAAGTCCGGTAATTCCGCTATTAAAAGGCACAAAGCAGGAATCCGTTGATTTGCTTGCAGTGCAATTTGATACTGATGAACAATCGTATTCATATACACCCAAATTTTTTCCGTACCAAAGAGCGTGTTCCGCTGTAACAAATCCGTTTTTTCCACTTGAATTTTTTGCATTGAAACCAATTGTTGCAATGTGCGAACCGCGTGTGCCGCCTGTCCATGTATACACTCTATCTCCAGGGCGGGCATATGTTGCAGCAGGAGTAGGACGCATTTCATCAACGATAATATCAAAAGATTTTTTTTCAAAACCTTTTGATATTAGTTCGTCACTTAATTCCTCTGCTTTCTCGGATGTTGAAACCGAAACGTTGACAACATTGTCTTTTTGAGTTATGCCCACTGTATTGATTGCATACTTATCGTTATTATTAGACATAAGATTTACAATATAATTATTTACTTCACGCAGATAATTATACGGATAAGTGCATTTCATGTAGTTTACGTTGTCATCTCCTACAATTTCCTTACAAGAGACTGTTGACTTTTCTGAAACATCGGTAAGACAAATGTTCAACTTACCGTCAGCGTAAAATGCTCCGCCGTACTCGTTAGGAAAAGCGACAGACTTTTCATCATTAGCACCATTAGAATGAGTTGCAATCGAAAAGCTATTGATTAAGTTCTCAAATTTATCACAAGCTTCATTTTCCAGCCTATCGTTATCAAATGAATTTTCCATAATATTTTTTGACATATAAACACGTTCCTTTCATTTTTAAACTGTAATTTCTTTACTTGTTTTCTCAACTAACTCTAACTCTCTATCACTGTAAACAGTAGCGACTGTTCTGACACGATAAGTCCCGTTGTCGAGATTGCTCATGCTGTTTCTGAGTGTAAGCGATTTCCCATTTATAGAATCGCTCCATGTACCATTGCTAACAGATTCCCATTTGCTGCCATTCTTCTTTTCAAGATACTGCGTAGCATTAATTTGAGTTACTGCACTTCCGCCTTTTATTACACTTTTACAATATGCAGTATCACCCACAATATTTAAGTTACTTTCAGCAGAATATGTATACAGATAATATGGAGAAATAGTATTATGCTCACCGTATGCACAAACAGAAATCCCTATAGAAAATATCATTGAAAGCATAAGTACAAAAACAACCACCATTTTTTTCATAATGTTTCACCCCCTTTCTAATGGATATAACCATTTGAAAGAGGGTGAAATTACACTTTTCTGCAAAATATTTTTATTATTCTATTTTTTGCACAGAATTTGCCATATCAATTAGTTTGTTTTTACCAATAACATGTTCATTATCGCATGAAACAAGTATTGACATAACATAATCACCATTGTCCCAACTTATAATTTGACCGTCTTGGTTATACATATTAACATAATATCCCTCACAGCCATTTACATAAATTGTTTCCATATTATAGCTGTCTCTTATACACATCTCCGAGCCCACGAGACGTAGAGGAATCT
>CALANW010000026.1 GCA_937926145.1 uncultured Ruminococcus sp. | reverse complement strand
AAATGTAATATAATGTTCATAAAAATTGTAAGGAAAGGGGGATATGTACTTTTTCATGAAGTACATTATTTATAGATGAAAATAAAGTGCAGCTATTGCGGTTCGCTCATAAGCGATACCGATGAAGTTTGTCCCAACTGCGGCGCGCCGAATGAGGGTGTTGCGAGGGCGGCTGTGGGCGTTCCAAAGACTATTGAGGAGCTGAAAAGCTTCTGTGCTTCACACAATATGCCTTTGGAGAAGATGCGGTTCTTCATCGGCGTGGACTATAAAGAGCCTAAGGCGTTCGGTATTTACAAGGACGAAAACGGCGACTTTGTCGTTTACAAGAACAAGGCTGACGGCACCCGTGCGATACGATATCAGGGTAAGGACGAAGTCTATGCGGTAAATGAGATCTATCAGAAGCTCAAATCCGAGGTGCTTCTCCGAAAAGAAAAAAACAGCGGGAGTAAAAACATAATTTCTTCGCCGAAACCGAGGAGAAAGAAGCCTGATTTCTCTTGGCTGATAGTGCTTCTGGTCGTAGGTCTTATCGTTGGCGGAGCAGTATTTGCCGTTTTGAACGACCACTCTCCGAGCAGCGGATATTATACATACGATGATTCATACTATTATTATGACAACAGCAGCTGGTATTACTATGATCCTTACGGCGGCTGGTCGCATGCATACGATGTTGACAGTGAACTGTCGAATAATTCGAGCAGCTATTATGATGGCAAGAATTATTCTTCAGACTACGGCGCAAGCGACTTTTCCGACAGCCAGTATTATAACAGCAGTGATTCGTGGGATAACGATTGGGACAGCAATGACTGGGACAGCAATAGTTATGACAGTTGGGACGCAGGGGATTCCAACTGGGACAGTGATTGGTAAAAAACAGCCGCACATCTTACCTTTTGGGTTTGATGTGCGGCTGATTTTATTTGTCAGTGTTTTGCATATCTTTCTGCGGGAAGAATTTCTTCGAGAAGAAGCAAACGGCAATACCGATAAGCGTTCCTATTACCGCGCCTGCGAGAACATCGGTCGGGAAGTGGACGTATAAATAAAGCCGTGAAAATGCAAGGAGAACGGCTAAAACATACGCTGCGATGCCGAATTTCCTATTTGCGTGGAATATGATAGCGGTTGCGGCAAATGCTGTCATAGTGTGACCCGAGGGGAAAGAATAATCTTTCGGCACTGCTATGAGAAGCTCAACGGTTTCATTTATCCAGCAAGGTCGCTGACGTGCGACGAGATTTTTCAGCAGAAGATTTCCGACGAGCGCACAGCCTGCAAGTCCTGCAGCAAGCTCGATGCCGCTGCGTCGGTATTTTCGGCTTATCACCATTGCGGCGGCAATGAATATCCATATAAGACCGATATTTCCAATAGCGGTCAGCTTCGGCATAACAAAGTCGAGAAAGCCGTTTGAAAGCTTTTCCCGAATAAAGTCAAGTATTCTGAAATCAATTTCCGTCATGGATATTCCTTTCTGTTATATAACGAGGAGAAGCGTTCCTGCGGTTATGAGCACAAGTCCGAGAAATGATTTTTTCGTGAGCTTTTCTTTCAGCACGATATAGGAAAAAGTGACCGTGACAAGAATGCTCAGCTTGTCTATCGGCACAACGATGCTCGCCTGACCGTCCTGCAATGCCTTGTAGTAGCAAAGCCACGAAAGTCCCGTTGTGAGTCCCGAAAGACAGATGAAAAGCATACTCTTTCGGTCTATCTTTTTCAGCTCGTCCTGCTTTTTCGTGACAAAGATCATTATCCATGCCATAATGAGAACGACTATCGTTCGTATCGCCGTGCCGAGGTTGGAGGGGACACCGCTTATGCCTATCTTGCCGAGGATAGAGGTAAGGCTTGCGAACACAGCGGAGAGTACGGCATAGAAAAGCCAGCCTTTGCCCGTGGTCTGCTTATCGGTTTCCTTTTTCTCTATCATAAGGTAAGTGCCTGCGCCGATAAGGATGATGCAGACTATTTTCAGCAGACTGAGTTCTTCACCGAGAATGATGAACGCAAGCAGCATCGTGAGGACGGTGCTTGATTTATCAACGGGAGTGACCTTGTTCACGTCACCGATCTGCAATGCCTTGAAGTAGCATAGCCAGCTTCCGCCCGTTGCAAGTCCCGAAAGTATGAGGAACGTGAGCGTCTTGCCCGAGATGTCGCCAATACCGCCGAATTGTCCCGTGACAAATACCATTATCCACGAGAAAAAGAGAATGATTATGGTTCGTACAGCCGTTGCGGCGGTCGAATCGGTGTTTTTGATGCCTATTTTTGCAAGGATAGAAGTCACGCCTGCAAAAAAGGCAGAGCCGAATGCGAATGCTATCCACATAAATTATCACCTGCGTTATAGTTTAGATTATGTGCCTTGATCGTAATACTAAACACCAATAAAATACAGGAAAAAATCTGCGCCGAAATCCAATATAAACCTGTTTTCAACAGCTACAAGATTATCGGCTCGATTTTTTCCAAATTTTAAATGGTGTTTAGTATAAAACGTTTATTGCAGCATATTATGATCTTCATTATAATATGATTCAACCAAGGTGCAGTCCATTATCAGAACGTAAAACACATTTCCGTAATAGCGGCTCTTCACTATTCTGCCGTGATCGAGGACGGGGTGATAGCTGCCGTCTTTTTTGGCAAAATGGAATTTAACAAAGTCATTGTTGCCGCTGACTTTTGAATTGATCTGCGACCAGATGCTTGTTTCCACAGCTTCCTGTTCATCGGGGCGGATTAGATTTCGGAATCGGTGATCGGTATGTGCAAGAAAATCATCAAAATCTTTGCAACCTGCAAAGTTTATCAATTCCTGATTGGCAAATAAGATACGGTCATCTTCGGGGTCTGCTTTATATATCAAAAAAGCGCCGGGAAGATTCTTGGATATATCCTGAAGTGCAAATCCAAGTCGGCTTCTGTGCTGTATATTATAATCGTCGCGATAAGCAAGGCAGTTATGCTTTCCGTGAAGTTTTACTTCGTAAAGCGCCATATCCGCACATCGAATAAGTTCGGAAATATCTTTGCAATTTTCGGGAAATTCCGCATAACCGACTGAAATGAAAAAATTATGGTTTTCGCTGTTATATGTAAAATGCCGTTGTTCCAAGGTGAATTTTTCGATCTTATCCTTTGCTTCCTCAGCTGTTGTTCCAATAAGAATTATTGAAAATTCATCGCCGCCGTTTCTGCATAATATCGCATCCTCAGCAAAATTATCTTTCATACTCTGTGCAAGTGTTTTCAGTGCCGCATCACCTACCGAGTGTCCATACATATCATTGATAAATTTAAAATCATCAATATCCATCTGAATTCCTACACAGTTTACATTCGGGTGTGCATTTATGACATTGTGAAGCTG
Source organism: uncultured Ruminococcus sp. (assembly GCA_937926145.1). Taxonomy (GTDB): domain Bacteria; phylum Bacillota; class Clostridia; order Oscillospirales; family Ruminococcaceae; genus UMGS363. The sequence goes on along the minus strand of CALANW010000026.1, from coordinate 15,059 downwards.
TTCATCAAAACCTTTTCTGTTCAAAAGTTCGGTCAATGGATCTGTTAATGACAGCTTTTTAAGGTCTTCACGATGCTGTTCCGACACAAGGATTGCGTATGTCAAAACGGTCAGAAGCAGGATTATACAAAGTCCGATGAACAAATTTAAAAAGAATCTATTTTCTTGAGCCCAACCGCCTTTTGGCATTACCGCCAAACGAAATGAACAGCAGCCAAGCTTAAATTCAAAAATGATCGGGTCATTTAAAGATTCACTCGATGCAGATATAACACTATATTCATCAGCAAAAGGGGATTTTGTCATAGATAAGCAATAATCATATCCAAAATCCGTAAGTGATTGCACCGAATTTGCAAAAATCGCGGGAACACGAATGATCACTATCGTAAATCCCCAAAAATAAGATTCTCCGTTTGCATTTTCCAAATATACAGGATTTCGAATTGCAATTCCGCTTCCGCCCTGCTTTAAGTCAAATGGTCCCTGCATCGTTACAAGATCATTATCTCTTCCGTATCGGCAGATCTCACCCCTGCTTTCGTCGTGGATAAGATCTATCTTGCCTGCTTCATTTCCTGCCTTGGGGAAAATGTCTGTAACGATTCCTTCGGGGGCAATCTGGATACTTTGAATATAATCCGTCATCAGATCTTCTGCAATATCCTGAAATTTTTCTATCTTTCCGTTTTCACTTATTACGATTTCCTCCAGCGTGCCTGTGATCGCAATACCGCGATACATATCGTTCTGCAAACGCTCTGCATAGGTTTCAGCATTTAACTCTGTGATCGTTTGCACGTGTTTTTGATCTGTCTTGTAGGAGTGATATAAAATCACTGTCAGTATCAGACAGCCAAACACAAAAACAAGTATAGGCAATATATACATTTTGATGTGTTTTTTCTTTAACGAGGGCATAATGTGTTAGTTCTCCTTGTATTTCCCGTAAATTCCGTTTGCCGAGCAGGTCGATCCAAACGGATCTTCTTCAATATACCAAATAGCCGCATAAAGCATATCTGAATTTTATGATTATCTATCACTGAGAAAAGCACTTATGAAAGATGCAGCATATTTATAAGGAATATCCAGCTTGTGCCGTAGTAAACAACGACTGCAACAAGGTCGTTGAGGGTGGTTATCATCGGACCTGAAGCAACAGCCGGGTCTATCTTTATCTTCTTGAAGAAAAGCGGCGTGAGCGTTCCGACTGCGCTGGATACGATTATCGCAAGTATGAGCGAAATTCCGATACAGCCCGACATTGCGAAGGAATACATAAGGTCTTTACCCTTAAAAAGGAAGATGTAAAGACCGACTGCGGCAAACGAAAGCACTCCGATCAGCAGACCGTTGAGCAGCCCGACACGCATTTCTTTCGATACAAGCTGAAGCTTCTGCCTGAATGAAAGCTGACCGTCCGTAAGAACACGGATAGTCACTGCAAGGGACTGTGTGCCGACGTTGCCTGCCATATCAAGGATAAGCGACTGGAACGCAACGATCAGCGTGAGCTGTGCGACAACCTTCTCAAATGCGCCCACAACGGTCGAGACCAACATTCCGAGCGCAAGCAGTATCAGCAGCCACGGCAAACGTTTTTTTATACTCTGTCCGATAGGTTCGTTGAGATCTTCTTCAGCGGTAAGACCTGCAAGCTTTGCGTAATCCTCGCCCATTTCATCGTCTGCGGCTTCAATGATGTTCTGCGCAGTGATAACGCCGAGCAGACGGTTTGAATCGTCCAGAACGGGTATGATATATTCCGAGTAATCTTTCAGCTTTTCGATACAGTCGGAGGTCTGCTCGGCTGCATATACATAGGGAAATGAGGTCGCAACAAGGCTGTTCAGTTCGTCCTCGCTTCTTGCTGTGATAAGGTCTTTTAAATCAATAGCGCCGCTGAAAACATTGTTTTCGTCAACAACGAACAGCGTTGAGATATTGTCATTTTCCTTTGCCTGACTGATGAGAGCAGTCATTGCCTGTTTTACCGACATATCGTCTTTGATGATTATGCAGTTGGTAGTCATTCGGCTGCCTATTTCCTCATCGTCAAAGGAGGCGATGAGTTTCAGCTCATTCCGTATATCGGGGTCTACCGTATCGATGATAAGACTGCGCTTGTCCTTGTCAGTTTCGGAAAGAATATTCACGGCAGTATCGGTATCAAGCTCGGATATAAGAGCAGCCGCTTTGCGGATATCCATTTCATTGAGATAAGTTCCTGCGTCTTTTTCGTCGAGATGCTCAAAAATATCGCCGAGCATTTCCTCGCTGCAGATGCGGTAGAACTTTTTTCTGTCCTGAACGGTAAGGCTGCTGATAACGTCTGCAATGTCGCTGCCGTGATAATCATCCAGACGGTTCATCATTGCTTTGGGCGAATCGTTGCCCGTGATTATTGCTGCTATTTCGTCAAAATGCGGATTTTTTGCAGCTTCGTTCTCGGTTGTTTTTACAATAGTGTTTTCTGTGTTCTTCATTGGAATGTCCTCCGTTTCTTTTTAATGTATGCTGTACATCAAACTGACGGACATCGGGGCATAAAAAAACCGTATATGACAGTCAGTACAGGTCATATACGGGCAGGTATCGTTATTTACAGCGAATAAAATGGCAGCGCAAAGCGAGCCGCATCAGCTGTATGAAAATATCTGTATGATCGCCCGTTTGACCCGCAGCTATCGCCGTTTGCCACTTTATTCACCTCCGAATTAATGTTTTCGCAATTTTGCAAAATAATTATATCACTAAAGAAGTTATTTGTCAATTAAAATGTATATTAAATACACGGTATTTCAACAAGTGAACTGATTTTTATCAAACTATTTACAAATCATTGTAGGGGGCGGGTTTCCCGTCCTGCAGTCACCAATATCGTTCAAAAAAACGAGACTGGCGACCCGTCCCCTACGGTAAAATATAGCAATTAGAAATATATTCACATCAAAAACTCACTATTTATTTACTCGTTGAAATACCGTGATGTTAAATAGTATTTGCAGTCTTTTGGCCGTTTGAAGAGTGTAAAAATCTGATTTTGTAAAATGATGCGCTGAAAAAAGACGATAATTACGCACGTTATATCTGTCGGATAAAATCTTATCGGCATAGATTGAATGAAAATGAACGTTTATGGTGCTTTGAAAACTTTTGGTGCTATGAAAATAATGTTTGCGGTATGCGAAATGTATAGTTTGATGTGAAATTGTGCAATATATATTGTTATAATGCACAATGAAAACGGTTTGTACTTATACAAATATACAAAAATAGAGCTTTTTGAATGTTTTTGACTGAAAACTATTGATTTTCTAATTAAGTTGTGTTATTATCATAGCAGAAACAATCATAAACGTTCAAATACATTCAAAAAGAAGGTGCTGAAAATGCTTACGGAAGAAAGACACGCTTTTATATTGGAGCAGGTAAAGCGCAGCGGCAGCGTCACAATGACGGAGCTTTGCGAGCAGCTTGGAGCGTCCGAATCGACCGTCAGACGTGACCTTACGCAGCTTGACGAAAAGGGTCTGCTGAAAAAAGTACACGGCGGTGCGATAGCCGCTGACGACCGCTCGTTCAGTATGGTGGAAAATGACGTTGAATCAAAATCAAAGCTTTTCACCGAGGAAAAAACGGCGATAGCGAGATATGCGGCTTCGCTCATCGATGACGGCGACTTGGTTTTCATCGATGCAGGAACGACCACCGAAAAGATGATAGATTTTCTCCCCGACAAGAGCGTGATATTTGTAACAAATGCGTTCGTACACGCGAAAAAGCTTGCGCAGAGAGGCTTCAAGGTCTATATCCCCGCAGGTGAGATAAAGGTCACAACGGAAGCTATCGTTGGAGCGGAATGTGTGAGCAGTCTGCAAAGCTACAACTTTACAAAATGCTTCATCGGCGCGAATGGTATATCGCTTTCATCAGGCGTTACGACCCCCGACCGAAACGAAGCGAGCGTAAAGACAGCGGCGGTTCAGAACAGCCAGACAGTTTACATTCTTGCAGACCACTCCAAATTCGGTCAGGTTTCGGCAATAACGTTCACACAGCTTGGCAGGGTGAATATAATCACGGACAAGCTTCAGGATAAAAAATATCTTTCAAAGGCAAATATCAAGGAGGTAATGTGACATGGTTTATACAGTAACTTTCAACCCTGCTATCGACTATGTTGTTCATACGGGCGAAATGAAGCTCGGCGCAACGAACCGTTCCGAAAAGGAAGAAATGTACTTCGGCGGAAAGGGCATCAATGTTTCAATAGTATTGAGAGAGCTTGGCATCGACTCAAAGGCACTCGGCTTCACGGCAGGCTTCACGGGCGAAGCGATAGAAAACGGACTTTCCGAAATGGGCATTAACGCAGATTTCGTTCGCCTTAAAAACGGAAATTCACGAATCAACGTGAAGATAAAATCCACCGAGGAAACCGAACTCAACGGACAGGGACCTGACATTGACGAAGCCGCTATCAACGCTCTGTTTGAAAAGCTCGACAAGCTTTCGGACGGCGACACGCTTATCCTCGCAGGAAGCATACCGTCCTCACTCCCGTCCGATATCTATGAGAAAATTCTCGAAAGGCTCTCGGGCAGGAACATCAAAACCGTGGTCGATGCGACTAAGGACTTGCTCCTCAACGTGCTGAAATACAAGCCTTTCCTTGTAAAGCCGAACAATCACGAGCTTGGCGAAATGTTCGGAGCTGAGCTCAAAACGGACGAAGAAATCGAAAAGTACGCCCGCAAACTGCAGGGAATGGGTGCGGTGAATGTGCTTATCTCAATGGCAGGCGACGGTGCGATGCTCATTGACGAATACGGAAAGATGCACCGCTGCGGAGTATGCAAGGGAACGGTCAAAAACTCCGTTGGCGCAGGCGATTCAATGGTCGCAGGCTTCACGGCAGGCTCGCTCAAGGGCGATTACGAATACGCTTTGAAGCTTGGAACTGCGGCAGGCGGTGCGACAGCTTTCTCGGACGGACTTGCCGAAAAAGCAAAGATAGATGAACTTTTAAAAACGCTTTGATCGTTGACGTAAAATTGATGAGGAGGACTTATTATGAGAATAGTTGACCTGCTTAACAAAGAAAGCATCATGCTCGGCGGTTCGCCCAAGAACAAGAGCGAAGCTATCGATATGCTCGTGGAGCTTCAGGTAAAGGGCGGAAATATTGCGGATAAGGACGAATACAAAAAGGGTATTCTTGCCCGTGAGGAAAAGGGTTCAACAGCTGTCGGCGAGGGAATCGCGATACCTCACGCAAAGAGCGAAGCGGTAAAAGCGCCGTCACTTGCGGCAATGACAGTTCCCGAGGGCGTTGATTACGAAGCGCTCGATGATGAACCCTCCAACCTCCTGTTTATGATAGCAGCACCAAATGACGGTGACGTTCACCTTGAAGTGCTTTCGCGGCTTATGACAATCCTTATGGACGAAGATTTCCGTGCGAAGCTTCTTGCCGCAAAGGACAAGGACGAATTTCTCAAAGTCATTGACGATATGGAGAACGAAAAGTTCCCCGATGAACCGAAAGCGGAAGTCAAGTCGGCTGACGGCTACAAAGTCCTTGCGGTAACGGCTTGCCCGACAGGAATCGCGCACACATATATGGCTGCCGAGGCTCTCGAAAAGGCAGGGGAGAAGCTTGGCATCTCGATAAAGGTCGAAACGAACGGCTCAGGCGGTGCGAAGAATATCCTCACCGATGAGGAGATAGCAAACTGCGACGGCATTATCGTTGCGGCTGACAAGGCTGTCGAAATGGCTCGATTTGACGGAAAGAGAGTTATCATCACAAAGGTATCGGACGGAATAAAGATACCCGAGGAGCTTATCAACCGTGCTGAATACGGTGAAGTTCCGATCTATCACCATGAGGGCGGAAAGTCCGAAAGCTCGTCCTCATCGGGAAATGAAAGCTTCGGAAGAAAGCTTTACAAGCACCTTATGAACGGCGTATCAAATATGCTCCCGTTCACCGTTGCAGGCGGTATTTTCATTGCGCTTGCATTCCTCATCGACTCGATAGGCGGCGCACCTCAGGACAGCGACTTCGGTACGCATCTTGCGGCTGCGGCTTGGTTCAAGACAATCGGCGGCTACGCATTTAACTTTATGATACCTATCCTTGCAGGCTATATCGGCAAGAGCATTGCCGACAGACCGGGACTTCTTGTAGGTATGGCAGGCGGCGCAATGGCTGTTTCGGGCGCAACGTTCGCTTCACCCGCAGGTGACGTTCCCTCGGGCTTCCTCGGAGCTTTGCTTGCAGGCTTCATCGGCGGTTTCCTCACGCTTATGCTTGAAAAAGCTTGTGACAAGATGCCGAAAGCGCTCAACGGAATAAAGCCCGTTCTCATCTATCCTCTCGGCGGACTTGCAATGGTAGCAATAATGATGTGCGCAGTCAACCCGATAATGGGTATGCTCGATGAGGGACTTTCAAACTTCCTTTCCAATATGGGAAATTCGAGCAAAATCCTCCTCGGCTGTGTACTCGGCGGAATGATGTCGATAGATATGGGCGGCCCGTTCAACAAGGCGGCTTATGTATTCGGCACGGCGGCTATCGCTTCGGGCAACTATGACATAATGGCGGCTGTAATGGTCGGTGGTATGGTTCCTCCGATCGCTATCGCACTCGCAACGACATTCTTCAAGGACAGATTCACAGAGGACGAACGCAAGAATGGTCCTGTAAACTACATTATGGGACTCAGCTTCATCACAGAGGGCGCGATCCCTTATGCGGCTGCCGATCCTGCAAGAGTTATCCCTGCCTGCTTCATCGGAGCGGCAGCGGCAGGAGGACTTTCAATGGCATTCGGCTGCACACTTCGAGCACCTCACGGCGGCATCTTCGTATTCCCCGTAGTCGGAAACCCTGTAATGTATCTTGTATCACTCGTTGTAGGTTCAGTCATCGGTATGCTTTTACTCGGACTTTTCAAAAAGAAGATAACAAAGTAAATTTTCAAAACAAGCAATTCATTTAAGAATAAAAAATATTTTATAAGGAGAGAATAACTATGGTATCAAAGGTTGTAACGGTAGTAAATGCAGAGGGTATGCATATGCGTCCCGCAGGAATGATCGCAAAGGCAGCAAAGGAACACCCCGACAGCGAGATCGTTATGAAAGCCAACGGCAAGGAGATCAAGGCAAAGGCTGTAATGCAGATAATGGCAGCAGGCATTAAAAAAGGCACAGACGTTGAGCTGACCATTTCGGGCGGCAATGAGCAGGCTGTACTTGATGAATTCGTAAAGATGTTCGAGGACGGTTTCGGCGAATGATTTTGACAAAAGGGCGGCGGACAGTTCCGCCGTCCGTTCAACGGGAGGAGCTTATCTATGACAACTTTAAAGGGCAAGGGAGTTTACGGTGCTATCGCACTCGGACGTATTTCCGTTTTCACTCGCAGAGAAGCATCGGTCAAGAGAACTCACATCGAAGATATTGAAGCGGAAAAGGCAAGGCTTGAAAAGGCAAAGGAAAAAGCCACAGAGCAGCTTCGCACTATTTACGAAAAGGCACTCAAGGAGGTCGGCGAAGCCAATGCGCAGATCTTTGAGATACATCAGATGATGATAGAGGACGAGGACTACAATGAGTCTATCGCAAGCATTATCGAAACGCAGTCCGTCAATGCCGAATATGCGGTCGCAGTAACGGCGGACAACTTCTCGGAAATGTTTGCTTCGATGGACGATGCATATATGCAGGCTCGTTCGGCTGATGTTAAGGATATTTCCAACCGTATCATAAGCTGTCTTTCGGACGGGGGCGGTTCGGACGCTGTTTCCGATGAAAAGGTCATAATCTGCGCTGACGATCTCGCACCGAGCGAAACCGTTCAGCTCGACAAGGATAAAGTCCTCGCATTTGTGACGGCTTTCGGCTCGTCCAATTCGCACACGGCTATTCTTGCAAGAAATATGAATATCCCTGCTGTAATAGGCGTGGGAACGGAGCTTCTTAACACTGTAAAGAGCGGAGTTTTTGCCGCTGTTGACGGCTATACGGGCGAAATTTTCATCGACCCCGATGAGGAAACTGTTGCAAGGCTCGAAAAGAAGCGCAAAGAGGACGAAGAGAAAAAGCACCTCTTACAGGAACTCAAAGGCAAGGAAAATGTTACGCTTGACGGCAGAAAGATCAACATTTACGCTAACATCGGCAGCGTTGACAACATCGGTGCAGTCCTTGCGAATGATGCAGGCGGAATAGGCTTGTTCCGAAGCGAATTTCTCTATCTCGAAAGCAGCGATTACCCGACCGAGGAGCAGCAGTTCGCTGCTTACAAGCGTGTTCTTGAAAGTATGGCAGGCAAAAAGGTCATAATCCGAACTCTCGACATCGGTGCAGACAAGCAGGTCGATTATTTCGGACTGGAAAAGGAAGAAAACCCTGCACTCGGCTACCGTGCGATAAGAATTTGTCTTACACGCCACGAAATTTTCCGAACACAGCTCCGTGCGCTTTACAGAGCGTCCGCTTACGGCAATCTCGGAATAATGTTCCCGATGATAACGAGCGTTTCCGAGGTCGAGAAGATACTTGCAATGTGCGGCGAGGTCAGGGAACAGCTCAGATCGGAGGGTGTTGAGGTCTCCGACAATGTGGAGCTTGGCATTATGATAGAAACTCCTGCGGCTGCGATAATAAGCGACAGGCTTGCGCCGATGGTAGACTTTTTCAGCGTCGGCACGAACGACCTCACGCAGTACACTCTCGCCTGCGACCGTCAGAACGCCAATATTGAGCAGTTCATCGACACTCACCACGAAGCTATTCTTCGCCTTATCGAAATGTCGGCTGAAAACGCTCACAAGCACGGCGCTTGGATAGGCATTTGCGGAGAGCTTGCGGCTGACACGAGCCTTACCGAAACGTTCCTGCGAATGGGAATCGACGAGCTTTCCGTTTCGCCGACCTTCGTATTAAAGGTAAGGGACGCAGTAAGAAAATGCGACCTTTCAAAGTAATTTTATAAACTTTCCAACACCGTACAAAGCGAATTGCTTTGTGCGGTATTGGTGTTACATAAGGATTTTTTAATATGGACAAAAAATATCTTACCCTGCTTGCAAAAAAGTTCCCGACTATCGACAGCGCAGTCAGCGAAATTGTCAATCTCTCCGCGATACGAAGCCTGCCAAAGGGAACGGAGTATTTTTTCAGTGATATCCACGGCGAATATGAAGCGTTTCTGCATATGCTCAAAAGCGCATCGGGAATGATAAAAAATAAGATAGATATAACGCTCGGCAAGACCGTATCTTCGGCGGAGCGTGAGGAGCTTGCGTTCCTCATTTATTACCCCGATAAAAAATTAAAGGAGCTTTATCATCAAGAAAAGCTCACCGATGAATGGTACAGAATAACGATATATCGGCTCATTCTCGTCTGTGAAGCGGTTTCGGCGAAGTACACGCGTTCAAGAGTCCGCAAGCGCACACCGAAGGATATGGTCTATATCCTTGACGAGCTTCTCAACGTAACTGACGATGTTGTGAAGGAATATTATTACGATGAAATAATCAAAACTATCCTCGATACCGAGATAGCCGACCACTTTATCAAGTCGATATGTGAGCTTATCCAATCGCTTGCGATAGACAATCTGCATATAATCGGCGATATCTACGACCGAGGCGCTCGCGCGGATATAATCATGGACGAGCTGATGAAGATACACGATGTTGATATCCAGTGGGGAAATCACGACATTTCGTGGATGGGCGCGGCATCGGGCAACTGGGCGCTTATTGCAAACGTTATACGAATTTCGATGCGCTACAACAACTTCGATGTGCTGGAGGACGGCTACGGTCTGAACCTCCGTGCGCTTGCCGTTTTCGCAGGCGAGACCTACAAGGACGATGACTGCGCACTTTTCGCACCGCAAACGCTTGACGACAATATCTATGACCCAGTTGATACGGGTCTTGTTGCGAAGATGCACAAGGCGATAACGATAATCCAGCTCAAGCTTGAGGGTCAGCTCATCGAACGTCACCCCGAATGGGGTATGGCTGAACACAGCGTTTTCGGCAAGGCTGATTTTACCGATAATACCGTTGAAATCGGCAGAAAGAAGTACAAGCTGCTTGATACGAATTTCCCGACAGTCTACCCCGAGCGTCCGCTTGAACTCACCGATGAGGAAAACGAGCTTATGACTGTTCTTGCGTATTCGTTTATGCACAGCGACCGTTTGAATAAGCATATCCGTTTTCTCTATTCCAAAGGCTCAATGTATAAAACAATAAACGGAAACCTGCTTTTCCACGGCTGTATCCCGCTCGGCAAAGACGGCGAACTGCAAAGCATAAATATCGAGGGCAAGCAGTATTCGGGCAAAGAAATGCTCGATAAGCTTGACGAGATAGCGAACAAAGCCTACTTTATGCAGGAGGGCGAGGAAAAGGACTATGCCGCAGATTACCTCTGGTATCTCTGGTGCGGACCATGTTCGCCGCTTTACGGCAAGGACAAAATGGCGTTCTTCGAGCGTTATTTCATCGATGATAAGGAACTCTGGAAAGAAAATTATAACGACTATTACCACTTCTCCGAGCAGGCAGATGTCTGCGGACAGATACTTGCAATGTTCGGACTTGACCCTCTGCACGGTCATATCATAAACGGTCACGTTCCCGTCAAGATTAAGAACGGCGAAAGTCCCGTCCGTGCAGACGGCAGACTGTTCGTGATCGACGGCGGCATCTCGAAAGCATATCAGAAAGCAACGGGCATCGCAGGTTATACACTTATCTACGATTCGCATAGCCTTAACCTTGCCGAGCATAAACCGTTCGTGGCAGGGGAAAGCGAGCATACGCCGACGATACACCTTGTAGAAAAGCTTGACCGCCGTGCGAATATCTCCGATACGGACAAGGGCAAGGAACTGCTTGAACAGATAAGCGATCTTCGTGAGCTTCTTGCGGCGTACCGTTCGGGCGAGATAAAGGAAAGCGGAAGATGAACAAACGTGCATAAAAATGAAAAGCAGCTGGTCGAGCTGAGCACAGCTCGTCAGGTGTCCAGAGGGCGGAAGCCCTTTGGTCGCTCTCCGCAGAGAGCGAAATTCTTAAACTAACAGCGAAAAGTTCTGCTGCAATAGCGAAATATCTATAAGTTAAAAAGCGCAATTCACATCAAAAAAGGTAAAACAGAATGTGATAAATCGGTCTGTAAACCTATAAAATGTGAATTGCGCTTATTCTTTATGTTCGGAACAACTATCTCTCGGCAAATAAACGTGAGGAGCAAAGCGACGAGCGTTTATTGCCGACGTAATATGAATGGGATTTTTTAGCGATCAAGTCATAAAAAAGCGTACACCTTTCGTAAGCTGAAAGGTGTACGCTTTTGGTTTATTAGCCGCAGCAGTCATTCATCCGATACTCTGCGTTATTTGCCTTTGCCGTTACTGCGTGAACTTCTTCCTCGGCGAAGTTTTCGCCCTCGGCGCTGTAGCTGTCGGGAACGCCGTCAAAGAATTTGAACGAGCGACCGATAAGTGCGTCAACATCTGTTTCCGGTTTGAGGATACCGATATCGTGGAGGTCGTTCGCAACGTTTACGAGTGCATCGTAGCCGCCCTGAACGCTTGGAATGTACTTGTAGCTTTTGAGTATCTCTGCGTTTGCGGAAGCGTCACCGCTGACATATTCGCCCTCGATCTGTATTTTTGCTGCCTCTTCGGGGTTAGCGGCAACAAATGCCGAGCCTTTGAGAACTGCTCTTGTGAAAGCGGCTGCAATGTCGGGGTGCTTCTCGGCAAGCTCGGACGAAACAAAGCTTACGCAGCAGTATTCGCTCGCATAAGGCTCGGTCGAAGCTGTGTCGAGGAGAACTTTCAGACTGTATTCATTTTCTGCGTTCGTTGCAACGGGGTCAGGTGTGGAAATAGCGTCAACTGCGCCGTTGATGAGCGCAACAGGCTGGTCGGTGGTGCTGTAAACGGCGAATGAAACTTCGCCCGAATCGGCGGAGATGTCAACGCCTGCGGCATTGAGTGCGCGCTTCGCAGTGATAGCTTCGGAGCTTGCGAGCGAGCTTACGCCGATAGTTTTTCCCTTTAAGTCGGCAAGACTTTCAATACCCGAATCCGCACGAACAAGTATCTTTGTGCAGCCCGTATGCATACCCGAGGTGATGACCATGTTGAGTCCGTTTTCGATAGGCTGAATGAACTTTCCGACAAGTCCGAAGCCGCAGTCAATCATTCCCGAGCCGAGAGCTGCCTGGATATCCGAGCCGCCGAAGTCAACTCTTTCCCATTTTATGCCCTCTTCGTCAAAGTAGCCTTTTTCCATTGCGACCTGAAGCGGAGCATGGCAGAGTGCGCCCTGAACTTCGCCAATCTTGAGTACATATTCGTCATCGCTGCCGCTGTCTTTCTGCGAGCAGGCTGTAAAAGATAATGCGAGTGCCGCCGAAACGAGAAGTGCGGCGATTTTTCTGAATTTCATAATATTCCTCCGATTTAAATTGTATATTCAACGTCTTTTTCTCTTCCTGCGAAGTTGAGAATTTTGAGGATCTCATTTCGCAGACGGATAAATTCGGGGTTGTTTCTGTCACGGGGACTCGAAAGGTGAACTTCGAGAACCTCCTCTATCTTGGCAGGACGTGGGGACATAACAACTATCTTGTTAGAGAGATAAACGGCTTCGTCAACATCGTGAGTTACCATTACCATTGTCATATTCTGCTCTGCTTTTATGCGAAGAAGTTCGTCCTGCATATTCATTCGGGTGAAAGCGTCGAGCGCGCCGAGCGGCTCGTCAAGGAGCAGAGCCTTCGGGTGTCCGATGAGCGCCCTTGCGAGTGAGGCTCTCTGGCACATTCCTCCCGAAAGCTGATGCGGATAGGATTTTTCAAATCCGCTCAATCCGACGAGGTCAACGAACTCCTTTACAGTGTCACGCTTTTCTTTGAAAATATGTCTTGCTTTGAGTCCGAACGAGATGTTGTCGTAAATATTCAGCCAAGGGAAAAGGTTCGGGTCTTGGAACACAAGTCCTCGGTCATAATTTGGTTTTGTTATCTTTTCACCGTCAAGGAAAACTGCGCCGTCCGTCGGAGTGTCAAGTCCTGCAAGCAGGCGGAGCATCGTTGATTTTCCGCAGCCTGACGGACCTATAAGGCAGACAAAATCGCCCTGATCTATCTTTAAGTCAACGCCGTTGAGAGCGTGAACTATCTCGCCGTCGGGACGCTTGAAGCTTTTCTTAACGCCCTTGAATTCAATTGCTCCTACCATTTGATAACTCCCTTCTGCCAGAGCAGTACCTTATCTCTTACCTTGAAAAGAATGGTTATAACAAGGTAGAAAAGCACCGCAATAACGATAAGTCCTGCGTAAACATTGGCGTAGCACATCATCTCTTTCTGCCAGTTGACGTACCAGCCCATACCGTACTTTGCGCCGATCATTTCAGCTGTCATAAGCGTTACGAACGATGAGCAGATACCGTTGAAAAGTCCGAGGAAGATGCTTGGCATTGCCGCAGGAACGCCGACCTTGAAAATTTTCCAAAAGTGATTTGCGCCGAGCGTTGATGCTACTTCAAAGTAGGAATTTTTTACGTTTGAAATGCCGCTCGAGGTGAGAACGACTGTCGGGAACCATACCGAAATGCCGATGATGAATGCACTTGCGGCTCTTGCCGTCGGGAAAACGAGAAGAAAAATCGGTATCCAAGCGGTAGAGGGGATAGGTCCGAGGATACGGACGAGCGGATTAATCCAGTAGCTAAGAGTGTTGCTGAAACCGATGCCTACACCCATAAGGAAGCCAACGATAAGTCCACCGAAAACGCCCGCCAAAAGTATTCCCGAGGAGTAGCCTACGCACTTTAAGATAAGCTCGCTGTCCTCGAAAAGCGTTCCGAAAACACGGTCAAGGGACGGAAAATAAAGCGTCGGGAGAAGTGCGGTCTTGACAGTTACAATGTTTAAAATATTCAGCACAAGAAAAACTCCTGCGAGGAAAGGCGCTCTGTAGAAAAGCGCGTCCTTGTCGGATTTTTCGCCCTTTCTGAAATGGTTTGCGAGTGCCGCGATGAAATATACAGCGGTAACTGCGATTATGAGCCACGCAAAGTATGGGTGCTTTGCGGCTTGATGTTTAGATGAATCGGGGACTGCGACAGCGACTATCTCTGCGGCTGCGGCGGAAAGAAGAAGTATCCCCGAGCGGAACAAGGTCTTTTTCATTGAAGTTTCCTTTCGTTCTTTATTACTTTTTTGGCAGTTACTTTATATTGCCAACCTTGCTGTCGCCGAAATCGGGTTCTTCGCCGACGGGAGCGAGCAGAAGCTTTTTATAGTAAGCTCTTGCCTGATAAAGTGCGCCAACGGGGTTGTGAGCAAGAACACGGTCTTTCGTAACAAGGGTGGTCGTGATGCCGTTTGCGTATTTGTAGAAAAGGCTGTCGTGACCAACGCAAAGTCCGACTACAACATTGAGGTCGGTCTTCTGCTTGTTGAGGAGCTTTGCCTGCATGATAGGGTTGCACATTACCTTGCCCGTTACGCAGGTGTATTCTTCGGCAACACCGATATCTGTCTTGTTCACCGATCCGACCTTACAGCCAATGCCGTAAACTTCAAAGCCGTTGAGCTTCAGGATCCTTGCGAAGATGCGGCTTTCCTCGATAAGACCTACGCAGGTCGCAATGCCGATCTTCTTTGCGCCTATCTTGTGTGCGAACTCGATTATCTCTTCTACTCGGGTGTATTTTCCGTAGAAACCGCCCTCGACTTCGGCGGAGGCAATAGCAATCTTGCGGTTCGTGCGGTTCTTTATGTAGAGGTCGGTGACTTCGTTTATTTCTTCCTCTGTGAGAGCCGCTGTCGGGCAGAACTCGGGGTAATTGCCGTTTCTTTTAAGGCAGTTGAGAACGCCGCAGTCTGTGCAGCTATGGGAGCAGGTCGGTATTTTTTCTTTTTCGGCAGACATAATTTTTTCTCCTCGTATAATAAAGTTATCCCCAACAAAAGTTGAGAGATATAAAGCC
>CALANW010000025.1 GCA_937926145.1 uncultured Ruminococcus sp. | reverse complement strand
TCTAGACCCTTTTGTCAATAGTTTTTTCTGCGTTCTATGTTTTGTTCGGTTTTTTTCGACTTTTTTCACACTTTATGTGCAAATCAAACAAACAGTATCATTCAACCGATGTCATAAAGCCAATATAGTCCAATTCATTTACATATACATTCTTTACACTCTCGTCAACATCATTGAATACAACACAATAATTGCATACAACATCGTTTCCGCTCGTTTCATCACTGTAATAGTATCTGTAAACATTTGTCACCGTGTTGTCGATTCCCTTTATAATAGAATACGGCGTAAAACCAAGCGCCCTGTCAACAGCCTTACGCTTCATTCCGTACTCAACAGCCGTAAGCTCTATCTTTTTTGAACTGTGATGACCTTTCCAGTTCTTTTGGAGCTGTGAAAAATCATAATATGTTACACAATCGATAGTTTCATCATTCGCCAGCGAAACCGAGATAGCCCATTCAGGGAAGCTTACCCCCTCTATCTTTATCGTAAGATTGCCCTCACAAATATCGTCAAAGTCGTCAAGCTTGTTCACAGCATCATATTTCGATACTTTTGTGAAGTCTGTTTCCGTCTTCGCCTCTGCATAAGCAAGATTTCGTCCGATCGGTACATTTTTCAGTACCTTTTCACCCTCTGACGGCATATTCATCAGCACAAATATCGCAGCCGCCGCCAATACTATAATAACAGCTGCCGTAATAAGTACTGGTTTTACCTTTGACTTCTTTACAGCCGTATCTCCGCCGTCAACAGCCTTTTCTTTACGCTTTTTCTTTTTGCCCGACCTTTTTTCAGCCTTTGCATCTGTCTGTTTCGCACTTTCATCAAGCGCATTCATTATATTTTCCGAAGAAAGATCTTCTCCGCAGCCGCCGCAGAACGCAGCGCCCTCTTCATTTTCAAATCCGCAATTTGGACATTTCATATTTTTGCCATTCCTTCCGTAATTTTTTGTCAATCAAACCGTGAATATTCCCGATTTTCCCATATATACATATAAAATATAAGTAAAAACTGTGCGATATGCCTTAATAGTATCATTTTTTCTCTTTTTTGTCAAGCAAACAATAAAATTCACCGTAAAAAAGTGTTATTCCATAATCTGCACATAATATTCCAATAAAAGCATTTCACTTTGCCTAACTTTTGTGTTATAATAGTTTTATAGAAAAGGTATAAAAAATCCATATTTTGTGGAAACTTTTTCTACACTTTATATAACTTAATGCTTATCATTAAAATCTAACTTAAAATTGGAGGAATTTGTTATGGCAAGATTTACGTTACCAAGAGATCTGTATTTCGGAAAAGGCGCAATCGAGAACCTTAAAACTTTTAAGGGCAAAAAGGCAATGATCGTTGTCGGCGGAGGTTCAATGAAGCGTTTCGGATTCCTCCAGAAAGCCGAAGATTACCTTAAGCAGGCAGGTATGGAAGTTGCTCTCTATGAGGGCGTAGAACCCGACCCCTCCGTTGAAACCGTTATGAAGGGCGCACAGGCTATGCTCGACTTCGGACCTGACTGGATCGTTGCTATCGGCGGCGGCTCACCTATCGACGCTGCAAAGGCAATGTGGATAAAGTATGAATACCCCGATTGTACATTTGAAGATATGTGCAAGGTTTTCGGTATTCCTGAACTTCGTAAAAAAGCTAAATTCTGTGCAATTTCTTCAACCTCGGGTACGGCTACCGAAGTAACCGCATTCTCCATCATTACAGACTATTCAAAGGGAATCAAGTACCCTATCGCCGATTTCGAGATAACCCCCGATGTTGCTATCGTTGACCCCGACCTTGCTGAAACAATGCCGCAGAAGCTTGTTGCCCATACAGGTATGGACGCCATCACACACGCAGTCGAGGCTTACGTTTCGACCGCAAACAGCAACTATTCCGATCCTCTCGCTATCCACGCTATCGAGATGATACAAGCTGACCTCGTTGATTCTTACAACGGAGATATGGCTGCCCGTGACAGAATGCACGACGCCCAGTGCCTCGCAGGTATGGCATTCTCGAACGCCCTCCTCGGCATCGTTCACTCAATGGCTCATAAAACAGGCGCAGCATTCGCTGACTACGGCGCACATATTATCCACGGCGCAGCAAACGCAATGTACCTCCCAAAAGTTATCGCATTCAACGCAAAAGACCCGACCGCTAAGAAGCGTTACGGCGTAATTGCGGATTATATGCACCTCGGCGGAGCAAACGATGATGAAAAGGTAAAGCTCCTCATAGAGTTCCTCAGAGGAATGAACGATAAGCTCAAAATTCCTCACTGCATCAAGAATTACGGCGCAGACAGCTATCCGACAGAGCAGGGCTTCGTTCCCGAGAACATCTTCCTAGAAAGACTTCCCGAGATCGCAAAGAACGCTATCGGCGATGCATGCACAGGCTCGAACCCACGTCAGCCGTCACAGGAAGAAATGGAAAAGCTTCTTAAGTGCTGCTACTACGATACAGATGTTGATTTCTAATTGTACATATTAAAAACGCCAAAGCCGCCGCAGGAATTTCGCTTGCGGCGGCTTAATATTTTAAAAAGCTAAAAAGGATATACAAAATGAACTTTGATGAAAATTACCGCTCATTCCTGAATGATTTCGGAAAAGGCAGAAAAACTGTCCTTTCCACAGCCGAAAACAATATCGTTTCCTCACGAATGATGTGCATCGTCCAAATTAACGGCATATTCTATTTTCAGACGGATAATACTTTCCGAAAGTACCGCCAGCTCACACAAAACCGCAATGTCGCCCTGTGTATAGACAATATCCAGATCGAGGGCGAAGCCGAGGAGATAGGTCACCCGCTGAAAAATTCCGACTTCTGCAAAGTTTTTGAAGAATGCTTCAAAGGCTCGTTCGATGCCTATACTTCGCTTGAAAATGAACGCCTTTTTGCCGTAAAACCTGCATATATACAACGCTGGATATATAAAAACGGCTCTCCCTATATCGAAAGCTTTGACTTCAAAACGCACACCTATAAATTTGAACAATACATCGGAATATGAAAAATTCCCACGGAAATTATCTCCGTGGGAAAATTTTTTACTTCTTCAAAAGCTTTTTTAGTCTTTCCATTGCCTCAATAGTGTTTTCTTTTGTGCCGAAAGCTGTCAGTCTGAACCAACCCTTGCCGTTCGGACCAAAGCCCTCGCCCGGAGTTCCGACAACCTGAATTTCATGAAGAAGATAGTCAAAAAACTCCCAGCTGCCCATTCCGTTCGGACATTTCAGCCAAATGTACGGCGAGTTCTTGCCGCCCGTGTACTTGATCCCAAGCTCTTCGCAGGTCTCGCTCATAATGCGCGCATTTTCCATATAATAGTCAATGTCGGCGTGGGTCTGCTTCTGTCCCTCCTCGGTGAAAACAGCCTCAGCTGCCCTCTGAACGGGATAGGAAACGCCGTTGAACTTGCTTCCCTGTCGTCTTGACCATATCTTCGCAACGTTGACCCTTTCGCCCGATTCGGTAACAGCTTCAAGTTCCTTAGGAATTACCGTGTAGCCGCATCTCGTTCCCGTGAAGCCTGCCGTCTTGGAAAGCGAGCATATCTCAATTGCGCATTTTCTTGCACCCTCTACCGTGAAAATGCTTCTCACAAGGCTCTTATCACGGATAAATGCTTCGTAAGCGCTGTCGAAAATGATTATCGCATTCTTTCTGATTGCATAATCCACCCAAACCTTGAGCTGCTCCTTTGTGTAGACCGAACCCGTCGGATTGTTCGGCGAGCAAAGGTAAATGATGTCGCAGTCAATGTCCTCATCAGGCATTGCCGCAAAGCCGTTCTCCTCATTGGACGAAGCGTAAATTATCTCTTTTCCGCTCATCGTGTTCGAGTCAACGTAAACAGGATAAGCAGGGTCGGTAATAACGATCTTGTTCTTGCTGCTGAAAATATCAACAATGTTTCCGCAGTCGCTCTTCGCACCGTCGCTTATAAGAATTTCCTCGGGCGAAACGTCTGCACCGATAGAATTCTTATAGTACCCCGAGATCGCTTCACGAAGAAAATCATAACCCTTGCCGCTGTCCTCGTAGCCGCGGAATGTTTCGGGTCTGCCCATTTCGTCAGCAGCCTTTTTCATTGCCTCAACAACAACCGGCGCAAGCGGTCTTGTTACGTCACCAATACCCATTCTGATAAGCTTCTTATCAGGATTAGCCTCACGGTAAGCATTGAGCTTCTTTGCAATATCGATAAAAAGATAATTTTCTTTGAGCTTCAAAAAATTTTCATTTATATAAGCCATTTTCAGCACTTTCCTTTCAAATCAAAGCTTTATCTCGCCGTCAAAAACCGTTTCGGCAGGGCCGCTCATTATAATGTGGTTGTTGTCACTGCGATATGTTATCGTAAGATCACCGCCGCGAAGCTTCAGCGTTATCGGCTCGTCCTTTTTGCAGAAACCGTTCAGCACAGCCGCCGTCGCAGTCGCACAAGCTCCCGTTCCGCAAGCCCAAGTTTCACCCGAACCACGCTCCCAAACTCGCATTTTAATAGTGTGTCCATCGATTATCTCACAGAATTCCGTGTTCACACGCTCCGGGAAGATAGGGTCATTCTCATAATCAGGACCTATCTTTTCAAGATCAAGTCCGTCAATTTTGCTCGTGAAAACAACCGCATGAGGATTTCCCATAGATACCGCCGTAATGTTCACGCTCTTTCCGTTAACATCTATCGGCTTGTTGATGAAGCTGTCACCCTTTGCTAACATCGGGATATCCTTAGGTACAAGAATAGGCTCGCCCATGTCAACATCGACCGTCTTTACAACACCATTCTCAGGGTGAAGCGTCAGATACTTGATGCCGCTCTTAGTTTCAAGCGTTATCTCCGTCTTGTCCGTCAGCTTGTTGTCATAAACGTATTTGCCGATGCAGCGCGTCGCATTTCCGCACATCATACCCTCCGAACCGTCAGCGTTGAACATTCTCATTCGGAAATCAGCCTTTTCGGACGGCATAATAAGCACCAGTCCGTCACCGCCGATGCCGAAATGACGATCGCTGACCTTGATTGAAACCTTTTCGGGATCATCAACCTTTTCCTCGAAGCAGTTGACATAGATATAGTCATTGCCAATTCCCTGCATTTTGGTAAAGCGCATAAAAACACTTCCTCACAATATTATAATCGATTCATCAAAGTACACCATATCCGCGAAACATATCCATTTGTCAAGCAAAATCTGCCGCAAGGCTTTCCTACGTTCCAATAGTAAACTCTCTTCGCGACCATAAACCATTTCCTACGCAAACAAAGCGAAACGAAGTGAAGCGCAGCGCGAACCTGCCGCGGGGTTTCCACACCACTCCGATAGTCAATGATCACTCAAATTCTCTCTTCGCGACCATAAACTAAATTTCCTACG
>CALANW010000024.1 GCA_937926145.1 uncultured Ruminococcus sp. | reverse complement strand
GCTTAATATCAATACCAAGTACAGATACTAATTCTGTTGGGGAACCCTGCCATTCGGGATTATTGATATTTATGAATTTCGCTACCTTTTCCAATATCGGTTCGGGCGGACTTTTCCAAAGTTCGGTTTCTGCTTTTTCGAGCTCCCATGCAAGAGTTTCACGATTGCGAACAACGTGAAGCTTCTGATCCTGTTGGTCACGTCCTGAAATCTCAAGCACTGCTTTATCGGAAGTTCGTTTTTCCTTATGCAGAAGAAACGCTCCATCTGCTGCTCCGAGAAGTCCGTTTGTTCCCGAGATCATATCAAAGTTATCGTCCGACTTCTGCTTGCGTGTGTGATGAACGAGCAGCAGGCAGATTTTATTTGCATCTGCAAATTTTTTAAGCTGTGAAATAATATCATAATCGTTTCCATAACTAAACGATTCACCCGATGCTTCACGCACTTTCTGCAAAGTATCTATTATAATAAGTGCGGTATCTTTATGCTCTGCTATGAATCCGCTCAATTGCTCGGTCAATCCTTTACCAAGCTGATGAGAAGAAACTGCAAAGAATAACCTATCTGTGCTTTCCGTTCCGAACATTCTGTATAATCGGCTTTGCAGTCTGCGGTAATCATCTTCGAGAGCAAGATAAAGAACAGTACCTTTGCGAACCGGATAGTTCCAGAGCGGTGTTCCTGTACTGACATGATATGCAAGCTGTGCCATAAAGAAACTTTTTCCAAGCTTTGGAGCTCCTACAAAAAGATACGTTCCCGAGTACAGCAAGCCGTCAATGATAGGCGGATTGCTGTAAAAGACTCTTTCATAAAGTTCACTCATAGATACGGTTTTTATGTAGGACGAATCAAGCTCACGCAAGAAGTTCATTTGCATACGGCGAAAACTTTCATCACAGATATTGAAGTTATCGTTTGTATCTGTTATAATGGTATTGGTATTATTGCCTGACTGCTCCGCATCTGCGCCAACAGATGAGTTCGGGGCGGTCATTTTTTCTTCAAGTATCATAGCGATCATTCACCGTCCGTTCCTGTAGAAACTGCTTCCGCAAAATAGCCAAGTTCTACCCATACCTTTTTGTCGGGACAATAATAGCTGTATTCGCTGGAACCGTCGTTTTTGTAGGCAAATCCAAACTTAAGTATGCCACGCTGAAGCCCTACTCTGAGAAACTGGGCACTCTTGCCCGTAGCCTGTGCAATTTCCATAAGCGGTACATTTCTGCCCGTGAATTTGGGCGGGGTAATAGTATAATTCATGCAAATTCCTCCTTGTAATTTTCTTAAAAATGTGATATAATTTAAATAGTAAATCGCAAATCTCACTTTGTGTCTTACTGGAATTATTATATCTCACTTTAGTGAGATTGTCAAGGCGTATTACGCACTATTGAGTTTATTATATAACATTTTCTGTGTAATGTACATATTTAGGGAGTGATTTTTGTGTTTTATGACAAATTTATGGAATTGTGTGCGGAGAGAAATGTCAAGCCATCTCCTATTCTAAAGGAACTAGGATTAAGTTCAGGAAATTTGAAAAGGTGGGAAGCAGGAGCAAACGTAAACTCTGATACACTAAAAAAACTTTCAGAATATTTTCAAGTACCTGTTGACTATTTCCTTGATGAACGTCCTGGTTCTGCTGATATTAAAGCGGAAATTCCTGATGACGCAAATGTATTTCGCAAGATATATTGGATATTTAAGTCGCACCCAGATAATATAGCAAGTTTCCTAAATGGAACGAGTATGAGTGAAGCTCAGCTTAAAGCTGTAGCGGAATATCTGGGCTGCAGTGTTGACTATCTTTTAGACAAAACGGAATTTAATACCGAGGATCAAGCAGTTGATATAATTGACAAAATTGGCGTGAAGGATTATCTGCTCGGTGTTATGAACAAGCTGCCGTCTAATGCAGGATATCAGGTTTTACAAGTAAAAATATCTTATATTATTATGAATAACCTTGAAAAAGTCAACATTGGGCAGGAAGAACTTATAAGCATCAAGCTTGCAGGAAAGAAAATTGAACGGCTATATAACCGTTCTGTACCCAATGCATCAAAACGAGGACTGAATTTCTCTGATCTTAACCGAATCGTTGAGGCGTTTGATTTGAGTTATGATTTTCTGTTTACGGGAAAATGATTTAACGGAGGATAAATAATGGTTACGGGAGTTATCAAAAATAAAATTGACAAGATCTGGACAGATATATGGGCAGGAGGAATAACCAATCCGCTTACCGTAATTGAACAGCTTACATACCTTATGTTCATACGTTCGCTTGACGAAAAGGAGCTAGAACAGGAAGAATTTGCTAATATGACAGGCGAAAAGGGTGACTGTATCTTTCCGCAGTCAGAGATAGGTCAGTCTATGCGCTGGAGCAAATTCAAGAACAGAGATCCCCGTGAGATATATGAGCTTATATCACAGCGTGTTTTTCCTGCGGTAAAGAAAATGAAATACGGAAAACTTCCTGATTTTGATGCAAACGGCGAACTTATCGAGTTGTCTGACAATGACAGCAATGAAACCCGACAGACCGCATTCACACGTTATATGGATAATGCCGTTTTTGTGATCCCGAATCCGCAAGTGCTTCAGAAGATAATCACAGGTCTTGATGATCTTTATGAGCATGATATTGCTGATCTTGATATGCAGGGTGATCTCTATGAATATATGCTTGGTAAGCTTTCGGCGGCAGGTCAGAATGGTCAGTTCCGCACACCAAAGCATATACGTGAAATGATGGTCGAGCTTATCGCACCTACACCCGATGATATAATATGTGATCCTGCTTGCGGCACAGCCGGTTTTCTTGTGTCAGCAGCGGAGTATATCAGAAAGCATTATGAGGATATAATGACTGATGAACAGTGGGAAAACTTCGGCTCAAAAACTTTTTCCGGATATGATACTGACCAGACTATGCTTCGTATTTCTGCAATGAACTTAATGCTTCATTCAATAGCAAATCCTGATATTGACTATAAAGACAGCGTTTCAAAGCAGAATAACGTCAGTGGAAAATTCACGGTATGTTTGGCAAATCCGCCGTTCAAGGGGTCTGTTGATGCAGAGAGCATAAACGATAATCTAAAAGCAGTTACAAATACAAAGAAAACCGAGCTTCTTTTCCTTGCACTGTTTCTTCGCCTTTTACAGAAGGGCGGCAGATGTGCTTGCATCGTTCCTGATGGCGTGCTATTCGGTTCATCAAACGCTCATAAATCTATTCGTAAGGAGCTTATCGAAAATCATCAGCTCAAAGCTGTCATTTCGATGCCGAGCGGCGTATTCAAGCCTTATGCGGGTGTTTCTACAGCCGTTCTTGTATTTGTCAAGACAGATGCGGGAGGAACGGACAATGTCTGGTTCTACGATATGAAAGCTGATGGCTTTTCACTTGATGATAAGCGTTCAGAGGTTTCTGAAAATGATATCCCCGATATTATTGCACGTTTTCACAATCCTGACGGTGAAAAGGACAGAGAACGCACCAATCAGAGCTTTTTTGTTCCGAAGCAGGAGATCGTTGATAATGATTATGACCTTTCAATCAATAAATACAAGAAAACCGAGTATGTTGCCGTGGAATATCCTCCGACAAGTGAGATAATGGCAGATATTAACGGCTTATATAAGGAGCTTGGCGATGTGTTGTCGGAGTTGGGGGGATTGTTGGATGAGTAAATTGCTTGATATATTTGATGATGTTACAAGATTAGGGACAAAAATCCCAACAAGCGAATATCAAAAGTATGGTGAGTATCCTATTTTTGATCAAGGTCAAGAATATATATCTGGATATACGTGCGAGAAAGAGGGAATTTATGAAAATGTACCTGCAATAATATTTGGTGATCATACTCGTGTATTGAAATATGTGGATATGCCATGCTTTTTAGGGGCAGATGGTGTAAAACTGATTAAGGCAAAAAGAAATGATGTTAATACAAAGTATTTGTTTTACCGTTTATGTGCAGCAGACATACCTAATACAGGATATAATCGGCATTTTAAATGGTTAAAAGAAGTTGAGTTTATGTTA
This sequence comes from uncultured Ruminococcus sp., assembly GCA_937926145.1. Taxonomy (GTDB): domain Bacteria; phylum Bacillota; class Clostridia; order Oscillospirales; family Ruminococcaceae; genus UMGS363. The sequence continues at coordinate 132 of CALANW010000024.1, read as the reverse complement.
CCATCTTTTGAAGAACAGAAAGAAATATCTTCAAATCTCGATAAAGTAACCCACGCAATAGACCTTTGCAATACTATCCTTGAAAAACTTGATTTACTCGTCAAATCACAATTTGTGGAGATGTTTGGGGAT
>CALANW010000023.1 GCA_937926145.1 uncultured Ruminococcus sp. | reverse complement strand
AACCTTACCTTAGCTATGATTTTTGATGCTATTTTAATGTGAACAGGCTCTAATAAAAAAATCCGCATTTCAGTCAACCGGGACTTGAAATGCGGATATTTTTGTTGTATAATCAATTTTACGTTTTATACTAAACAACATTTAAAATTTGGAAAAAATCAAGCCGACAATCTTGAGTATATGTGATTTCGGCGCAGATTTTTTCCTGTATTTTATTGCTGTTTAGTATTATTAAAAGGAGGGCATAAAAATGAAGTCAATGGAAAGTAATTGGTATAAGAAAATTTGGTCGCTCGATATCAAAGACAAGTCCTGGGTCGAGGACACTAACCGTCAGGTGGATTTTCTTGTTGAAAAGCTCGGTTTGAAAAGCGGTGCTAAGATACTTGACCTTGCCTGCGGCTTCGGCAGACATTCGCTGGAGCTTGCACGGAGAGGGTTCGATGTAACGGGAGTTGACATTACGCCCGACTATATTGATTTTGCGAAGAAAATAGCCGAAAAAGAGAAGCTCAACACACGTTTTATCTGCTCAGATATACGGGAGGTCGGCTTTGAAAATGAGTTTGACGCTGTGCTGAATATGGCAGACGGGGCAGTCGGATATCTTGAAAATGATGAAGAAAATCTGAAAATTTTCAAGACCGTTTCAAGAGCGTTGAAAAGCAGCGGCAGACATTTTATGGACATTATGAACGCCGATTATGCCGACAGCCATTTTCCGTGCAAATTATGGGATTCGGGCGAAAAGTGCCTCACGCTTTCAAACTTTGAGTGGAACGGCGAAACGAGAATACTTCTCTACGGTCAGCTCGACTATCCCTACGGCGAACCGCTTACCAAGCCCGAAATGACCGAGGGCAACCCGATAAGATTATATTCGCTCGGCGAGGTCGAAAAGATATTTTCCACGCTCGGAATGAAAGTCTGCGAAAGCTATTCGGACTTTAGCGGAAAACCGACGTCGGAGAATGGCATACAGCTTATGGTCTGCTCGGAAAAGGTGTAAAAATGCAGTATGATATTGTAAAAATAACCGACCGCCCGAGCTTAATACAGCAGGCAGCAGAGTGGTTCAGCGAAAAATGGCATATTCCGACCGAAGCATATCTCGAAAGTATGGACGAAGCTATCCACGGTGAAAAAGCCGTTCCGCAGTGGTATCTCGCACTTGAAAACGGGCGGATCATCGGCGGAATGGGCGTTCTCGAGAATGACTTCCACCCGAGGAAGGATCTTGCACCGAATGTCTGCGCAGTTGACACCGAGGAGGACTGCCGAGGTCATGGCATCGCAGGAAAGATGTTGGATATCGTCTGCGCCGATATGAAGGCAAACGGCGTGGACACGCTCTATCTTCTGACCGACCACACATCGTTCTATGAGCGTTACGGCTGGGAGTTATACTGCATTATCGAGGATAACGGAAACACATCGAGGGTTTATATTCACAAAGAATAAGTTGCACCGCACAATGATTTTTTGTGCTGCTTATCACTTCAAAAATATCGGTTGTCTGATGTTAAAATAATAATATCCCCCGACTGTTTTTCTCACGAAACCGTAACTTGCTTATGGTGTTTGTGAAAAATAAAAATTCGGGGGAGTTTTTTTGATTTTTGTCGTACTTTTGTCGTACTACTGACCTTTTGTGCATTTGATTTTGTGCGATAAAGTAATAAAGAAACCTCGCAACTGACGCAGCTGCGAGGTTTGTGAGCTTGGTGCGGATAACAGGACTTGAACCTATCCAAGCCGATTTTTATAATAAATCAAGTTCGTATATAACGTAAAATCGAGCTTTTTTGACTGTCTATTTAGGATAAAAGTCCCTGTTTCTGTCCTGAAAAATAAAAAGTGTGTACTTTAGTGTGTACCTTTTTAATGTCAAAAGCTTAGGAATTTCCTTGCTATTTTCAATATTGTGTGTACTTTTTATTCACTTTCTCCGCCGTTATCGCCCTTATCCCTCAAAGCCTGCAAAGCTTTTTGCAAGAATTTCGGAAAAGGCACACCCATAAGACCGACATTCTCGAAGAGTGACAAGCCCTCATTGCCGATGAAGAACAGTATCACGGCCGTGCGAACATAGCTTGCACCCATAGCATCATCAAGCAGGACCGCAAGCCATACGATAAGGATAATAACGCCTTTCTTGCAAAGCCCCTTAAACCCTGCTTTAGACGATAAAGTGCCGCTGTCCGTCTTGTTGGAGCGATGCCATATCAGAGCGACAAGCACACCCGTTATATAGTCAGCCACCATCATAGCCACAAGGACTTTGAGTGCGCTGTCCCAGCCGCCGAGGGCGTTTGCGATGCAGCTCCCTGCGGCAGCAAAAATACAAAGAATCGAATTTTTAATTGTTACTGCGTCCATTTTTATTCCTCCTAAACTCGTTTAACATACTTGGTTCCGATATTTATCCAACCAAGACCACTTTTCAGCTTGCCCCAAGTTGCGGAGCTGACCGCTTTTGTTTCGACAATGGTGTAAACCTCGCCCTTGTGTATAACGCCGACAATTGGATATCCCACACCTGCTGATTTGCGGACATTGAGCGCATCGTCCAAAATCCTTACTTTAAAGGACGTTCCATGTGCTGTGGGCGCAGTATCACACCCCATTTTCTGTGAAACGAGCGCCTTGAACCCAGCCCATCTCGCATTTGCAATATCAGCAGACTGATATTTCGTCGGCACGAACCACAGCGGACACTGCTTTCCCGTCACATCATAATGCCGTATAAGATCATCAACGGACAAACCGTACTTTTTAAGCAGATAAGCGCAAAGTTCAGCCGCCGAATCCGTTGTAGCATCTGTAAATTTTCCCGTAGCATCGGGGTGACAGCACTCTATGCTGATGCTGTATGTGTTCGCCTGATTTGAGCAGTAAGCGACCTCGTTTTCAGGCACACATCGCAGTATTTCACCGTACAAGCCTACAATATAGTGCGAAGAAACATATCTCCCACCGTTCTTCTGATTTTCAAAATAGTTTCGATTCGCTATAGCCGATGTGTTTGGGTTTCCTACATAGTGCAGAACCACCTTTTTCACACTTTTGAGCGGTATCTGCGGTCGGGAATACTTATTCGGCGTAAGCAAAGCATCAGTTATTTTCATTTTCCGCCTCCAACATCTTTCTGACTTCCTCGCGCCATTTAAGCGGCACATCGTCAAGCGTTTTCTTGTTTGCCTTGATAAGGTTGTAGTAAAGTTTAGCCATTCATCATCACCTCCGCCAATTCGGCAATAGCCATTTCTACATCAAGCTTGTCCGATGCTGACGTTTCTGCCAGCTCCGCCACCGCAAGAGCAAGATCATTTACTGTAAGTTCTTCCTCTTCAGCAGGCTCAATGTAAGCTTCATTCGCACGAAATTTTCCATTTTCAAACTTCCATTTTGACGGGCATTTCAAAACATCATTGGGTATCTCATCAACGTCAATACCTCCCTCGATAATACCGCCGATACTGCAAAGCTGTACAACATTGTTATCATCGATTTTTATCTGCCTGATCATTTTTACACCTCCACTGGTCCGAGTGCGACCCAATTTACAACGCAGGGCGAGGCATCGGGTATAGTGCTTGCACCACCGCTGCCTAATCTAACAGCAACAAGCGTAAATCCCTCATTAGTCAGATTATTGTAGCTTGCTGCTGTTGGAAATTTAGCGTAGGACGGATTAACAGCTGTGCCGAATATCACTAATGGCGCAGCCGTAAACGCCCGCGGAAAGGTAATGTCTATCCCGTCGAGAGCACTCTTGCCGACCGTCAGCGTACCGCTCTGCACATAATACGGCATCTGATAAGCTGTCCCGTCTGACGGGATATCGCTCTGAGTGAGCGCAACATTGCCGTTACTCGGCGAAGCACCGTTGATAGTCTTAATAGTATTAAGCTCGCCCCATGATTTGAT
>CALANW010000022.1 GCA_937926145.1 uncultured Ruminococcus sp. | reverse complement strand
TTATTATACCATATAGCCACATCGAAATCAATTCATTTCAACAATAAAAATTTTCATTTCACTCAATACCGTTCCAGATTTCACTCCAACAGAATATACATAAACATAAGCCAATAAAAAAAGGAGACTTGGCCAATAATTGGGGTTAAACCTACTTATCAATTTACCTATCCTAAGACACCTATCCAGCATTGTCAGAATACCACTTGCAAAATTTGGATCATTATCCCCAATATCCGGGGCATATTCCTTGAACGCCGCAACAGTCATTTTGAACTGATCCTCGTCCAAAGGCTCTGGAAAAGCCATTACGGAAAATGCAACAATATCCTCCCATTCCATATAATCATCTTCAATCTCACAGCAACATTTGATGTCATCCACCGCCGCACGAGTTCTCTCATAAGTTTCATCTGAAATAATCATAATATTGACCTCTACATTTTTAAGCAATAACAACTTCCTTCAACCCATCCCACCCCTCGCAAAACTGCTCATAATCCATATTCATCTCAATATTGATCTTGTACCCCTTGCTTATCTCAATACGCTTCACAAGCTGAGAAATAATCATCTTCTTGCGTTCAACGGTCGCAGAAGCAAACTTCCCTGCCCATCCTATAAACCTGTCATAATTTGGTCTGACCTTTTCCATCGCAGCTTTCTGATTTTCAATCTCATTCTGAATAGTCTCAAGCTGAGCATTAGCATCGGTAATCTTCTGATTCACCGAATTTATCGCTGTGGATAACTGTTCGGGAGTGTAAACACTGTCACCCGTCAAGCTGTCAGCAATCTCAGCATTAAGTTTTTCAAGCTGTGTGCTGTAACGCTTGATCTCCAGATTGAGCTTAGTGATTTTCGCCTTGTGACCCGACATCTCCTTATCATACTTTCTCTTGAGTGCCACTTCATCGGGAGCATCTGTAACACTGCTGAAAATATCCATTACCGCCCGGCAAACAGCCTCATCAACCTTTGCAGCAGTGTATGTGCTTGCCCATCACATTCGCAAAGCTTGCGGCTCTTGTGATAGCAAATGTACCTGAGATATTCTCCTGTCCTGGTTGTTCCGTCTGCACGAGTGTATGTATCACGAAAAACATTTGAAGTGAGTCTGCAGCCACAGTGTGCACAAAACATCAGTCCCGACAGCATTGCTCTGCCCTTGGTAGTCATAACAATCTCACGTTCCGCATCATTGACTGCTGACCTCTGATCAAGAATGTACCGTGCCCTTTCAAACATATCCTTGTCAATTATCTGCAACTCCTGCATATGCGGCGAAACTGTTTCTCCCGAAACTATGTAACCACAATATAACTTGTTACGCAGAATACGAATAATAGTAATACTCTGAAACTTGGCTCTGTTGTGTGTTCTGACACCTTTATCGTTAAGGAATGAAGCCACCCTATAAGAACCGTAACCATCATCGACCGTAAGCTCAAAAATCTTCCTGACCCACTCGATCTCATTTTCATCAATGGCAAGGTCAGATATTTCTTTTCCACGCTTGTTCAGCCTGCCGTTCTTGACAAGCTTGTACCCAAAGGGAACAGGTCCGCCCGTATAACTGCCCTCTGCCGTAAGCTGCTGCATTCTTGTCTTTATACGCATGGAAGTCTTTTCGGACTCCCCCGAAGCATGCCAGAAACGGATGTAATTCATCAGCTTATCCACATGGCTTTCAAATCGCTGCTCACCCTCCTGCACACTCCAGACCTTGATGCCATGCTTGACAAACCATTCAACCACAAACGGCGTTTCATCATCAATTCTGCCGATACGGTCAAACATATATACAAGCAAGATCTGAAATTCTCCCGCAAGTGCAGCATTCTTCAAGTCCTGAATAGCGTCACGATTTTCGGCAGAAACCTTGAATCCCGATACACCCTTTTCAAGAAATTCCTTGCCGATCTGCCAGCCCATACGCTGCGCAAATTCTCTGCAAGCCTCCCGCTGCATAGGAATATCATCCTTCTGCTTATCCACCTGTTTCTTTGTAGAAACACGATATAAAGCATATGCAACCTCCATATTTATACACGCCCTTTCTCTCTGTTCACTGTACACTTCACTGCTTTAAAGCGTAATATCATAAATTCTGACATTTGTCAATAGTTTTTTGAAAAATCTTGCATGGCGGATTTGCTTGAAACAACTCAAAGAAATCTGCCACCTTAACATATTATGAAGCCAAAGAAATATCCTCAGAAACAGTTTCTTCAATCCTGGGAACATACTTTATACGCTCAAAATAGCTTTCAAGTATCAGCCGCTTGGCTTCTTCCATAGCACTGTCATTTCTGCCTCCAAATGTAATAGTTACCTCGCAGCCGTTGTATTCCTTAACGATTTTCTTATCAGACATATCACCCCTCCTTTCTCTGAAATTTTTCACCGATCACATATATGAGCATTGGAATAATGTACTTTATCACAGGATATGCTGCAAAAATGATAAAAAACAGCAGTATCAGATTGAACGGAAGTATTCTTTTTATCAGGTCACCACAGAAAGTAATCAAGCCCAGATCTGTCAAAATAACCGCCAGAATTTCCTTATAATTACCCTTTATCCACCCCTTGATAGATTCAAATAAAATATATCCTATAATTCCGACTAATACAAGAATTAACGCAGCAATTATTATTGTGAGAACAACCACAATGATCCTCCAAAGTATCATACTGAAACCTTCGCTGCTAATTCCTGATGTAAATCCTCCAGCCCAACAGATAAATGATTTGACTCCACAAAAGACATTTACAAGCAGCGTCCCCAACATTTTTACTGCTTCTACAAAATCTAAATGTAACTCCTTGCTGCGTATAATAGCAAGTATGGTTACACCTAATGAATAGAGAAAAGGCACAATAAACACCAAGACATTCACACCCGACCAAATACAGCTGATGTAGTCATCAAACCTTTCAAGCCTTGTCTTGTCATGAACGATCTCCTTAACCCTTTCGTTGATCACATCTTCATGATAAGCACGCAGTTTCTTTGCTTCTGCAAGTTCCCCCGCTGCTTTTTTCCTGTCCTCAACAGCAGCCGAGTTATTTTCCCTCGTTTCTTCAATTTTTTTATCATACTCACTTTTATGACAGTTATAACATTTAGCCTCATACCTGTATTCATACCGAGGCGGCTTTTTTCTTTCCGTTTCAAGCTCATTCTTAACGTTCCCAAGCTGAGTTTCTGCGACGTTCAGTTTCTCTTTCAAGCTCTCGATAGTATTCGTCTGATTCTCTTTCTCCGACAGTTTCTTTTTCAGACTGATATTCTCCTCCAACAGCTGAGTGTTCTGAGAAGTAAGACTGTATATCTTCAATTCCTGCTGACCAATCAAAGTCTGCTGAACCGTCAGGTTCTTCATATCCGAAACCGGTTGACCGGTGTTTATGTTCTTCAATGACATTAAGAATTGCCTCCTTTATAAAGTTCTGACCAAGCTTTTCTCCACGAATCGCCTTTGCTTTCTTCGGATGCTTATACGCTATAGTCTTTTCTGTATTTCTTGTGATTTCAATGCCGTACTGAGCAAGGATATTCTGAAACTCCTCCATGTCAGCGGAATTCTGTTTTGCGTAATCAATGACCTCGCAAAGCTCCTGTTTCCAGCTTGTCCCTCCCCGCAAGATTATCTGTCTTTCCGCCTGACTTTGACGAACAGGCTCACTTGACGGTTTACGGAAATCCACAGAGGAAACTCCATGTTCGGCTGCAAGCTGATTTGATAAATCTTTGATTGCCGTATATGCTTTCGGTGATATTTGCAGCATCTTTCCGTCTGTGAAATTTACAGAGTTTATTACAATATGACAATGCACATGGTCGGTGTCCGTATGAGTTGCGATAACAACCTCACTATCAGGAAATGACCGCCTGCATAGTTTCTCCGTAAGCTCATGTGCCTGCTCGGGAGTAATATCATCATAGGTCGAAAAGGAATGTATGAAATGATAATACTTCCGGCTGCTTTTGCTCTGAGCCTTGTTCCATACTTTCTTTGTATCTGCAAACTGCATTGCATAATCCACATCATCAAGATAGAATGATGAGACAATAGCCGCCTTATCGGGACGGGTTATGTAATCAAGCGTTGGCTTGGGAGAGGTCTTGAAACCGCCCTTACCACCTCCCCTCTTGTTTTCGGCAGCCTTAAAGATCGGCATTTTCGTTCACCATGTTCAGACCGTCAAGCATATCAGCGATCTTCTTGTAAAGGTTATTCATATTGTTCGCAGCCGTTTTTATGGTCCACTCAGGAATACCCGTCTGGGTGCCATGCATGAAACGGAGGCACTGATTGAAATTGTTACCCTCACGTTTAAGCTCCACAGCCAGCTCTCTGAAGCCTTCAGGAACAATGATAGGCTTGTCCCGTACAAGAGCCATAATGAAATCGGCTCGGAGTTTTGATTTCTGCATTTTCTTTTCAAATTCCGACAGTTCGCTGTCGGTCAGTCTGATAATGAGCAGCTTATTGCGGCGGCGCTTTTCAGACTTTGGATGCTGTGTATTCACAGTATCCCTCCTTTTCTTTGCCGTTGGGCGTTTTTGAGAGGGTCTCGGGGGACACTTCCCCTGAGCGAGGCGCCGCTTGCGGCGGTCAACAGGCTTCCTTTTGGATAGCCGGTTGACGTACCTCGCTATGAACCCTCCGGGTTCATACTTTCGCCCCTTTGGGGCGTTTTGGCAAGCTATGCTTGCCATTTGTTTTCGCCTCTGCGAAAACCTTTTGCGACTTCAGCCGCCGTATTTTATGCGAATGTACTGAAATCCGCATATGTTCTGCCGACTTTTTATCATCGGCAGAACATTTCAGATTTTTCGGTATATTCTCGGAGCCTTGTCCGCAAATACATTCTAACAGTCAAAAATACAACAGAATAATTCCTTCAATCCAGCATATCAAAATAGATTTTCAGCATCATTCTCCTGCAAAATCGAAATCAATATCATCATAGCTTTCACTAATGCCGGATGAATCGGAAATCTCCGCAACTGTCTGTGTAACAGGCACATTTCCCCTTGACTTTTCCATAATGTACGTTGCCATAAATCCCGGCATAGCCTCCCTGACCGCCTTGCCAACAGCTTCAACTATTTCGGCAATAAACCTTTCTTCACGCTCCCTGGTTTCAAAATACGGATCATGTTCAGTCTGCCTCTGCCGCTTGAAGTACTCATTGACCGCAACCGCAATTACATGATTGCAGCTTTTGTATTTCGTCCTGTCCATTTCGTGCAGGTTATCATATGCCTCACGATATACGGGATTATCCATATTGAAACGCAGATTGCTGTTCCAGATCTTCATGACGCTCTCCTTCTGAAAACCTGTGATGCAATGATCTCATAGCCCTTTGCAGCAGCACAGATGTCATCAACAAACGCTACTCCTGACTTGTCCATATCCGCAAAATTTCTCATGATGTTTGCGCCGCCGCCTGTAATGTACAGCTTCATAAGATCTGAATTGTACTCATACTTTTCGAGGACTTCAAGAACATTTTCAGTATATTTCTTGATCTCCGATACGATACAATCTCTGTATCTTTCGCTTATGTCAGCCTTTCCATATCTGAAAAACTTCTCGATGATACTGCTGTCGATCTTTGCACCAAAGCTGTTCATCACAGCATTCTGCGCATTTATCATGCACTGATTAACGCCCATCTTCTCGGTATAGCACTTGCTCTCAACAGGCTTACGGTCGGTTATGTACATTATGTTTATGGTGCCGTTGCCGATGTCAGCAACCATGTTCACACCACTCATTTCTCTGAGCCTGTCCACTACCGCAGCATATCCCTGTGGATGAATTGAGCAGCTTGTGATATGGATAACATATGTCTGCTTGTTGTAAACAAACACCACATTTTCATTGCGAAGAAGATAGTTCCTGAAATTCTCCTTCTGTGCAGATACCCATGTGAGCGGAAGTCCTGCGGCAATATGAACATTTGCCTCAGTAATGTTTTCCCTTGAAAGCTCTCTTGCAATGCTCATAAGAGTTGCCGCATAAAAATCCTCGTCCTCCGTTTTATCGGAGATAAAGCTCTTGTGACCCTCGCCGAAACGGTAATACTTATCATTGTAGAAAAGGATATTTCCGTCAAAGGTCGGCTCTGTGTCCGATACGATAACTCCTGTGGGCGTTACTGTGCTCGCTGTCTTGATGTTACCGTATCCATGGTCAATTCCAATGATCTTAATATTGTTAAAATCTTGCATATACATCCTCCTTGTGGTATAATGAGTATAGATTTATTTGTCGGATTCTGCCGGTCCCGCGGTGACCGGTACTGTTTCCCAACAAATACAGTATATCACGATTTTATGCTTCTGTAATTGATGCGAAGTTGTCGTCGGGTGGATGTAATTTTTTTGATTTTTGGAGGATATATGGGAGCTTGTGATTTTTCCGCAGTTTTCAGCGAGATATGCGGCAGTATAGTTGCTGGTGACAGTGTTTCTCAGGTTGAAATATACTCATTGCTGTTTGATAACTATTACCTTTCACACAAAGATGAAGCAGCCATATTGGACAAGAGCGACATCAATAAACGCAAACAAGGCAAGATGAACGCTCATTCGGGCATCATAAAATATTACTGTCAGGACCCCGAAGCACTTGCTTATGATATTGAAACAAACATTATCCCGCTTATCTCGGACAAGTACGCTCTTCGTGATACTTTTATAAATATGGTTAAGTGCGACAGCTGCTCGGAAGAAAAGAAAGCGGACACTCTTTCAGATACAGATGATCTTCCTCATTTTTTTGCAAATGTTATCATACATTCATTTGGTCACAACTCCGTTCAGAAGAATACTTCTCCCGACATTTCGGAAAGAATTATTTCTTCTGTCCCCAAACCTTGCAAAACATTTTCGGGCAGAAAAAAAGAGCTTTCCGCACTTGATGAAATGCTGAAAGCTCATGATAAAATATTTGTTTATGGTATTGGCGGAATTGGCAAGAGCGAATTTATGAGGACATACATTTCCGAACACAAGAAGGAATACAAAAACATTCTTTACTTAACATATGAATCCAATCTGCGGACAACCATTGCAGGTATTTCATTCAAAGATGATGTACCACAGGAAACTATCGCTGCACGTTTTGAGCGTCACAGCGAATATCTGAAACTTATGAAAACCGATTCGCTCATCATAATTGATAATTTTGATATTCTCCCCCATGAAGATGTATATCTTGATGAACTGCTGTCCTACAGCTGCAAGATCTTATTCACCACCCGAAACAATTTCGGTGATGATTATGATACTTTTGAGCTTGCTGACATTGACCGCACCACTCTATTTGAGATAGCCGAAAAGTTTGGTCTATCAGATATTAACTATGATACCCTGGACAGAATATTTGCGGCAGCTCATGACCACACTCTTGCCTGTGAGCTGATTATCCGTCTGCTGAAAAAGAGTGCTCACACTCCCGATGAGATCCTTGAAATGCTTATGAACAATCATGTGAATATCGGTGCAAGCGATAAGATACGCAGAAGCAAGACTGCCGATGCTGCAAGATATTCCGAGCATATCCGTCAGCTGTTCCGTTTGTTTGCTCTTTCGGAAGAACAGCAGAATATAATGAGATTATTGTCTCTTATTCCGGTGGCAGGAATTTCCGACAAATATTTTCAGTTTCTCACAAACACAACCGACTGTGACATTATCAATGAGGTTGATGAGATAGGGCTGATTCGATACGAGGATCATCTTATCACTGTTCACCCTCTTATTGGTGAAGCGGCGGCATTTGACTTATCTCCCGATATGGATAACTGCGGTCATTTCATTGACGCTCTCAATATGGAATATCAGCATCATCTGAAAACGCCTATCAACAATATGCGTCAGGAGGTTATCCTTGAGATTGCCGACAGGATAGTTGAATTTGCGGGCAAGGACAATGTTCCGAAATATTTTGAATTTCTTACAAATGCCGCTCCCTATGCAGAAGTTTTTGAGGATACATACCGCATGGAACGATACATTTCACAGATGGAAGAGTATCTCCCACAAATAACCGATGTTCTTTCAAAGGCGGTGTATCTTACCATCAAGGCATCATACTCTATGCTTTACGGAAACGATGCTGACACTGCTATTGAATATTCGACGCAGGCACTTTCGATTCTTCACGATTACCCCGACAGTTATCGTGAAGCTGTTCTATGCTTCAATATTTACAACAGTATGGGTGCGTTTTTTATTGAGAAAAAAGATTTTCCCCGAGCAAAGCTCTGCCTTGAACAGGCTCGCACCTATGCCGAGAATTTTGATATGCCGCTTGATGATGTTGCGGTTATGTTTCATAATTTGTCGGTGTTAGGTATCCGCCAACCAATCCCCCAGACAAACAAAAACGGAGCCGGACAAAAAATATCCGGCTCCAACTAACAACAGATTACAGAGCTTTTTTCTCATATCATTTTCTTAATAATCCTTTTTCATTCCACAGGAAGAACAGGTCTTGACAAACAGTCCTTTAAATTCCCCACCACAATGCTGACAAACTCCATTTTCTCGATATTCTTTCATTTGAGCCTGTATTCTGCTTTTTTCTTCCTCTTCCTGACGTCTTCTCTCTTCCTGGCGTCTTCTTTCTTCTTCCTGCTTTTCTGCAACCCTTACTTCTGACCAAGTTGATATTTCGACCTTATATTCTCTCCATTGTGGGTCTTTTTTCAACGCATCAGGAATAATTATTCTTTTTAGGCTTTTGCAATATTTAAATGTTTCTTCGCCAATACTTGTTACGCTGTCGGGAATTATAATTGAAGTCAGACTTTCGCACCAACTAAATGCCTCATTGCCAATGCTTGTGACGCTGTCGGGGATTATAATTGAAGTCAGACTTCGGCAACATGAAAAAGCACTTTCACCAATACTTGTTACGCTGTCGGGAATTATAATTGAAGTCAGACTTTCGCACCAAC
>CALANW010000021.1 GCA_937926145.1 uncultured Ruminococcus sp. | reverse complement strand
CTTGTGTATCTCATAGCTTTTATTATACCATATTTTTTCTATGTTGACAAGTTCTGAATATTCCCAGTGAATGTGCACCATTCTCATGATATGCCATTATCTGGACGCTGTGCTGTAAAAAATCCGTGCTTTTTACTTCCATATTTTAATTTTTATGTGGTATAGTTAAAATGTTTATTTTCCAAGGAGGATCAACGGTATGTATAAATATAGCTGAATACCTATACTGTGTAAGGAGGCGGACAGGCGACCGATGTTACAATGCTGTATATTATTCAGAACAGCACCGCAATTAAGTTGGGCTGTTCTGTTTATTTAGCTGATTTTTTTTATAAATTCTTTAGAACGCTTGACTTTTTCTTACAAATGATATAAGCTTTAATAAAATGTTTGAGAAAAGGCAAGGCGATATGAAATGATCAAAAATGCTGATAAGAGCATTAACAGAACAAAAATTGCCCGATATATCTATAAAAAATCGGAAACCTCAAAGCCTGAGATTGCAGCAGAGCTTGGTCTTAGTTTGCCGACCGTTCTCCAAGGGATAAAAGAGCTGTCAGCAATGGGACTTGTGAGCGAGGTAGGCAAAAACAAATCTACGGGTGGCAGAAAATCAGCCGTTTTATCTATTACGCCGATGTACAGGATAGCAGCAGGGATAGACATTACCGCAAATCATATAAGCTATGTAGTAATAGACCTTTGCGGACATCTGCTATTAAAAAAACGTATTAAGGCGGAATACTCCAATTCAAATGAGTATTATGAATTTGTTGCTCAAAACCTTGAGCTTGCTCTCGATGAAGCAAAGGCGGACAGGTCTGTTCTTCTTGGCGTGGGAATTTCTCTTCCCGGCATAATTGACAAGGAAAACGAGATATTGCTCCGTTCACACATTCTTGGTCAAAACAATGTTAGTCTGAAAATCCTCAGTCAGATGATACCGTACAGCGTTGAATTTGAAAATGATGCAAACAGCGCACTTTTTGCGGAAATGAGGTACATTGAGGGTGATATGATATATCTTTCTCTCAGCAACAGCGTAGGCGGCTCGATATATATCAACAGCTCCATATATGGGGGAGATAATTATCGCAGTGCAGAGTTCGGACATATTATTATTGAGCGTGCCGGAAAGACCTGTTACTGCGGCAAAAAAGGCTGTGCCGATGCATACTGTTCGGCAAGAGTGCTTGAAAAACACGCTTCGTCATTAGAAGACTTTTTTACCGGTCTGCAAAATGGCGATGAAAAAATTAGAAAGGTCTGGGAGGATTATCTTGATGATCTTGCAGTAATTATCAGCAATCTCAGAATGACCTTTGACTGCGATATAATGCTGGGAGGATATGTGGGAGGCTATCTGAGGCAATATATGCAGGAGCTTGGAAAGCGTGTGGTCAACTACAATATGTTTGAAAATGATACGCTGTATTTAAAAAACTGCCGATATGAAAAGGAAGCATCGGCAACAGGTGCAGCGATGCACTTTACAGAACGATTTTTTGATAATATATAATGAAAACACCGTATGCTCGGAAAACTTGAGCATACGGTGTTTCGTTTGGTACATTTGTATATATTATGTAATATTTGTTTGTGTAATCAAACAAATATGTACAAATGCTATTGACAAATACAATTTAATATGGCATAATATGTATAGACTTTAATAAAACGTTTTATTAAAGCTAAGTAATGAAGCCAATAAGAATTATAAAGGAGAGCGATATTATGTTACAGCAGGTTATGACTGCCCCCGGCGTTATTGAATTCAGAGAAGTGGAGATCCCCGAGATCACCGATGAGCAGGTTCTTATCAAAATTATGAAGATCGGAGTATGCGGCTCTGATATCCACGTTTACCACGGCAAGCACCCCTTTACTTCCTATCCCGTTACACAGGGACACGAGGTTTCGGGAATTATCGTTAAGCTTGGAAAAAATGTAACCGGCTTTACATGCGGTCAGAAGGTAACCATACAGCCGCAGGTTGTTTGCGGAAAATGTTATCCCTGCCGTCATGGAAAGTATAACCTCTGCGAGGAACTTAAAGTAATGGGCTTCCAGACAACAGGAACAGCTTCTCATTTTTTTGCTGTTGATGCAGCCAAGGTTACTCCTCTTCCCGAAGATATGTCATTCGATGAGGGTGCAATGATCGAACCTCTTGCAGTCGCAGTTCACGCAGTAAGACGTGCAGGTGATGTAAAGGGTATGAAGATAGCTGTTCTGGGTGCAGGTCCCATCGGTATCCTTGTTGCACAGACTGCAAAGGGAATGGGAGCCGAAAGCGTTATGATAACCGATGTCAGCGATCTTCGCCTTGAAAAAGCAAAGGAATGTGGAATTGATTTCTGCATCAATACCAAAAACAAGGATTTCGGCGAAGCAATGGTCGAGAATTTCGGTCCCGATAAGGCTGATATTATTTATGACTGCGCAGGAAACAATATTACAATGGGACAGGCTATCAAGTATGCAAGAAAGGGCAGCACAATAATACTTGTTGCTGTATTTGCCGGAATGGGCGAGATCGACCTTGCGGTTCTCAATGACCACGAGCTTGACCTTAATACATCAATGATGTACCGCAATGAGGATTATATCGAAGCTATCAGGCTTGTAAACGAGGGCAAGGTTTCATTAAAACCTCTTATTTCAAAGAATTTTGCGTTTAAGGATTATAACGAAGCTTACAAGTACATTGATGCAAACAGAGAATCCACAATGAAAGTAATAATTGACGTTCAGGAATAAAAAATGGAGGTGTGCGGCGTGAAAGATAATACTGATATCAAGCTGCCTTTTATAAGCAAATTTGCATACGGTATGGGTGATGTAGGCTGTAATTTCAGCTGGATGTTCGTAGGAAATTTCCTGATGATCTTTTACAGCGACGTCTTTGAAATCAGTATGAGCGCAGTTGCGGGACTGATGCTTTTCTCACGATTCTGGGACGCTATAAACGATCCTATCGTCGGAGGTCTTACTGACAGAACAAAGAGCAGATGGGGACGTTACAGACCCTGGCTTCTCATTGCCGCACCCATTACTGCTATAGTGCTTATGGCAACATTCTGGGCACATCCCGATTGGAGCAATACTGCAAAGATAATTTATATGTCGGTTACATACTGCATACTTGTTCTTGGATATACCTGTGTAAATATACCATACGGAACGCTGTGCGGTGCTATGACTCAGAACATCGAGGAACGTGCAAAAATCAATACGTTCCGTTCGGTAAGCGCAATGATAGCCATTGGAATTATCAATATCATTACTCTTCCGCTTATTTCAAAGCTGGGCGGCGGAAATGACAAACAGGGTTATCTCCTTGTTGCGGTTGTTTACGGTATCATTTTTGCACTTTGTCATATTTTCTGCTTTGCCAAGACTAAAGAGGCGGTAACAGTTCCGGAAAAGAAAAAAATCCATTTGAAGCTGCAGCTGAAAACCGTTATACAGAACAAGCCTTATCTTCTTGCACTTCTCGGACAGTTTCTGTTCGGTGTAACTCTTTACGGAAGAAATGCAGATGCACTTTATTATTTCAAGTATGTTGAAGGAAGCGAAGCGTTTTTTACCAAATATTCAATGGCAATAATTATACCTTCAATAATAGGTGCAGGACTTTTCCCTATAATTTTCAAATGGACGGGCAATAAAGGCAGAGCGGCTTCCATTCTTGCTCTCGGCACGGGAGTATGTATGATCTCGTTATATCTGTTCAGTCCCGTAAGTTCACCGGCAGCGTTTTATATCTGCTCGGGACTTACACAGTTCTTCTTTGCAGGCTTTAATACTGCTATATACGCAATAATTCCCGACTGTGTTGAATACGGCGAATGGAAAACGGGCATCAGAAACGACGGATTTCAGTATGCGTTTATTTCTCTCGGAAATAAGATAGGAATGGCAATAGGTACATCGGTACTTGCTGCCGCTCTCGGAGCAGCAGGCTTTGAAGCTAACATCACGCAGAATGAAACAGTTCTTTCTATAATGAAGCACAGCTTCTCGACTATCCCCGGAATACTCTGGATCGTTACTGCTATTGTACTTTTCTTCTATAAGCTCAATAAAAAATCCTACAATAAAATTGTATCGGAAATAAAGGAAAGGAGTATGGAAAATGCGTGATATAGCTGCTTTAGGTGAAATGCTCATTGATTTTACGATGCAAGGAGTAAATTCACAGGGACAAAGATTGTTCGCACAAAATGCAGGAGGTGCTCCGGCAAACGTTGCCGCAGCTGCTGCAAAGCTTGGAGCCAAGGTCGCTTTTATAGGAAAAGCAGGAAATGATATGCACGGAAGATTCCTTAAAGATACCTTGGATAAATGCGGAATTGACAGCAATGGATTTATACTCAGCGACGATTATTTTACAACTCTGGCTTTCGTAAATGTAAAGCCTGACGGTGAACGTGAATTTTCGTTTGCAAGAAAGCACGGAGCCGATAAGATGCTTAACGTTGCTGATATTCCTCTTGATATACTGCTTTCGGTAAAAATACTGCATATTGGTTCCATATCGCTTACCGATGAGCCTTGCAGAGGAGCAACTATGTTTGCAGTCAAAAAGGCTAAGGAAAACGGCATAATCATTTCTTATGACCCCAATTACAGAGCGTCACTATGGAACAGCGAAGCTCAGGCGGTGGAGCAGATGAGAAGCATAATAAAGTATGCCGATATTATGAAAATTTCAGATGAAGAAACAGAGCTTCTGACAGGCGAAGCTGACTATGAACGTGCTGCTGAAAAACTGATCTCACATGGAGTGAAAATTGCGGCGGTCACTCTCGGAAAAAATGGTGCTTATGTGAGAACCGCAGAGGGAGGAACCCTCGTAAGCGGTTTTAAGAACAAGGCTATTGATGCCACAGGCGCAGGCGATGCATTCTGGGGAGGATTTTTATACAGCCTTGCAAAGAGCGGAAAAACTCCGGAAAACGTTACATTATCCGAAGCATATAGCTTTGCTGATTTCGGAAATGCGACTGCAAGTCTGTGTGTGGAAAGCTATGGCGCTATCCCTGCAATGCCTGATATGGAAGCAGTTTGTGAAAAGCTGGGAGAGGAACGTTTATGAATATAACCGATAATTTTACGGGTTTACAGCATATTGGTATTCCTACAAATGATATTGAAGAAACAGTAAAGTTCTATAAAACATTAGGCTTTGAAGCGGTTCTCCGTACAATAAATGCCGAAGCAAACGAAAAGGTTGCGTTTATGCATCTGAATGGTCTGACGTTGGAGATATATGAGAATCGGTCTGCTGCAATGTCTTATGGAGCTGTTGACCATATTGCATTAAATGTCAGGTCTGTTGATGAAGCATTCAAGTTTGTAAACGAAAGCGGCTTGAATAATACAAAGGATTCAATTCATTTTCTTCCGTTCTGGGAAAACGGTGTGAAGTTTTTCACCATTGAGGGACCGAACAAGGAAAAAATCGAATTCAGTCAGTATTTATGATAGGCAACCGACCTTGCAGGGCTTAGAGTTTTGGGAACAGAGTGTCCTCATCACAATACGCATAGTGGAATTGAAGTTAAGTACGAAAAAATTGAACATATAGGGAGATGATTTTTGAAAAAAGTAACTGTCAAGCTTGACACTATCAATGATGTCAGAATTTTGTAAATGCTGTCACCGCCTTTGAATGTGATTTTGATATTGTGTTGGAAAGATATGTTGTTGACGCAAAGTCGATAATGGGAATATTCAGTCTTGAACTCAGTAAGCCCCTATTAATTCAGATGATGAAAAAGAGATAAATGCTGTTTTGAAGGCAATTTCAGCTGTGCTTGTTTCTGAATAAGGTCTCTTAACCTCTTGCAATACATAAAAGCTTCGGCGTTCCTCAAAATGTCCGAAGCTTTTTTCATTTGTATTCAAGTTACAAATGAAGATTTTATGAGAAAATTTATGTCAGCTTTGATTTCAGCCGTTTGGAGAGATCCTGTAAATCCTGACAAGCATCAAAGCACATCCGGTTATAGCGGTCAATATCATCGGAGCCGCTTTTTACAGTCAGTCCACGTTTGACAGCCCGTATCTTTTCTCTATGCTCGTCAAAAGCCTTGTTGTATTTTTCAAGCAGTTCGGGATACCCGGAGAGCTTTTTGCGGTAGCTTCTGCACTTGTTGTCAAAATTGAGATATGCTTCCTTTATTGGGTCTTTCATAGCACGCTTCTTGTAATCATCATTAGCCTTGTATAAACGCTCTTTCTTGCAGGTCGAACGTCCGCAGGTCAAAGAAGCATTTGACCGATTGGTAATCATAAGCTGTCCGCAGCTTTCGCAGTTGGTAACTATTCTCCCTGCATCGGACATAATGTCAACATAGGTATCAAGCAAAGTGATGAACGAATCATTTGCCACAAATAGCCGTATATTCCCGTTATCGGTATGTATTTTGTAAATACTGCTGTCAAAAATATCGGTCTGACATCTTACAGCTTTTGTAATGCTGAACATATCGTCTGCTCTTGCCGTAATAAACGGACGGAAAATTTTCTCGCTGTCCGCCTTGAACAAGTCAATATATTTTTCTGCACGATCGTGGTTGCCCTTAACGGACAACCCGATTTTTTTATGGAAATCACGCTGACAGAGCTTGAATTTAACAAATAAAAAATAGATCATATAGTTTTTAACAATATTGGCGTATTCGGATACATCATAGTATTCGGACAATTCTTCCAGTACAGCATTACAGCTTCCGTCACATAAAGCATCTGCATTGCACAGCCTGTTGCTCAGTTCCATAATTTCATTCAGCTCACGCTTTACTTTCATAAGGCGGTTTATATCTTTGACGAGATTGCCAAGTTTGTTGCTGTGCCGCATAATTCCTTTCGGAGCTTTCCGAGGACAGCCGCCGTATGCCCAAGCTTTAATATCCGCAGGAGAGCCGACAATATAGGTTTCCGTATCTTCCGTAAAATCAACAATTATGCCCACCGAAGCAATATCTGCACAGCACTCAAACAGATCTATCATAACAAATACGCCCCTTTCATAGAAAATCAAATGAATTCGGTCAATAAAACTTTATGTATTTATTATATCTCATTTTGCACGTTTCGTCAACATAAAGTACGGAATTATCTGCATTGATACAATATTTGCACGCATAAGTGTAATGAGTTTTATGAAACATAAATAATACGGGCAAAAGGGCGATTTTCGGAATTTTTGATATATAATGGGAGCAAGCTCAAAGGAAAATCCCAAGAGCTGAAAAAAGAAAACGGAGGTGCTGCTAATGAACAGCAGAGAAACCCTGCCGATGATGTTATCGGCAAACGACATTCAGACAATGGGCTTCACCCGTACTATGGCGTACAATATCCTTGATTGTGACGATGTGCCTGTTGTGAAGATCGGCAGTCGGAAGTTTATTCAGAGGGATAAGTTTTTCGATTGGCTGGACAGCAGAGAGAAAAGCAAGATCACTGATGTTGATGGGAGGGCAGACAGATGAATGAAGAAAATATTACTGCTGTCAGTGCAGCGGAAACTCAGATCAAGACGGCAAAGCCCAAGCGTACCGATGCGGAAAAGCTTCAGGAATGTTATGAAAAGCGTGAGAAATTGCAGGTACAGAAAACCGCCCACAGAAATAAGGGACAGGCTATCGACAAAAGCATTTAGGAGAACAACGCCAAAATCGCAGAGCTTGAAAACAAGGAGCTTTTGAAAATTTGCAGAGAGAAAAAAATCTTGACACAGGAGCTTATTGCATTTCTCAATGAAATTCCTAACAGCAATGCTCTCGAAATCCTTAAAAACAGACTTATCAACAGGCATCAGAATCAGTCGGAGCAGATGAAGTTTGGCGATAGCTGATTGACCGAATGCGAGGTGATGTAAATTTGAACGAATCCGAAGAAAAGATGATAACTGTAAAAGAGTATGCCGAGAAAATGCAAGTTTCTCGACAGTCGGTAAATTCAAAAATAAACCGTCATTCGGAAGAACTCAAAAATCACGTTTTCATAATAAACGGCAGAAAAGTGCTTGACAGTTTTGCACAGGATTTTCTGAAACCCACCAAGGACAATGCTTTGCTCATAAATAAAAATACCGAGTTGGAAAATTCACTCAGTATCGTGAAATTTGAAAGCAGGGAGAACAAGAAGCTTGCCGACAGCAAGGAGAAGAAGATAGTTGGTCTTACTCACGAGCTTGAAATGAAAAATAAGCTGTTCAATGATTATGTGGTCATTATGAAGAAAATGGAGCAGTGTATAATTGAGAAAAACGCCCTAATTGCCGAAAAGGATAAACGCCTTGCCGAGCTTACGGAAAAGGTATCAGACTTTGAAGCTTTCGCAGAAAGACTTGATAGACTTTTTAATGTTTTTGAGGATAATGCAAATATCAGCATTGTGCAGAAAGTCGCATCGGGCTTGTTTGGGAAGAAGTAAACGCATTGCTTGAATTGGGTTTACAGAGAGGTATTGGTAGATTAGCACAAGCACAGAAAAAGACCGCCTTTTTCGGTCAGCCATCGGCTGACGCATTGTTAGGGACTTATGCCCCTAAGACCCCGATAAATGATAAAAATAGAAAAATGATAGGAAGTGATATTTCTGAAAAGAACAATAAGAAAAAATATTTTTTTCGGTATGGACGAATGGACTGTTGTATGCAAACGTGCGAAATTTCTGAAAATGAAGCCTGCGGCTTTTATCAGAAATATGTCGGTTCATCAGATGTGGAAAGACTATCGTGCGGAAGATCTGTGTCTTCCGTTCAAAAAGGTGAATCACATCGGAACCGATCTGGATATGATCATCAAGACTGCCGAAAAAACAAACTCCGAACATCTTGAAAAGCTGAAAGAGCTGAAAAAGCGTTTTGAGAATTGCAGACGCATTCTGAATCGTTACTATTATCAGCTTCTGAACATTGACTGACAAGGAGGTGATTCCACAAAATGAGCAGAACCAAAAGAACGATCCGCAAGGAGGTCAAGTACAATTCCGATGAATGGGAGAAGATGATTTTCCTTTCAAAGAAAAGCGGAAAGAATCCTGCTGCTTACATAAGGGAAAAAGCTGTCAGCGGAAAAATTATGCGTTTGGAAAGTATGCTTATGAACGCTTCCTATGATGATAATTCAGCCTGCATTGATATCAACAGCGTTGCAAAAAATGTCAATACCGAAAAAGCTGTTTATCTCAAAGATGTGGAAGAAGCCGAAAAGGGCATAGAGCTTTTGGAGGATTATGTGCATAATCAGCTCAGAACGCCTGTCTTTAAGGAAGTGACGGAAGCGTGGCTGTAATAAAACACATTTCATCAATAAAGGCATCGCCGCTTGCACTTCTGAAATATGTTGTGGGAGAAACAAAAGAGAAAAAAGCAGAATTGGTCAAGGGGCTGAATTGTTCCGAAGACCCATACTCCGCATATCTTGAAATGGCTCTTTGCTATGACAGCTATTCGGGACAGAAATTTTCCCAAAGAGCTGTGGGAATCGGAAAGCAGAAGATAAAAATGCATCATTATGTAATGTCATTCAGAAAAGGCGAGGTCACTCCGGAGGAAGCTTTGTATGTTGGAGAGGAATGGGCAAGGAATGTTTTTGGGTACAGTATGCAGATTCTGATGGGAACGCACACGGACACCGACAACATACACGTCCACTTTGCAGTAAATGCTTATGATATGAAAGGCAGGCATTGGATAGATAATCAAAAGACCTTGAAAGAGTGCAGAGATATTTCCGATAAGCTGATGAGAAAATACGGACTTCACGTTATAAAAGAACCGAAACGCAGTGGAAGTATCACATATACTGAATGACTTGCCCGAAAGAACAATACATCTTGGAAGCAGAAGCTCTGTGATGATATTGACCATATCGTGCTTATGGAGAATGTAAAAAACATTGCCGATCTGGCAGGGCAGCTCATTTCCTGCGGATATGAAGTCAGACAGGGAAAATATTTATCGGTAAAACCTGCCGAGCTGAAAAGAAGCAGGGCTGTAAGGTCATTCAGGCTTGGTGACGGGTATGGTCTGGAAGAATTGCAGTACCGTATTGAGAACAAAAATCGAGAAATGTCACTTGATAAGACACTTACATATACGGGTGTACAGCGTGAGTATGCCCTCTGTTTAAGGCAGATACAGATAATGCTTTACCGAAAGCCGGAGGAAGATCATCGGGTCACTTATCGGGAAGTTTTGAAAACGTGCGAGCTTCTGAACTATATTCACGATCACAATATTCATTCCAAGCAGGAGTTTGAAACACACGTCAACAAGATAGCAGAACATACTGATGAGATTGTTGCAAGGTACAAAAGTATTCAGAAGCGAATTGCGGAAAGTGAATATATCCTTGAAAACGGGGACAGGTTTCTGGAGCTTTACAGCTCCGATCCTTCAGCTGCTTTTAATCGTGCATCGCTGTACAAGCCGTTTTTTGAAAAAAATATAAAGTCAAAAGATGATCTTGCCAAAGTATCAAAGAAGCTGGAAGTACTGAAAAGGGAGCTTTCGGGTATGCAGAGTGAGTACGATAATGCGGTTGCCGCAAAGAAAGTTGTTACGGCACATTACACCACATTTCTTCGTCAGATCGACAATGACTATGCAGGATACCTTTATTCCGCAAAGAAAGAGCTTGCAGATTATGAAGCAAGCTTGAATAAACCGCCTAAAAAGGAGTTTAAGGAGGTTGTTCGGCAGATGGCTGATTGGGCGGAAAAGGTCAATGCAAAGATAGAAGAAAAGAAACGGGTTGAGGAGCAGGAAAGGGCGGCTCGGAGAAAGAGGAATTCATACTGCCGTTGATTACAGTTTTCGGTCAAGTCAAAAGTGATTTTGAACATAAAAATGCACCGGAAAAACCGGTGCGGAAATCATTTGAAAAGAAGCTTCATATAATCACGTTTGCCGTAGGTAACTCTGTCTACATATACCGAATTCTCGGCTATACGGTAAAAGGCAAGATAATTGTCGGAAACCATATACCTGTAACCGCTGTAGAGATCATTTTCAAAAAACAGCTGTGTTCCGATTTCAGGATTATCTGCAAGCAGATCGGTTTTGTCAAGTATCCTGTTTATGGTATTATCGGCGGCAACAGGACTGTTCAATGTGTTTGAAATATAGTCATATATTTCATCAAGGTCATTGAGAGCTTCGGGAGAGAATCTTACAGACATTTTCATACTGTTTTCTCCCTGAAATGCTTGCGGACATCGGAAGAGTCGATCCAGCCCTGTTCCTCGCCTGAGCGTTTGCCCTTTTCAAGCTCGCACATAAGGCGTAAAGCGGCTCTTGTTTTTTCGTATTCTTCCTGTTCCGAAATGTCGATTATCGCATAGCAGCCTCTGCCGTTTTTGGTAAGATACACAGGTGAACCGACAGCAACATTATCAAGCACGGAGGAATAGTTTCTGAGATCTGAGATAGGTATAATATTTGGCATAGTCAGCACTCCTTTCACTAAATATATTATACTTCAAAGATAAGTATATGTCAATATTCATAGCTTGATTTTATGATAAATTTGATGCTAAATTTGCATTGAAAATTTTACAGAAACGGAGGAGGAATATCTCGGTATATTATATGCAGAACGTATTAAGCAATTCAAAAACTGACAAAAGAAAGGACGATTTTATGTATAAGAAGAAAGAGAAAAAGCCTACGAAAATCATCGTAGTGCCGCATTTTATCGGTACTGAAAAAGATACCAAAATATTTAAGAAGATCGTAGAGGAAAAGGTCCGGAAGAAACTTAAAGAGATAAATAAAACTGCATGATACCTATAAATATAGATTGATTTTTCGGGTCAGCCGTGATATAATGAATATGATATATTACGGCTGTTCGGAAATTATAGGAGGAATTTCATTATGAAACAGCCAAACACAAATATGGTATATACCGCAGCCCTTTATCTCAGACTTTCCAAAGATGACGGAATAATGGATAAAGACAGTGCAAGCATTGATACACAGCGTGATCTTCTTACCCGTTACTGCAATGATAACAATATAATTATTTATCCTTTAGAGCCTGTTCACATTAAAATAGCATCAAAAATCATAGCTAAGGTAAGGTTC
>CALANW010000020.1 GCA_937926145.1 uncultured Ruminococcus sp. | reverse complement strand
ATTATAATATGTTTTCACAAAAATTGCAATACTTTAATGTGAACAGGCTCTAGATAATACAGCAAATCGCACGATGATTTTGTATAATAATCGATTGACAAAACCGCAGAAAAAAGTTATAATAGGCTTACTTATAAAAGTTATAGCCAACTAACTTATGTTTATGAAAGAGGAAATTTTATGACGCTTAACGAACTTGAAACGGGCGGAACTGCGGTGATAACAGCCGTAAGGGGCGACGGTGCTTTGCGCTGCCGTCTGCTCGATATGGGACTTATACCCAAAACTAAGGTAATGATACGCAAAGTTGCTCCTATGGGCGACCCAATTGAGCTTTTTCTGCGCGGATACGAGCTTACGATACGCCTTGACGATGCAAAACTTATCGATATTATCCCCGAAACAAATGATAAGGGGGCATCGGTATGATATTTGCACTTGCAGGAAACCAGAACTGCGGAAAGACCACGCTTTTCAACCAGCTCACGGGTTCAAATCAGCACGTTGGAAACTTCCCCGGCGTTACCGTTGACAGCAAATCGGGCAGCGTTCGCGGATTAAAGGATTGCGAAGTTGTCGACCTCCCGGGCATTTATTCGATCAGACCTTACACGAACGAAGAAATAGTCACCCGTGATTTTCTCATTGAACAGAAACCGAATGCGATAATCAACATCGTTGACGCAACGAATATCGAGCGAAACCTTTATCTCACGCTCCAGCTTCTCGAAATGAACATTCCGACGGTACTTGCGCTGAATATGATGGACGAAGTGCGAAACAACGGCGGAACTATCGATGTTGAAAAGCTTTCGGCAAACCTCGGAATTCCCGTTGTTGCGATAAGTGCAGCCAAGAATGAGGGCGTTGACGAGCTTATACAGACCGTTTACGAAACCGCCGTGAAGAAGCTTCTCCCGACAAAGAAAGACTTTTGCAGCGGCGCGGTTCACAGATGTATCCACGCTGTTACGCACCTTATTGAAGACCACGCCGCCGCTGCGGACATCTCCCCGCGTTTTGCCGCAACCAAGCTTGTCGAGCAAGACCCCTACATAATCGAAAAGCTTCGCATAAACGAAAACGAGCGCGATATGATCGAACACAGCGTTTCCGAAATGGAATCGGAAACGGGACTTGACCGCAACGCCGCTCTTGCCGATATGCGATACACATTTATAGAAAAAGTCTGCGCAGACACGGTCGTAAAATGTCACGAAAGCAAGGAACACGCACGAAGTGTAAAGATAGACAAAGTCCTCACGGGAAAATACCTCGCTATCCCCGTTTTCATCGTTATTATGCTGCTCATCTTCTGGCTGACGTTCGATGTTATCGGCTCATTTTTGAGTGATCTTCTGAGCCTTGGCATAGATAAAGTAACGGGCGCTGTTGATGCCGTTCTGACGGCTTACGGACTTAACCCCGTTGTACACAGCCTTATAATCGACGGTATTTTCTCGGGCGTTGGCAGCGTTCTGAGCTTCCTGCCGATAATCGTTGTGCTGTTCTTCTTCCTCTCGATGCTCGAAGACAGCGGATATATGGCGCGTGTTGCGTTCGTTATGGATAAGCTTCTGCGAAAGATAGGTCTTTCGGGACGTTCATTCGTACCGATGCTGATAGGCTTCGGCTGCAGCGTTCCTGCGATAATGGCAACAAGAACGCTCTCCTCCGAGCGTGACCGCAAAATGACGATATACCTCACCCCGTTTATGAGCTGCAGTGCGAAGCTGCCTATCTACGCAGTCTTCACGCAGGCTTTCTTCGTTAAGTACAAGGCGCTTGTGATGATATCGCTCTATGTCGGCGGAATAATCGTCGGTATCCTCTGCGGACTTATTATGAACAAAACACTGTTCAGAGGAAACCCCGTTCCGTTCGTAATGGAACTGCCGAACTACCGTCTGCCGTCACCTAAAAGCGTTGGTATGCTGATGTGGGAAAAGGCAAAGGATTTCCTGCAGAAAGCATTCACCGTTATTTTCGTTGCGACTATTATAATATGGTTCTTCCAGACATTTGACCTCAAATTCAACGTTGTTTCCGACAGTTCGGACAGTATTCTCGCTGCGATAGGAATGTTGATAGCTCCGATACTTAAACCGCTCGGCTTCGGTGACTGGAGAGTTTCCACTGCCCTCATTTCAGGCTTCACGGCAAAGGAATCGGTGGTTTCAACTCTTGCCGTTCTCACGGGTTCAAATATTTCAAACCTCAGCGAAGTTCTCGGAACGGTATTCACGCCGCTTACAGCTGTAAGCTTCTTAGCCTTTACACTTCTTTATACACCATGCGTTGCTGCAATTGCGGCTGCAAAGCGTGAACTTGGAAGCGGCTGGGCAGCATTTGCACTCTGTTTGTTCCAGTGCTGCGTGGCTTGGGTGGTTTCATTCGCTGTTTACAATATTGGCGGTTTATTGACGTAAAATCGCGTTGTAAAAGCATTTCACTTTACAGTGGTTTAAGATATTTTCTGTTTCTTCAAAGGAGTTTATATGGGTCTTGCCGATTGGATAGCGCTTGCGCTGATAGGTTTCGCAGCAGTTTGTGCTGTGATTTATATGATAAAAAGCAGTAAAAACGGAAAAAGCTGCTCGGGCTGTCCCTATTCGGGAAACTGCGGTCAAAAATGCGATAAAACCAAGAAAGGATAACAATGGCACAGAAACGAAATTACCAGCTTGAACTTGAACACATTTTAAATAGTATAGACCCTGATTCTCCGCCGAAGCTTCTTCTTCAAAGCTGTTGTGCACCTTGTTCAAGCTACGTTCTCGAATATCTCTCAAATTATTTTTCGATAACGGTATTCTATTTTAACCCCAATATTTACCCCGAAGAGGAATTCTACAAGCGAAGCGCCGAGCAGAAACGTCTGCTTTCGCTTATGAATTTCAAAAATCCCGTTGATTTTACCGAGATCGGCTATCAGTCCGAGCGATTTTACGCCGCTGTGAAAGGGCTTGAACACATCAAAGAGGGCGGTGAACGCTGTTACGCTTGCTACAAGCTTCGTCTTGAACAGACGGCTGAGCTCGCCAAGGAGCGCGGGTTCGACTTTTTCACGACAACGCTTTCGATAAGTCCGTACAAAAATGCTGACTGGCTCAACGAAATAGGCGAAGCACTTGCTCAGAAATACGGCGTTCGATATCTTACATCAGATTTCAAGAAAAAGAACGGCTACAAACGCTCGACGGAGCTTTCGGAAAGCTTTGGAATGTACCGTCAGAACTACTGCGGCTGTGTTTTCTCGATGAAAGAACGCGAGGAAGCAATGAAAAACAAGGAATGAAAGGAATAAAACTATGGAGATAAAAGGATTTACTTACGGATTTGACGCACGAAAGGGTATGCTCACCGACCCACGCGCCATTGAATCAATGGAAAAGCTTGCATCGCTCGGCACGAACTGGGTATGCCTTGCAATGACTATCGAGCAGGATCATTTTTACTCGACAAAGTTCAGCTTCGACTACCGAAAGCACTCGACCGACAAGGAACTGACTTTTGCTATAAACAAACTCAGATCTCTCGGTCAGAAGATATGCCTTAAACCTATCCTCAACTGCGCTGACGGAACTTGGAGAGCAAACATCGGCTTTCCCGAGGCTGACTGGGGCGATGTTGACTACTGGAAAGAATGGTTCTCCTGCTACACGGCGTTTATATGCCACTATGCCGAAATTGCCGAAGACACGGGCTGCGAGATGCTTTGCATAGGCTGTGAAATGCTCGGAACGGAACGCAAGGAAGAACACTGGCGCGCGCTCATCGCACAGGTTCGCAAGGTCTACCACGGCGAACTCGTTTACAACGCAAATCACGGCAAGGAACGCAACATCAAGTGGTTCGATGCTGTTGATTATATCGGAACTTCGGCTTATTACCCCGTTTCAAACGGCGCAGGAGCTTCGCTCGAAGATATGTGCAAGGCTTGGGAATATCACAAGAAAGACCTTGCGGCACTTTCCGCCGAGCTTGGCAAGAGGATAATATTTATGGAGATAGGCTGCCGAAGCGCGAGCGGCTGTTCATCAATGCCGTGGGACTTCACACACCCCGACCTCCCCTACGATGAGGACGAGCAGGCGAATTTCTACGAATCCGCTATGAAAACTATGTGGAACGAGGATTGGTTCTGCGGTTTCTTCTGGTGGGACTGGTACACATTCCTCCCAACGAAAGAAAAAGAGCTCGGTTTTTCAATTTACGGCAAGAAAACAGAGGATATCGTCAGAAAGATGTACACGAACAACTGATTTCTGCAAGTTTTGTTTAATGATTATTCATCAATTGACCTTTTCAAGCAATAAATCACACTTTTTATGTTAAAAATGCCTAAATATCGTCAAAATGATATGTTAATTTCATCTTGTTTTTACCTTGACTTTTGCGGTTTAAAAAGGTATCATTTATATAGTGTAAAAGGAAACGGGGAAAAATTGAATTAAGTGACCCTCGCTCCTTGCCGCATACCGCCGCGCGGCTTTGCATAACACATCAAATATGGCGGAGAAAAGGGAGTTTATTATGAAATTTTCCAAGAAAATTCTTGCATTCAGCCTTGCTGCTTGCATGACAGTAGCCTTCCTTGCAGGCTGTTCAAGCAAGGATACAACAACCGACAACAGCACAGCTGACGCTGCAAGCACTGCTGATTCCGGCGACTTCACAGGCACACTCGTTATCGGCGGTATCGGCCCTGTAACAGGCGGCGCTGCAGTTTACGGAAACGCTGTAAAGAACGGTATCCAGCTTGCTATTGACGAGATCAACGCAGCAGGCGGCGTAAACGGCATCAAGCTTGAGCTCAACTTCCAGGACGATGAGCATAACGAAGAAAAGGCTGTAAATGCTTACAACACACTTAAGGATAAGGATATGAAGCTCCTTATCGGTACAGTTACATCCAACCCCTGCATCGCTGTTGCCGCTGAAACAGTTAAGGACAATATGTTCCAGCTCACACCTTCCGGTTCTGCTGTTGACTGCGTTGCAAACGACAATGCATTCCGTATCTGCTTCAACGATCCTAACCAGGGTGTTGCTTCCGCACAGTATATCGCTCAGAACGGACTTGCTTCCAAGGTCGCTGTAATTTACGACAGCTCCGACGTTTATTCAACAGGTATTTACGAAAAGTTCGCTGCAGAAGCTGCTAATCAGAACATCGATGTAGTTGCTGCAGAAGCATTCACTTCCGACTCCAAGACTGACTTCTCCGTACAGATCCAGAAGGTTCAGGAATCCGGTGCAGAGCTTCTCTTCCTCCCTATCTACTATCAGGAAGCAGCTCTTATCCTCCAGCAGGCTTCTAAGGCTGGTCTTGCAGTTAAGTACTTCGGCTGCGACGGTCTTGACGGACTTATCGATCAGCTCGGCGACGATGTTGCAATTGCTGAGGGCGTAATGCTCCTTACTCCTTTCGCTGCTGACGCAAAGGACGAAAAGACAGTTGCTTTCACAACAGCTTACAAGGCTGCTTACAACAACGAAGTTCCGATCCAGTTCGCTGCTGACGGCTACGATGCAGTTTACGCTGTAAAGGCTGCTATGGAAAAGGCTGGCATCACAGATGCTTCTATTTCCGCTTCCGACCTCTGCGACGCTCTTAAGACTGCTATGACAGAGATCACAGTTGAGGGTGTTACAGGTACGATCACATGGTCTGCTGACGGTGAGCCTACAAAGGATCCTAAGGCTATGGAGATCGTTATCACAGAAAACGAAGACGGCACAAAGACTGGTTCTTACGCTGCTCTTTAATTAAGAAGTTAATTAATATTGCATCATAAGGTCCGTATAAATTTTGTGCGGACCTTATTTGCAATTTTATGAGAAATATGTTATAATAGATAAGCTGCTGTAAATTAAAGCATCTTCAAAGGCGAAAATGCTTTAACTTGCAGCAGAAATATAAAATATAGAGAAAGGAGCTGAAGCTCTTATGATGAGTTTCATTTCTTACCTTGTAAACGGAATAAGCCTCGGAAGCATCTACGCACTTATCGCACTGGGTTATACAATGGTTTACGGCATTGCAAAAATGCTTAATTTCGCCCACGGTGATATCATCATGGTCGGAGGATTTACTATCTTTACCGCAATGTCCACCGCCTGGTGTCCTGTATGGCTCTCAGTCATTATCGGCATCGTTGTCTGCACAGTCCTTGGCATAGTCATCGAAAAGGTCGCTTACAAGCCATTAAGAAGCGCTCCTCCGCTCGCTGTACTTATTACTGCTATCGGTGTCAGCTACTTGCTCCAGAACGTTGCCCTGCTCATTTTCGGCTCGGCTTCGCAGAGCTTCACCTCTGTTGTAAAGAACGTTGCTCCCGTTACTATCGGCGGAGTTACTATTTCAATGGAAACAATAATCTCTATCGTTGTTTCGCTCATTATCATGGTATGCCTTACACTCTTCATCAACAAGACAAAGGCAGGAAAGGCTATGCTTGCTGTTTCCGAGGATAAGGGAGCTGCACAGCTCATGGGCATCAACGTTAACGCAACAATTTCGCTCACATTCGCGATTGGTTCTGCACTCGCAGGCGTTGCAAGCGTACTTCTCTGCTCGTCTTATCCTCAGATCAGCCCTTACACGGGTTCTATGCCAGGCATCAAGGCATTCGTTGCAGCCGTTTTCGGCGGTATCGGAAGTATTCCGGGCGCTATGATCGGAGGTATCCTCCTCGGCATTATCGAAAACCTTTCAAAGGCTTATATTTCTTCACAGCTTTCCGATGCTATCGTATTCCTTGTACTTATCGTTGTTCTCATCGTTAAGCCTACAGGAATCATGGGCAAAAAGATAAGCGAAAAGGTATAAGGAGGCGCAGGTATGAAAAAAACTACTTTAAACAACATTATAACCTGCGGAATGGTACTTGTACTTTTCATTGTATGCGGATTTCTTTCCTCAGCAGGTATTCTCGGCAGCAAATTGAGCGGCTTGCTCATTCCTATCGGAATCTACATAATCCTCTCGATCTCACTCAACCTCACAGTTGGTATTCTCGGTGAGCTTTCACTCGGTCATGCAGGCTTTATGTGTGTCGGCGCTTATGTCGGCGGCGTATTCTCCATTCTTGTTCAGGACGTTGTGACCGTTTCATGGCTCAGAATAACGCTTGCTATCATCATCGGCGGAATTGCCGCTGCGATATTCGGCGTTCTCATCGGTATCCCTGTTCTCCGACTCAGAGGCGACTACCTCGCTATCGTTACGCTTGGCTTCGGTGAGATCATCAAAAGCATTTCCAATAACATTTACCTTGTAAAAGATGTGAACGGACTTCACTTCTCGTTCGCTTCACCCGTTTCGGGAACGGACGCTGCAACTGCCGTTGATATTTTCAAGGGCGCACAGGGCATCAAAGCTCCGCAGGACACAACGCTTGTTATCGTTGTTATCGTCCTTATGATAAGCCTTATCGTTATAATGAACCTCGTTGATTCAAAAACAGGCCGTGCTTGTATGGCTATCAGAGATAACTACATCGCTGCGCAGTCGGTCGGCATCAACGTTACAAAGTACAGACTTGTTGCTTTCGTTGTTTCCGCGGCTATCGCAGGCGTTGCAGGTGTTCTCTACTCCCACTCGCTCGCAGTTCTTGCTCCGAAAAAGTTCGACTACAACCTTTCGATACTCATTCTCGTATTCGTTGTTCTCGGCGGACTTGGCAGCATGAGAGGTTCTATCATTGCAACTATCGTTCTCTATGCACTTCCCGAAATATTCCGTGAAGTCGGGGATTACCGTATGCTCATCTACGCTATCGTTCTTATCGCAATGATGATCTTCAAGAACGCTCCTTATTTCAAGGATCTCTTTGAAAAGATCAAGGCTCTCCCCGTTTTTGAAAAGTTAAGATTTAAAAATAAAGTAAAGGCTGTCGGAGGTGAATCGAAATGAGTGAAGCAGCACCAATGCTCGAAATCAAAAATCTTGCGATCCAGTTCGGCGGTCTTAAAGCTGTTGACAACCTTAATCTTACGATAAAAAAGAATCAGCTTTACGGTCTTATCGGTCCTAACGGCGCAGGAAAAACGACCGTGTTCAATATGCTCACAGGCGTGTACAAGCCGACAGCGGGCACGATCTACCTTGACGGTGAAAACATCACGGGCAAGTCCCCTGCACAGATCAACCGTCACGGCATTGCCCGTACTTTCCAGAATATCCGTCTTTTCAAGGATATGTCAGTTCTTGACAATGTTAAGGTCGGACTTCACAATCAGAAAAAATATACCGCAATTGAGGGTGTTCTCCGTCTTCCCCGTTATTTCAGGGAAGAAAAGGAGATGGACGAAAAGGCACTTGAACTGCTCAAAGTCTTTGAACTTGACGACGAAAAGGACACGCTTTCCTCCAATCTTCCTTACGGCAAGCAGAGAAAGCTTGAAATTGCCCGTGCGCTTGCAACAAATCCTAAGCTCCTGCTTCTTGACGAACCTGCCGCAGGTATGAACCCTAACGAAACAGCGGAGCTTATGGATAATATCCGCTTTATAATCGAAAAATTTGATATGACTGTCCTTCTTATCGAGCATGATATGAAACTCGTTTCGGGAATATGTGAGGAAGTTACCGTTCTCAACTTCGGTCAGGAGCTTGCTCAGGGCATTACTACCAATGTTCTCAACGACCCGAAGGTCATCACCGCATATTTAGGAGAATAAGGAGGAAAACCCTATGTCAATGCTTCACGTTGAAAACTTAGAGGTCTATTACGGCGCAATCCACGCAATAAAAGGTGTTTCCTTCGATGTTGAGCAGGGCGAGATCATCGCTCTCATCGGTGCTAACGGCGCAGGAAAGACCACGATACTTCACACTATCACGGGTCTTGTACCCGCTCATTCGGGAAGTGTTACCTTTAACGGCGTAAACCTCACAAAAACGCCTGCGCACAAGATAGTCGGTCTCGGAATGGCACACGTCCCCGAGGGAAGACGTATTTTCCAGCAGCTTACCGTATTTGAAAATCTTATGCTCGGCGCCTACACACGAACAGATAAGGCAGAGATCGAGGACACGCTTTCCACCGTTTTCAAGCGTTTTCCGCGTCTTGAAGAGCGCCGCACACAGATCGCAGGTACTCTTTCGGGCGGTGAACAGCAGATGCTTGCAATGGGCAGAGCGCTTATGTCCCACCCGTCAATCATTCTTATGGACGAACCGTCAATGGGTCTTTCTCCGCTCTATGTTTCGGAGATTTTCGATATCATTCAGTCGGTAAACAGCACGGGAACAACGGTTCTTCTCGTTGAGCAGAACGCTAAAAAGGCTCTTTCCATCGCAAACCGCGCTTACGTTCTCGAAACGGGAAACATCACTCTTTCGGGCGATGCTAAGGACCTTATAAACGATGATTCCGTTAAAAAAGCTTATCTCGGCGAATAAGGAGGATATGAAATGAACAATCTTGTCATCACAATTTCAAGAGAATTCGGCAGCGGCGGTCACAAGATCGGCACAATGCTGAGTGAAAAGCTCGGTATCCCCTATTACGACAAAGACCTTATAAAGCTTGCTTCCGAGCAGAGCGGCATCAACGAAAATCTTTTCGGACTTGCCGATGAAAAATCCAAAAACAGCATTTTCAAGAAGTCAAAGGTCTACAGCGGTGATATAACTTCGCCTGACAGTCCGAATTTCACCTCGGAAGAAAACCTCTTCAACTATCAGGCAAAGGTCATAAAGGAACTTGCGGAGCAGAGATCCCCCTGCATCATCATCGGAAGATGCGCTGACTTCGTTCTCAGAGACAGAGAAAGAACTCTCCGCCTTTTCATCTGGGCAGACAAGGAAAACTGCATAAAGAACACTATGGAAGTTCTTGGCTTTGACAGGAAAGAGGCTGAAAAGCAGATAGAAAAGATCAACCGCGAGCGCAGCGCCTACTATAAGGCTCACACGGGACGTGAGTGGGATAATGCGCGCAACTATGATTTCTGCATCAACACAAGCGAACACGGCTTTGAAAAAAGCACACAGATAATTCTTGACTTCATCAATGTTATGTACAAATAAATCAAAGGGGCTGTCGTTTTGATACGGCAGCTTTTTTATATAATTTGTGCTTTTTGCCATTGACTTTTTGCAAAGAAAATGTTATAATTAAACGATAATTTGTGTCGGAGTGTTTTTATCCGACAATGTAGGAGGTTAAAACGTGAGAAAGGTCAAAAAACCTGTCTTCTTCGTTGTATTACTGCTGATAGTGCTTTTCACTCTTTCCGTTTTCTTCGGATTCAGCACATATTACGGAGATATGAAAACAGTCCACATCAAGGGATTGGATAATATCCGTTTCGGTATCGACATCAAGGGCGGCGTCGATGTTACATTCACACCACCTGAGGACGTTGAAGCCACCGATGCGAATATGGACGCAGCAAAGGAAGTTATCGTACAGAGAATGGTAAACCTCGGTATCACCGACTATGAATGCTATATTGACTACGATAACAGCCGTATAATCGTTAGATTCCCGTGGAAAGACGGCGAAACCGACTTCGACCCCGAGGCAGCCGTAAAGGAACTCGGCGAAACAGCTGAGCTTACATTCCGTGAGGGTCACGAGGTTGACGAACTCGGCGCACCTTCGGGCATCACAGCTGAAAATGTTATTCTCGTAGGCTCGGATATTCAGGAAGCCTACAGAGCATACAACAGCCAGGACAACCAGTACGTTGTAAGCCTTACGCTTACAGATTCGGGCAAGGAAAAGTTTGCCGAAGCAACAGCAAAGCTTTACAAGGAAAACGGTGTTATCTCTATTTGGATGGACGATACCTGTATCTCCTATCCGACAGTAAGCGCAGTTATCACAGACGGCAAGGCTCAGATCAGCGGTAACTTTGACGCTGAAAGCTCAAAGGCTCTCGCAGACAAGATCAACTCCGGCGCACTTCCGTTCAAACTCGTAACAGCAAGCTTCTCCACAATTTCTCCGAGCCTTGGTTCGGGCGCACTCCACGCAATGGTAGTTGCAGGTATCATCGCATTCGCATTTATCGCAGTTTATATCATTGCAATATACCGACTCCCCGGTGCTGTTGCTGTTATTGCACTTGTAGGTCAGGTAGCAGGAACACTCGCATTCGTTTCGGGCTACTTCGGATTTATGAACGGCTCTATCCTCACTATCCCGGGTATCGCAGGTATCATCCTTGCAGTCGGAATGGGCGTTGACGCAAACGTTATCACCTCGGAACGTATCAAGGAAGAGCTTGACAAGGGCAAAACGCTTGACGGTGCTATTGAATCGGGCTTCAAGTCTGCATTCTCCGCTATCCTCGACGGCAACGTTACAATGGTACTCGTTGCTATCATACTTATGGGCGCATTCGGCACTCCCGACAGCGTATTTGCAAAGATCCTCCACTTCGCATTCTTTATGTTCGGTCCATCAACAGCAGGTACGATCTACTCGTTCGGCTTTACACTCGTTTCGGGCGTAATCCTCAACCTTTTCTTCGGCGTATTCTGCTCAAGACTCATGCTCTCTTCCCTCTCAAAGTTCAAAGCTCTGAGAAATCCTGTTCTTTACGGAGGTAAGAAAAATGCATAAGACTTTTAATTTTGATTTTATCGGAAAAAGAAAGCTTTTCTTCACAATTTCAATTGTGCTGGTCGCATTCTCTATCCTCTCCACATTTATTTTCGGCGTTGACCTTGACATTCAGTTCAAGGGCGGTACTATCATCACCTACGTTTATGACGGTGACCTCGACTGTGACGGCTTTGTAAAGGATGCTAAGGATATCCTCGGCGGTATCGGCGTGCAGTACACAACGGGCGTTGACTTCTCCTCGGGCAAGAGCAACATTCAGCTTTCGCTCACCTCAACATCGGGACTTTCTTCCGACAAGCAGTTTGAGCTTACGAACAGCCTTACCGAAAAGTACGCTGAAAACAACATCGACCTCGTTGAATCATCGGACGTTTCACCGTCCTCGGGACGTGAATTCTTCCTTAAGTGTATCGTTGCCGTAATTCTTTCTTCTATCGTGCTTATCATTTATATCGCTGTTAGATTTAAGAAGATCGGCGGCTGGCTCGCAGGTATCTGTGCTATCATCGCACTTCTTCACGACTGTATCATCGTTTACGGTACTTTCATCGTCTGCGGTATGCCTATCAACGCAAACTTTATGGCAGTTATTCTTACGATCCTCGGTTATTCGATCAACAACACGATCGTTATCTACGACAGAATCCGTGAGAACTCCAAGCTCTATGGCAAGAAGATGACAAGAGAAGAAAACGTAAACCTCAGCATCAATCAGAGCCTTACACGTTCGATCAACACTTCCTTGACGACCGTTGTTGCAATGCTCGCAGTTACTATCGTTGCTGCTGTTTACGGTGTAACTTCCATTATCTCGTTCTCACTCCCTGTTATGGTTGGTATGATCGCAGGCACATACTCTTCGGTATGCCTTGTATCTGTACTCTGGTCATACTTCGAGGGCAAAAAGGACACTCACAAGGGCGCTCCAAAGGCTGCTGCAAAGCAGGCATAAGTCAAAATTTTTACACAGAGCAGTTTTTCAAATGGAGAAACTGCTCTGTTTTTTTGTTCAAATGCCTTGACTTTATTGCTGTTTTATTCTATAATTATAAGTGATAGTTTTTAGGAAATACTTATTTTTCCAACGTGAAAAATAAAGATAAGGTGGTTTATAAAAATGGCAGAAAAATCAATGGACAAGATCGTTGCGCTCTGTAAGGGCAGAGGATTTGTTTACCCCGGCTCCGAAATTTACGGCGGTCTTGCAAACACTTGGGACTACGGCCCTCTCGGCGTTGAGCTCAAGAACAACATCAAAAAAGCATGGTGGAAGAAATTCGTTCAGGAAAGCCCTTACAACGTAGGACTTGACTCCGCTATACTTATGAATCCTCAGACATGGGTCGCTTCGGGACACCTCGGCGGCTTCTCCGACCCTCTTATGGACTGCAAAGCCTGCAAGACACGTCACCGTGCAGACAAGCTCATCGAGGATTTCGACGGAACAAACACAGGCGGCTGGTCTAACGAACAGCTCGTTAACTATATCAAGGAAAAGGGCATCAAGTGCCCTGTCTGCGGCAAGCAGGACTTCACAGATATCCGTCAGTTCAACCTTATGTTCAAGACTTTCCAGGGCGTTACGGAGGATTCTAAGTCTGAAATTTACCTCCGTCCTGAAACAGCTCAGGGTATCTTTGTAAACTTCGCAAATATCCAGCGTACGACCCGTAAGAAAGTTCCTTTCGGCGTTGGTCAGATCGGTAAATCTTTCAGAAACGAGATCACTCCCGGTAACTTCATCTTCCGTGTTCGTGAATTCGAGCAGATGGAACTTGAATTCTTCTGCAAGCCCGGCACAGACCTTGAATGGTTCAGCTTCTGGAGAAAATACTGCAAGGATTGGCTTCTCAGCCTCGGCATCAAGGAAGAAGACCTCCGTCTTCGTGACCACGATCCCGAAGAGCTTTGCTTCTATTCCAAGGCAACAACTGACTTCGAGTACAAGTTTCCATTCGGCTGGGGCGAACTTTGGGGCATCGCAGACAGAACCGACTACGACCTCACACAGCACCAGAACGAAAGCGGCAAGTCGCTTGAATATTTCGACCCCGATGACAACTCCAAGTACATTCCTTATGTTATTGAACCGTCACTCGGCGTTGAGCGTCTTTTCCTCACTATCGTTTGCAACGCTTACGATGAGGAAACTATCGGCGAGGGTGATGTAAGAACGGTTATGCACCTCCACCCTGCCCTTGCACCTGTAAAGGCAGCAGTTCTTCCGCTCACAAAGAAGCTCAAAGAACCTGCAATGGAAGTTTACTCTATGCTTGCTAAGAAGTTCAACGTTGAATACGACGAAGCAGGTCAGATCGGTAAGCGTTACCGCCGTCAGGACGAGATCGGTACTCCTTTCTGCATCACTTACGACTTCGACACACTCGAAAAGGACGGCTGTGTAACAGTCCGCGACCGTGATACAATGGAGCAGGAACGCGTTAAGATCGAAGACCTCGTTGCATATCTCGACAAGAAACTTGAATTCTGATTCTAAGCTATAAATATAAAAGCAGACGTATGAACAAACATACGCCTGCTTTTTTTGATTATAGAAAAAGCTCTGCATTCAATACAGAGCTTTTAATATTTTATGCAATAGGATTCTTAGGTCTTCTTCCGCGCTTTGCCTTGGGCGCATTGAATTCTTCATCACGCTTCTTTGCAAGCTCGTCAAAATTAGCTTTTTCCATAGCTTCTTTTGACCAGTTCTGAGTGCTGTCATCGGTAAGACCCATAAGATAATCTATGCTTGTTTCATAAAAAATCGCAAGTTTTTCCATTATGACCAAAGACGGTTCAAGCTCACCTGTTTCATATCTCGAATATGTCTGCTGAGTGCAGCCGAGATAATTTGCGAGATTTTTCTGCATCAGATCCTTGTCCTCTCTGATTGAACGTATTCTAAGTGTCATAAAAACAACCACTGCTCCTTATATCTAAAATAAAAATAGTATTCTATTATTATTATCTCATATTCACGAAGCTAATCGTTTTATTACACTCACTGCGAATAATTTGTTAATAATTCCGTTAATATCAAAGTCAAATATTAACAAATAAAGTTAAAAAAAACTGCTCTGCTCGATTGCAAGTTCGTATTCTGTTCATTTATGTCTGTTTTGTTAATCAGGTTGACATCTTTTCTATAAAAAAAGCTTGCTGTAATTCAAATCTTCACAGCAAGCTTTCATATTTTATTCGATTTTATTTAATTTTAAAAGTTCATCTCCGAGTGAAGCTTTCCCCTCCCCGAGAAGTGCTATTTCACCGTAATCGTCCGAGTTGCAGACTACCAAAACCGCCGTAGTATCATAACCTTCGCCCGAAATCGCTTCATCATCGAATGTCAGAAGCGTGTCACCGACCTTTATCTTGTCACCGTCCTTGATGTGCGCTTCAAAAAATCTACCGCCAAGCTTCACCGTGTCTATTCCAACGTGGATAAGCACTTCCGCACCGCTTTCCGAAATGATATTTACGGCGTGTTTAGTGTCAAAAACACTTTCTATCGTACCATTGCAGGGCGAATATATCCGTCCGCAGTCCGATTTTATCGCAAAGCCTTTGCCGAGTGTTTCGGTCGAGAAAACCTCGTCTTTGACCTGCGAAAGAGGAATAGCTTCGCCGCTTGTGAACGCACACAGCGTTTCGGAATCGGCTGAAAACGCCTTTTCTTCACGCACAAGAGCATCATCAAAGCTGTCCGAGAGCGGATTTTCCATATAATCTTCAAGCGCTGACTTGATGACCGAAACCTTTGGACCGAAAACTATCTGTATGCCGTTGCCCTTGCGGATAACGCCCGATGCTCCGCTCGCTTTGAGAGCACTTTCATCGGTGAGATTGGTGTTTTTGACCGTTACACGAAGTCGTGTCGCACAGCAGTCAAGGTCGCTGATATTGTCCTTGCCGCCAAGTCCTTTGAGGAGAAGCTCGCTCGTTTTGTCACCGCTTTTCTTATTATAATCCGCACGAGTGTAAAGCTTGACTTCGCCATTATCAGCCTCGCGTCCCGGCGTTTTAAGATCAAGCTTTGTTATCATAAAATAGAAAACAAAATAGTAAACAACGGCGTAAATAAGTCCGATTATCACTATCCATATCCAGTTCGTCTTTGCGTTGCCCTGCAAAATTCCGAACAAAGTAAGGTCGATAAGTCCGCCCGAAAATGTCATTCCCACGCCGACATTGAAAATATGCATAAGCATATAGGAAAGCCCTGCGAGTACGCAGTGAACGCCGTACATCAGCGGTGCTGCAAAAAGGAACGTGAATTCGAGCGGCTCGGTTATTCCCGTTATCATCGAAGTTAGCGCCGCCGAAATGAGCAGTCCTCCGACCGCCTTTTTCTTTTCGGGGCGAGCGGCTCTGTACATTGCGAACGCCGCCGCAGGAAGTCCGAATATCATAAACGGGAATTTGCCCGTCATAAATCTTGTCGCGGAAACGGAGAAAGGCTCTGCCGAATTTGAAGCAAGCTCGGCGAAGAAAATGTTCTGCGCACCCGATACGAGAGTGCCGTCAATGAGCATCGAGCCGCCCAGCTCCGTCTGCCAAAACGGCATATAGAAAACGTGATGAAGTCCGAACGGTATCAGTGCACGTTCGATTATTCCGTATATCCAAGTGCCTGCATAACCCGATTCAAGGACAAGTGTTCCGAGCCGTGAAATTCCCGTCTGAACAGGCTGCCAAATAAAGAACATCGCCGCTCCGACTATAAGATAGACAACGCTGCAAACGATAGGCACGAATCTTGTTCCGCCGAAGAACGAAAGTACCTGCGGCAGTTCGATCTTATAAAATCTGTTGTGGAGTGCCGCAACGCCAAGTCCAACGATTATGCCGCCGAAAACACCCATTTGGAGCGTTGTTATTCCGAGGACGCTTGCCGTCGAATTCGCAGGGAGTGCTTCAACGCCGCCTCTTGCCGTAATAAGTGCAGATATCGCCGTATTCATCACAAGGTAGGATATCGCGCCCGAAAGAGCGGCAACTTCCTTTTCCTTTTTCGCCATTCCGATAGCAACGCCCATCGCAAACAGCAGCGCAAGATTGTCAAAAACGACGCTGCCAGTTTTGCTCATAATTTCAAGTATCGTATAGAGAACGCCGCCCTCTTTTATCACCGAGGTCAGGTGATACGTTTCAAGCGTTGTTGCGTTCGTAAATGAACTGCCTATTCCGAGCAGCAGTCCTGCAATAGGCAGCAGAGCTATCGGGAGCATAAAAGAGCGCCCTACTCTCTGCAGGACGCTGAATATCTTATCTTTCATAAAGCTTATCCTTTCAGAAAAATTATCATAATTAGTATGACAATTTTTGAAAGAATAATCAATGGAAAATTTTGTTTTAAAAATTTATCCTCGGTAAACAAAAACGGGTATCGGATAACAGTTCGTTCTGTTTGAAAAATCCGCTGTCACAACGGTAAATCCCGAACTTTCTATCGACTTTGCATATTCGAGAAGAGCGTCACGCTCCTCAAAGCCGTTCTCTCTGCCGTAATAAATTATCATTGAAAGCAGACCGCCCTCTTTGAGAAGTGAAAGTGACTTTTCGACCGCTTCAAGGCTCGATGCTTTTTCGGTGTGGACGTTGTGATCTCCGCCGGGCAGCCAGCCGAAGTTGAACGTTATGCAGGAAACGCTTTCGGGGGAAGCATATTTGTCCATATCCGTATGGCTTCCGAGGACAAGCTCCGCTCTGTCGGATAATCCACGCTCCGCAAGAAGCTGCGCGGTGCTG
This sequence comes from uncultured Ruminococcus sp., assembly GCA_937926145.1. GTDB lineage: Bacteria > Bacillota > Clostridia > Oscillospirales > Ruminococcaceae > UMGS363. Next base: position 27,975 of record CALANW010000020.1, on the reverse strand, counting down.
TCGATAGCTGACTGCTGGATATCGAACGAAACAACCTTTCCGCTCTCGCCGACCAGCTCGCATAAAAATGAAGTATCAAAGCCTCGTCCAGCCGTTGCATCTATACATATATCGCCGCTTTTTACGACCTGCGAAATAACATTTTTTGAAATATCAAGTGCGCTTATCTGTTTTTTCATTCTGACCATTCCTTTCCTATAAATTGTACACTCTGAAAGGAATTTTGTCAAGCTTAACGAAATGCCGAATAAGCTTTAACATAAAATCATTTGACAGCATTGTTTTTTTATGATAAAATTAGACTGAAATAATATTGTTAGGAAGTATTTTTATGTATCATAACTCGGTAAAAGTTGCCGCTATACACGATCTTTCAGGCATCGGACGATGCTCGCTCACGGTCATTCTGCCGACCCTTTCGGCGCAGGGAATACAGGTCTGCCCCGTCCCGACGGCTATTCTTTCCGCACACACGGGCGGCTTCGGAGAAGTCGTAATGCGCGACCTCACCGATTATATTCTCCCCGCACTTGAACATTATAAACAGCTCAACTACAAATTCGACTGCGTTTACAGCGGTTTTCTCGCTTCAAACGAACAGATAGACCATTGCATGGACTTTTTTGAGCATTACAAGGATTCGCTCAAAGTCGTTGACCCAGTTATGGCTGACAACGGCAAGCCGTACAAGACCTGCTCCGCCGAGCTTCAGAAAGGCATGGGCAGGCTCGTTGAAGTTGCTGATATTATAACTCCGAACATCACCGAGGCGGCTATTCTTCTCGGGGAAGACCCTTATCAGCCCGAGCTTACGGCACAGCAGGCAAAAAGCTTTCTCGTCCGTCTGAGCGAAAAAGGCCCGAAAATAGTGGTTATAACGAGCGTTTTCTCGAACGGGACTTACTGCAACATCGGATATGAGCGTGAACACAGCAAATTCTGGCGTGTCCGCTATAAACATATCAACGCAAACTACCCCGGAACGGGCGATATCTTCGCATCTGTCCTCACGGGTTCGATACTCCGAGGTGACAGCCTGCCTATCGCCATGAACCGTGCGACAGCTTTCCTTGAACTTGCAATAAAGACCACAAGCAGCTACTATACCGACACGCGCGACGGAATTATGCTCGAAAGCTGTCTTGATTATCTTATCAATGACCCCGTTTTGTGCGATTATGAGCAGTTTTGAGGAGTGTGGCAGATGAAAAATTTGAATATCGTGCTTGTTGAGCCGCAAATTCCGCAGAACACGGGAAATATCTCACGCACCTGTGCTGTCACAGGCGCACGTCTGCACCTTGTAAAGCCGCTCGGCTTTGAGGTCACGGACAAGCAGCTAAAACGCGCGGGACTTGACTACTGGAACGAGCTTGACATCACTTATTATGAGAACCTTGACGATTTCTTCGCCAAAAACAGCGGCGGAACGTTCTTCTACTTCACCACAAAGGGAAAAAATATCCACAGTGACGCAGTTTACCCCGACAACTGCTATCTCGTTTTCGGCCGTGAAGATAAGGGACTTCCCGAGAAGCTTTTGTATGAAAATCCCGAAAGCTGTCTGCGCATACCGATGCGTCCGCGCCTGCGAAGCCTTAACCTTTCAAACTCGGTCGCTATCGCGGCTTACGAGGTGCTTCGCCAATGGGATTATCCCGAACTTTCCACCGAGGGAAAACTCACACAATATGAATGGTAAAATATCCCCCTAAAGCCGCAAGCCTTAGGGGGACGCTTTTATCTGTAATATTTCTTGTTCATCTTCTCGATGACCTTGCTGTCCGATTCACGGGTGAGCTTATATTCTGTGCGTGAATAAAAATCATCGGGAGTGTCCCATATAACGGGAACGAAGCCGTATTCGCCAAGCTTGCCGAGAACGTGTTCAAGGCACTTTGGACTGTCCTTTGTCGCAGCATCGGCTGCAAAATTTTCACTCGGATAGAACGCTGTCGTTTCACCGAGGAAAACGGGGATTCCCTTGTCGGTAAATGCAGCTTTCAGCTTTTCACACTGGTCAACGATGTAATCTTCCCAACTCTTTCCGCCGATGCTGTGCGACCAGTAGCAGCTGTTATCGACATAGTGGACGGAGACCATAAGCCTGTCGGGAACGGTATCGGTCGGCATTACAAAATTATCGTCGGTCGTGAGGTCGATGTTAGTCCAGTAGCCCGATGCGATAAGCACACGCTCTGCGTTGTTTCCGCCCGTTGCTCTTACTGCGTCAACGAATGCCTGATTAAGCTTGTTCGTCATTCTGTAACCGAGGACTTTCGGAAGCTCTTTCAGCTCGCCGTTTGAGTTGAACTGATTTCCGCCGAGATATTCATTGAAGCCCTCGAAGATCACTGTCATTGGATAGTCCTTGAAATACTCTGCTATTTGCGTCCAGATGTGCGTAAAAATCTGCTCGCAGTCCTCAACGGTGTTTCTGCGGATAACGAACTCGTCAAAATGGTGGATATTTATGACAGCATAAAGGTTTGCATTTTGACAGTAGTCAACTATCTCCTTAACGCGAGCGATATAGTCGGGGTCAATGTCCCAATTTCCGTCGTTTTTCATCATATTGCCCCAGAAAACCGGGATTCGCACGGTATTGAAACCCGAATTTTTGATGCCGTCGATGATCTCCTGCGTAGTTATCTCCGCGCCCCAGTACTGCTCATAGTCGGACGGTGTGTTTTCGCCTACTTCGGGTATCCACTCGAATGTTATTTTCTCGCAGTCGGTCGCTTCGTATGCTTCCATTGTGTTTCCGAGGTTAAGTCCGAGGCGCATATCCTCTGCGACCTGCTGTGCTGTCGGCGGCTCTGTCCACTCTTTTGCTCCCGGAGCAGCTTTACCCGAATTTGAACAGCCCGCCATTGCCAATATCATTGCTGAGCAAAGAACAGCTGCGATTATCCTTTTGAATTTCATATCAGACCCACTTTCCTAATTTCTTATGTAAACGTTATCATTATACCATACATTGCTGCTTTTTTCAATTAACCTTTTCTATAAATTTGCGGTGTTTTATTTGTTTATACTAAACACCATTTAAAATTTGGAAAGAATCAAGCCGATAATCTCGTAGCTGTTTTTAACAGGTTTATATAGGATTTCGACGCAGATTTTTTCCTGTATTTTATTGGTGTTTAGTATTATACTGTTCAAAAAAAAACGCCCCCGATTTTCGGAAGCGTTATATCTCAATAGCTTGATCTTGTAAGGAAAGCAATAGGCTCGCCGCTGTCGAAGGTCATTTCGGTCGAATATAGTCTTATCGAACCGTCGGGATTATCGACGAGGACATAATCTATGCTTCGTGCTTTTGCAAGGAATATCGTATCGGAATACCAGTCGAGCGAAACATGGTGTATTCCCGATTCGCTGTCGTACTGCTCATCGGCGAGTGCGGCATATCCCCAGCTGTACTTTGAACGTTTGCTGGAAACGGTCTTTTTCGCCTTGTTATAATTCGGGAGCGAAGTAAAATCAAGGCTGCCGATTCCAAGGAGCTTTTCCGCACTTTCGGAAAGTTTTTCCGCGGGATAGTCGATGACGCTTGTCGAAAGCTCATCATCATTGGAAAAATACGAACAGAATTTGATAAGGTCGCTTATGAAGCGTTCCTTTTCCACTATTTTTTCGGCACAGCTTACATCGATGATATTTTCATCACTGCTTATCCAGCCGAACTCGGACGTAAAAGCATAGCACATTTTGACTGCGCCGCTTGCGTCAAGGTTGGAAACATTGTCGGCGAGCACGGTTTTCTCCTCTGCGCCCTCTCGCTGGAACGAGATGAAGTATTTATCCCTTTGCTCCGACATTTTAATGTTCCAAACACTTTCACCGACGGGAAAATCATCTACAGTGCTTTCGGAAATGTTCAGCTTTACCTTATAGATAATGCTGTCATCATCGGTCTGCGAATCTATAAGCTCCCAGCTTGAAAATTTTACGCCGTCAAGAAAGCCGTATGCGCTGTATGACTGCGAGCCGCCGAGACGTGCAACGGTTTCCGTATCGTGCGCAACGAGAGCGTCCATAAACTCGGCAACGGTTTTCTCACCCTCCGCGTTCGGGTCTGTACCGCTGCCGCTGCTTTCAGCCGCAGGTTCAGCTTCGGGTTCATAATCTGTTTTATATGCTTCATAAAAACCTGAACACCCTCCGCCGATAAGCCCTATCGCGGCGAGTGTACATAATAATTTCTTTACGCTCACAACTCGATCTCCTAAAGCAATCACTTCTTTTATACTAATATCTAATCAGAATGTGTACAAAAAATCAAGCAAAAGCTCGCAGCTGTTGTAACAGCTTTATATGGGTTTTGCGTCGATTTTTTGTCTACACATTCATTAGAGATTAGTATTATAAATATCATACAAACTCGGTTGAGTTCTGCAGATATCACCTTTATTTTCAATATGTTTATTATATCACAATCTCTAAAAAAATGGAAGTCAAAAGGAGAATTTTTTATAAATTAAACAAAATTTACACCTAATTATCACATAAGAAAATGAAAAAGCTGCATTATTCGGTCAAAACAATGCAGCTTGGGGTAATTTATGTTATTCTTCGTCCTCAAATGTCGTAAGACCGTAGGAAAGGGTCATTATACTGTCACCGAGGTGGACATTTTGGACAACGATGTTCTTATGCGAAACCGCCAGATCATAGTGGCTGAAGTTCCAGAACGCTTTTATTCCGAGCGAAACCAATTTATCCGCATATTCCTGAGCGGCAGCCTTGGGGATACAGAGTATCGCGATCTCGGGCTTATTTTCGGTGATAAAGCTTTCCATACGGCTTATATGCATTACGGAAAGGTCGGCAACTTTTTCGTTTTCCTTGCGCAGGTCGCTGTCAAAGATACCGATAAGCTCCCAGCCGTATTCGCCGAAGTTCATGTGGCTCGCGATAGCTTTTCCGAGGTTGCCAGCACCGAAAAGCACCGCCTTGTAACCTCGGTCGATGCCGAGAATTTTTCCTATCTCGGTGCGAAGCTCGACTAAATTATAACCGTAGCCCTGCTGTCCGAAGCCGCCGAAGCAGTTAAGATCCTGACGTATCTGTGACGCTGTGAGCGACATTTTTTCCGCCAGCTCGCCCGATGAACTGCGAACTATCCCCTGTTTTATAAGCTCGCCGATAAATCTGTAATATCTCGGCAGGCGTTTGATTACCGATGATGATATCTCGGATCTCTTTGGTTTCTGCATTTATAACTTCTCTCCCGATTACATAAGCTTTGCAAGGCGCTCATTTACAGCAACGAGGAAAGCTTCTGTGTCTACCTTTTTCTTGTTCGGGATAGAGGAAAGTGCTTCGAGGTCGCCTGTCATTACGCCGTCTTCAATAGTGCTGATAGTAGCCTTTTCGAGGTTGTCAGCATAGCGCATAAGTTCGCTGTTGCCGTCCATTTCGCCTCTCTTGCGGAGTGCGCCCGACCAAGCAAATATCGTAGCTACGCTGTTTGTGGAGGTCGTTTCGCCCTTGAGGTACTTGTAGTAATGGCGCTGAACAGTACCGTGTGCAGCTTCGTATTCGTATACGCCGCTTGGAGAAACGAGAACGGAGGTCATCATTGCAAGGCTGCCGTAAGCAGTAGCTACCATATCGGACATTACGTCGCCGTCATAGTTCTTGCAAGCCCAGATATAGCCGCCGTTTGAACGGATAACTCTTGCAACTGCATCGTCGATGAGCGTATAGAAATATTCGATGCCGAGTTCCTCAAACTTAGCCTTGTATTCATTTTCGTAAATTTCAGCAAAAATATCCTTGAAGCGGTGGTCATACTTCTTGGAGATAGTGTCCTTTGTTGCGAACCAAAGATCCTGTTTTGTGTCAACGGCAAAGTTGAAGCAAGCTCTTGCAAAGCTTGAAATGGACTTGTCAGTGTTGTGAAGTCCCTGAATGATGCCGTCTGTACCCTTGAATTCGTGGATAAGCGAACGTTCCTCGCTGCCGTCCTTGTTCGTTACAACGAGTTCAGCCTTTGCGCCCTCTGCAACGCGGAGTTCTGTGTTCTTGTAAACATCGCCGTAAGCATGACGTGCAATTGTGATAGGCTTTGTCCAAGTCGGGATATACGGTGTGATGCCCTTAACGATGATAGGTGTACGGAAAACTGTACCGTCGAGGATAGCTCTGATAGTTCCGTTAGGTGACTTCCACATTTCCTTAAGGTTGTATTCGGTCATACGGGCAGCGTTTGGAGTAATGGTTGCGCACTTTACAGCAACGCCGTACTTCTTTGTAGCTTCTGCGGAATCAACCGTTACCTTATCATCGGTAGCGTTTCTGTTTTCAAGTCCGAGGTCATAGTATTCGGTATTGAGGTCAACATAAGGAAGAATAAGGATATCCTTTATCATCTTCCAAATGATTCGGGTCATCTCGTCGCCGTCCATTTCGACGAGCGGAGTAGTCATTTTGATTTTTTCAGCCATTGGATTAGCCTCCTAATTTTTATTTAAAAACATACCATTTCAGTATTCCGAGTATCAATAAATGCGCAGGATAGAAAACATAGAAAAACCACTTGCTGAACCTGCCGCCCCTGCCCTTTTCACCGTTGTAGAAATAAAGCGGAATAAGCGCAAGCAGAACGCCGTACTGAAACCAGTTGTTTACGAAGCCGTCCGTGAGGAACATTATCATCAGCGTCATAAGCACGAGCGAAGATATCGCAAATGCAGCAGCCTGCTTTTTGAAGTTTCCTCTGTACTTATCGAGCAGCAGCGCCCATATTATCGGGAAAAAGAACCAGTCGCCTATCGATGAAAGCAGGCATAAGCCTATCACAAGCACGACCTTTACAGGCTTTGGCAGATTTTCCAAATGTACTGTTTTCAGCGCAAGCAAAGTAAGAAAAAATGTGTATATAACGCCCTGTGCAGGATTGAAATACAGATTTCCGTCAACGAATGTGAACGGCAGAAGAGTACCATATTCCATAAAAAGAAACGGTATCCACGAAACGGCGGCAAAGATCGCAAGCCTTATCAGATACTTGTTAACGTTTCTCGTGTAATGATAACCCTCAACAATAAAATATGTCATTATCGGAGCAGTCATTCTGCCGATAAGATGCATTATACTGCCGAGGACAGAATTTGTTTCAACAAAGCACCACGCAATATGGTCGATAAGCATCGCAAATACAGCTATATATTTTATCACATTCGCCGAGAAAAAAGCGCCTTTGCGTGTTTGAAGCTGTGCGACTTCAGACGGTTTTTCAAGCGTTGTTATGTCACTCATTTTATGTAACTCCTGTCAATATTTTTTGTAGAAATTCAAAAGCAAAGCAATGCCGACTCCGATAACAACACCGCCGACAACAAAAGCCGCAGGCATACCCTGCCAAGCGCCGAGAACCGCGCCGAAAACCACTCCGAGTGACACTCCGAGCAGGATATTTTTCAGTTTTTTCTCGGAAAGCTCTCTGCTTTCGTCTGCCCATTTCTTGGCATTGAGAAGCCGCTCGCCGTCATCGCCGAGTTCTTCGTCAAAGGATATCTCACGCAGCATTTCGCAGGGAAAATCGGGACAAAATCCGCAGTGTTCGAGCTTTTTACCCTCACAACATTCCTTTATCTCACACTTTTCGCCCCAATATCCGCTCTGCATATTATTGCAGCCAAGGCAGCCGAACTCTTCTTTTCGGCTGCACTTGTTACAATCCATGCCGCATTTTGAACAGCACATTTTTTTACTTTAAGCTTTCTCTTGTATAGTCAAGAAGTCCGCCTGCGAGGATAATATCCTTTGTTCTGCCCGTAAGTTCGCAGAGTACGGGGATATCTTCGCCCGTGGTCTTGTTCTTTACAGTAAGCTCGGACTTGCCGCTCTCGATAGCTGCGCGAACGTCTGCAATTTCGAGAACATCGTCCTGCGAAATTTTATCGTAATCAGCCTCGTTTACGAATGTAAGAGGAAGAATACCTGCGTTGATGAGGTTTGAACGGTGGATACGCGCAAAGCTCTTTACGAGAACAGCCTTTACGCCGAGGTGGAGAGGTGCGAGTGCAGCGTGTTCACGGGACGAGCCCTGACCGTAGTTTGCGCCGCCGACGATGATGCTCTTGCCGTAGCTTTCTGCTCTTTCGGGGAACTTTTCATCGCAAACAGTGAAGCAGAACTTGGAAATTGCAGGAATATTTGAACGGAGCGGAAGTATCTTTGCGCCTGCAGGCATAATGTGGTCGGTAGTGATATTGTCGCCGACCTTGAGTGAGCATTTAGCCTCGATGCTGTCAGCGAGAGGAGCAGTCTTCGGGAAAGGCTTGATGTTTGGCCCACGGAGGATCTCAACCTTGTCCATATCTGCTTCGGAAGCAGGAGGAACGATCATATTATCGTTGATAACGAACTCTTCGGGGAGCTTGAATTCAGGCATTTCGCCAAGCTCTCTCGGGTCGGAAAGAACGCCCTTGATAGCGGAGTAAGCAGCCATTTCGGGAGATACGAGGTAGATCTGACCGTCCTTTGTTCCGCTTCTGCCCTCAAAGTTTCTGTTGAATGTACGGAGCGAGATACCCTTTGAATTAGGTGACTGACCCATACCGATGCAAGGACCGCAAGCGCTTTCGAGAACTCTTGCACCTGCGTCGATGATGTCAGCGAGTGCGCCGTTTTCAGCGAGCATATTGAGGACCTGCTTTGAGCCGGGGGCAATAGCAAGTGAAACATCAGGGTGAACAGTCTTGCCCTTAAGAATGTAAGCGACCTTCATCATATCCATAAGGGAGCTGTTTGTGCATGAACCGATGCAGACCTGATCTATCTTCATACCCTTGAGGTCGTCTGCGGATTTGATATTGTCAGGAGAATGAGGACAAGCTGCGAGAGGAGCAAGCTTTGAAAGGTCAATCTCGATAGTTTCGTCATAAACAGCATCGGGATCAGCGGAAAGCTCTGTCCATACTTCTTCACGCTTCTGAGCCTTTAAAAACTGCTTTGTGATCTCATCGGACGGGAAGATAGAAGTTGTTGCGCCAAGCTCTGCGCCCATATTTGTGATAGTTGCACGTTCGGGAACGGAAAGTGTCTTAACACCCTCGCCTGTGTATTCAATGATCTTGCCAACGCCGCCCTTAACGGACATAATGTGGAGAACTTCAAGGATAACGTCCTTAGCAGCAACCCAAGGTGAAAGCTTGCCCGTGAGCTTAACGTTAACGATCTTAGGATATGTAATATAGTATGCGCCGCCGCCCATTGCAACAGCAACGTCAAGTCCGCCTGCGCCGATAGCGATCATACCAAGTCCGCCGCCCGTTGGAGTATGGCTGTCCGAACCGATAAGTGTCTTGCCGGGGATACCGAAACGTTCAAGGTGTACCTGGTGGCAGATACCGTTGCCGGGACGGGAGAAATAGATGCCGTGCTTCTTTGCGACAGAACCGATAAAGCGGTGGTCGTCAGCATTTTCAAAGCCTGACTGGAGAGTGTTGTGGTCGATATAAGCGACAGAACGCTCTGTTTTAACTCTCGGAACACCCATTGCCTCAAATTCAAGATAAGCCATTGTGCCTGTTGCGTCCTGAGTAAGAGTCTGGTCTATTCTGATACCGATCTCCTTTCCTTTTACGAACTCGCCGTCAACAACGTGAGCCTTAAGGATCTTTTCTGCAAGAGTAAGTCCCATTGTTAAAACTTCCTTTCCAAGCTGATACCGACATATTCCGAACATATCAGCCTTATAAAAAAATAATTATAATTACATTATACTTTAAATGACTGCGATTGTCAAGAATTTATCAAAGCTTTTCTCATTTTTTGTGTTAATGTACTAAACCGATGAACATATTGAAAACTTCGGCGCTTTATGCTATAATTTTATAAAAAGGAGCGTGATTCTTATGACAGACAGAGAGCTTATAGAAATATCGAAAAAAGCGCAGGAATTTGCGTATGTGCCCTATTCAAAATTCAAGGTGGGAGCGGCTCTGCTCTGCCGTGACGGAAGCGTTTACACGGGCTGCAACATCGAAAATGCGACCTACGGAGCGACGAACTGCGCCGAGCGCACCGCTGTTTTCAAAGCTGTTTCCGAGGGCAAGCGTGAATTTGATGCTATTGCAATAACCTCATCGGGTCAAGGCTTGACGTTCCCGTGCGGAATTTGCAGGCAGGTGCTTTCCGAGTTTTCTCCCGAGATAAAGGTCATACTTGAAGATGAAAAAGGCGAGCTGCACACATTTATGCTTTCGGAGCTTCTTCCTCACTCGTTTACGCTGTAATTATCACATACCGCAGGGTCATAGCGAATTTTTTATATGGTATTTCAATGATCAAATTATTGTAAGAAACGGATCGCTATCCCGTTCTTTTGTATTGTATTGGTGACTGCGGGACGGGAAACCCGTCCCCTACGGTAAAATTCGGTAATTTTGAATACATTCATATAGAATATCTTCTGTTTAACTCTTTGAAATACCGTAATTTTTTTATTTTCTCTCTTGACAAAATATACTTTTTGTGCTAAAATAGCAAAAGTTAGGTCAGAATTGATTTTGGTTCTGATTTTTTGCCGGTGTGATGGAATTGGCAGACGTGCTGGACTCAAAATCCTGTGGTAGTGATACCGTACCGGTTCGACCCCGGTCACCGGCACCAATAAGATATAACCGTGTTTTCGAGAATTGTTCGGAAACACGGTTATTTTTTATTATAAATGTATTGTTTTTTACTCCGCAAAGTGGTATAATGAATATATATTATTTTCCGAAAGGACAGCTTTTTCTATGAACATACTTGTTGTCGGCTGCGGCACTCTCGGCTCGAATCTTTGCAATAAGCTTTCGGGTCTTGGACACGAAATATCCGTTATTGCAGGTTCACACGATGAATTTTCCGCTTTATCCGATGATTTTACGGGCTATACTACTGTAGGCGTTGCGATAGATATGGACACGCTCCGTGCGGCAGGCATTGAAAACTGCGACGCTGTTGCGGCTGTCACCTCAGATGACAACGTTAACCTTATGGTCGTTCAGATAGCGAAGCAGTTTTTCGGCATAGATCAGGCTTATGCGAGGGTGACTGACCCGACCAAGAGCGAAGTTTTTGCAAAAATCGGCATCAAAACTATATGCCCCACAAACACCGCTGTGGAAACTTTCACCGCCTCGCTGACCGAGCCGACCGATTCGCAGAACATTGTCGTCAACGGTCACTCTGTCGTTATCAGCAGTGTTGAAGTCGATAAAAAAATGATCGGTCACAGACTTAGCGACTTCACGCTTGAACCGAACGAAACGATAATCGCTATTGAAAATGAGGGCGGATCGGTAAGGGGAGTTTTCCTCTTGAACTATGAAATTGCCAAGGGTGACAATCTTATCTGCGCAAAATTCGTTGACTGAATAAGGAGAAAGCTCTATGAAAATTATAATTGTCGGCGGTGGCAAGGTCGGTTACTACCTTATCAGAGTGCTTATCGAAAAGAAGCACGAGCCTACCGTTATTGAAATAAACAAGGAAGTCAGCAAAAAGATAGCTGATACAATAGATATCCCCGTTATCCTCGGTGATGCGACGAACATTGATATACTTCGTGCCGCAGGTGCAGACGAAGCTGATGCTTTTGTAAGTGTTACGGGCAACGACCAGTGCAATATGATATCCTGCCAACTTGCCAAAAACGAATTTGGCATCGCAAAAACTGTCGCAAGGGCGAATAACCCTAAAAATGTCGAGGTCATCAAGGCTTTCGGCATCGATACTGTAATAAACAGCACGGACAGCATTGCTTCGCTCATTGAGCGCGAGGTCGACACCAACAAGATAAAACAGCTTTTACAGCTCAATGACGGCAAAGTTTCGCTTTTCGAGGCAACTCTCCCCGAAAATTACGTTTATAACGGAAAAATGCTCATGGATATGAACCTGCCGTCACTTTTCAACATCGTTTCCATTACACGAAACGGAAGTCTTATCATACCGAGAGGTCAGACCGTACTTTTGAGCGGTGACAAGCTTCTCATAATCTCCGACCCGTCCGTTGTGAAAGAGATAAAAAGCACATTAAAAATCAAGGATTAAAGGACTGATAACAATGCCGAAAACAGCTCCCGAACACACCGAAGAAAAGACAGCAAAAACAGAAAAAAAGACTGCCGATACAGCTAAATCCGCTGCTAAATCCACGCGCTCGAACACAAAAGCCGCAGCACCAAAAAAATCGGCAGCAGCTTCTTCCAAAACTTCAAAGACGACTAAAAAAGCTCCTGCAAAAAAACTTCGCAAGCAGGCTGCAAACGAAATTTTCGCGCTCGATATCGGAACGCGAAACGTTATCGGCGTTCTCGGCAGCATCGTTGACGGAGTTTTCTCCGTTACGGCTTACAGCGAGTACGCGCACACCCAGCGAGCAATGATAGACGGTCAGATCGAAGACATTGCCGAGGTCGCAAGGGTCGTAAAGCTTGTTAAAAATAAGCTTGAAGAAAAGACGGGCGTTGCTCTTTCAAAAGTCGCTATCGCAGCCGCAGGACGCGCGCTCAAAACTCAGCGGACTGAGCTTGAATTCGACATTGATGACAAAGAAGCTATCACCGAAGAGGCTGTAAAATCGTTCGAGGTCGAAACCGTGTTTAAAGCACAGAATGAGCTTGACAAAAAGATGAAAAACGGCAGCCTCGTTTTCTACTGCGTTGGTCACACGGTCGTGAACTATTTTCTTGACGATTACAAGATAAAAAATCTCATCGGACACAAGGGCAAAAAGGTCAAAGTCGAGCTTATCGCAGCCTTTCTCCCGAATGTTGTTGTCGAGAGCCTTTATTCCGTAATGGATATGAACAAGCTCGAAGTTACGAGCCTTACGCTCGAACCTATCGCGGCGATGAACGTTATAATCCCGCCCGAAGTTCGTCTTATCAACATTGCGCTCGTCGATATCGGCGCAGGAACGTCCGATATTGCAATATCGCAGAACGGCAGCATCGTGGCTTATGCAATGTCCACCGTTGCAGGCGACGAGATAACCGAAGAGGTCATTCGCAGCTACATAGTCGATTTTGAAACGGCGGAAAAGATGAAAATTTCCGCTTCAAAAAATGATACAATAAAATTCACCGATATTTTGGGCTTTGAGAAAACCGTCACGGCGGAAGAATTTTTCAAGAGCCTTGAACCTGCTGTCGGCTCGCTTTCGTCAAATATTTCCGAGAGCATTATAAACGCCAACGGCGGACAATCCCCTGCCGCTGTATTCCTTGTCGGCGGCGGAAGCCTTATCCCGAACCTTTCGGCGGCGGTCGCAGAAAAGCTTTCGATACCGAAAGAGCGTGTTGCTGTCGGCGGAAAGAACGCTTACAAGAACATCGACCTCGGCAGGACGGGCATCGGCGGTCCTGAATATGTAACGCCTATCGGCATCGGCGTGACAGCCGTTGTCAACAAGGGTTATGACTTCTCCGTTGTAACTCTCAACGGCAAGAAAATGCGTATCTTCGACACGCGCTCCGTCAGCATTGCCGATATGCTCGTTATGGCAGGCTTCAAAACAAATCAGATAATCGGACGCTCGGGCAGAAGCCTTACCTTTACGCTCAACGGCGAACGTCAGCTCATGAAGGGCACTTTTGCCGTTCCGGGTCAGATAACCCTCAACGGACTTCCCGTTTCGCTCGACCAGACTGTAAAGCAGGGTGACGTTATCGAATTTGTTCCTGCGGAAAGCGGAATTGACGCGAATGTGAACATCTCCGATATTGCGGGTGAACTCTCCGACAAGACCGTTATGGTTGACGGCGTGAAGTACACTATCGGCATCACCGCAGCGGTCAACGGAAAGCCTGTCGGCAAGGACTACGACATACAGAACAATGACAAGGTCATCATCAACGAAACGGACACGCTCGGCGACCTTATGGGACTTCTGCCGTTCGATTCGGAGGCTGTCGGATTCTTCAAGGGCGGAAAGCAGCTCAGCTTCGATTATATTCTTCGTGCCGATGATGATATCATCACGGCTGACAAGATAATTACCGACAGTGCGCGTGAGGGCAGGATTGCCAAAGCCGTTGCGGAGCGAAGCGAGGTCAAGATCGATTACTCCGTTCCCGTTGATGCTCCGATGCAGAGCGAACCCGAAAAGCCTGCGACGACCGATTCAAACGCAAATTTCTACGTTGTTCTCAACGGCAAGAGCGTTATTCTCCCACCACGTCCGAACAACGCGCCGCACGAATTCATCGAGCTTATGTCGATAGCTGATATTGACCTTGACAACCCTCCTCCGAGCGGAGATATGATAACCACAGTCAACGGCAAAAACGCAAGCTTTATGGACAAGATAAACGACGGAGATATTGTTGTTATCCGTTGGGCTGACAAATAAAAACAAAGCAGTGCTGCTCATCTGAACGGCACTGCTTTTCTGTTTTGCAGATCTTTTTCGGAAATTGTTATCTGAAGTTTCTGTTCTGCTGCTGATTCTGGTTCTGATTCTGCTGCTTGTTGTTCTGCTGCTGATTATTCTGCTGGTTCTGCTGCTGATTGTTGTTTTGCTGGTTATTCTGCTGGTTCTGCTGATTATTCTGCTTGTTCATAAAAGTTCTCCTTTTGCGATGATTCGCATAAAATTGATATGTTTTCGCGGTAACGGAAAAATTTGCGCCTTATCCTTGAATTTATGACAAAGATAGTGTATAATATTTTAGGGGTTCTCAAGAAATCGGAACACGGGCAAATTTTCGTTGGGACTTTGCGCAGCTTCAAGGCAGCGAAACGCAGTATAATACTACGGAATACATTCCGAATGTATTTCAAGTTTCGCTAACGCGGAAGATGCGCAAAGTCGTAGAAAATTTGCCGTGAGGGAGATTTTTTGAGGTTCCCTCTGTAAGCAACAAACTCTAACTGCGAAAACCATAAAATATTATTTTCAAAGGATTGATTTTTATGCATAGCTGCGGAATTTTACTTCATATTTCCTCATTGCCGAGCAATTACGGCATAGGAACTCTTGGCAAAGAAGCCTACGAATTTGTGGATTTTTTGAAAAAAAGCGGTCAGGAATACTGGCAGATACTCCCCGTTGGCCCAACAGGTTACGGCGACTCGCCTTATCAGAGCTACTCCGCTTACGCAGGAAATCCCCTGCTCATCGACCTTGATATGCTCATTGAGGACGGTCTGCTTAACTCGGACGATCACGACCTCAAGGTGCTTTTACATAAGGAGCATTTTGCCGATTATGCGCAGCTTTTCAGCTTCAAATATGTGATATTGCAGAAAGCTGCCGCAAGCTTTTTCACGAACACAAACTCCGCAGATATGCTTGATTTCAAGCGTTTCTGCTCGGAAAACGGCTTTTGGCTCGATGATTATGCGCTTTTTATGTCGCTCAAATATCTGAACCGCCAAGTAATGTGGACGGAATGGGACGATGATATCCGCCTGCGCGAAGCCGAAGCTGTTGAACGCTATTCAACGGAGCTTTCGGACGATATTCTCTGCTGGAAATTTATGCAGTATGAATTTTTCAAGCAGTATTTCGCACTCAAAGCCTACGCAAACAAGAACGGAATAAAAATTTACGGTGATATGCCGATCTATGTTTCGATGGACAGCTCCGATATCTGGGCAAATCCCGAGCTTTTTATGCTCGATGAAGACCGCCGCCCGATAAAGGTCGCAGGCTGCCCTCCCGATGACTTTTCCCCTACAGGTCAGCTTTGGGGCAATCCGCTCTATGACTGGGACAAAATGGAGAAAGACGGCTTCGTCTGGTGGATATCAAGAGTTGAATATTCCGCAAAGCTTTTCGACCTTACAAGAATCGACCATTTCAGAGGCTTTGAAAGCTTCTACGCAATTCCTGCCGAGGATAAGACCGCTGAAAACGGCGAGTGGCTCAAAGGCCCGTCAATGAAGCTTTTCAATGCGATAAAAGCAGAACTCGGCGATGTAAAGCTCGTTGCCGAAGACCTCGGTTTCCTCACGGACGAGGTAAAACAGATGCTCAAAGACGCAGGCTACCCCGGAATGAACGTCCTTGAATTTGCATTTTACGGCAAACAGGACAGCAATTATCTCCCCCATAATTATGTCCGCAACAGCGTTACATATATCGGCACACACGATAACGATACAGCAATGGGCTGGTACGATTCACTCGAAAAAGCCGACAGAAAGTTTGCTAAAAAGTATATGGGACTTAACAAAAAAGAGGGCGTGTGCGGCGGACTTATCCGTACAGCGTTCGCAAGCATCTCAGACCTCGTGATTATTCAGATGCAGGATTACCTTGAACTCGGCTCGGAAGCAAGAATGAATATCCCCTCGACCATAGGCGGCGGAAACTGGGCATGGCGCTTAAAAGACGGCGACCTTTCCCCCGAACTTTCAAAGCGTATAAGAAAGTATGCGGAGAATTTCTTCCGTATCCCCGCGGCGAAAAAGGTCAAGGTAAAAAAGGCGTAAAGTATATAAAACACACCAAAACGAAAGTTTACGTCCACGCTTTTCAAAGGGTGGTGGGTGTCCAGAGGGCAAAGCCCTTGGTCGCTCTCCGCAGAGAGCGAAACACCTTAAACTAACAACTAAAGCACTGCCGCAACAGCGTAATCACCAACAAATCCAAAAAGCGCAATTCACATAAAAAGGTAAAAACAGAAAATGAGAAATCAGTTTTGAAAAGCCATAAATGTGAATTGCGCTTTTTCCTTATGTTCGGAACAACTATCCTCGGCAAATAAACGTGAGGAGCAAAGCGACGAACGTTTAGCGCCTACGGGATATGAATGGCGGTTCTTCTTTTAGCATCAAGTCATAAAATTCTTTTTCGTCAATCTTTATAAATGAAATGTACTTTTTTGACGGTCTGAAAAAGCGGTAACTGCTCAAAAACAGTTACCGCATTTTTTTCATTACAAAATTCGTAAGCACTACTCCCCTGCGAACAACTTCCTGCTTCTTTACAACAGAGTACCCCCTCGAAATGAAGAACGGCTTCGCAGTAATTGAAGCGTGAACCGTCAGCTCGTCCGTGTCGGGATAGCTTTCCAACGCATCGCATATCGCAGTCGCAACGCCTTTGCGCTGATAGTCCTTGTGAACATATAGGCGGTCGAGATAACCGCCCTCGGTAATGTCACCGAAGCCGACAATAACGCCGTTTTCTTCGGCAACGACCGTGTAATGCTCCGTGAATGATTTGTCCCACGCCGCGAGGTCGATGTTTCCGTCCGCCCATGCGTTGACCTGTTCAGCCGTGTAGTCCCGTATGTTTACTTCGTGTACGGTGTCATAAAACAGCTTCGCCATTTCTTCGCAGTCGGCGGAACGGTAGCTTCTCAACAGCATTTATCTTTCCTCACGGAAATAGTTCACGCCGCAGGAAGCAGGCTGCATTCTGCCCTTGTTCTTTCTTACGGATGTGATGACGAGGATAAGTGCCGTGATAACGAACGGGAGCATATCATAGAAAGCGTTCGGGAGCGTTATAACCGACTTCGGCATATAGTATTTCAGAACGCTGAATGCGCCGAAAACAAGGCTTCCGCCGATAGCTTTGAGTGGACTCCACGCTGCAAAGATAACGAGCGCAACAGATATCCAGCCCATTCCGTTTACACTGTCGCTCATCCATACGCCGCCACAGACGATCATTGAGCAGTAAGCTCCGCCGATTCCGCAAATTCCGCCGCCGATAAGCAGGTTGATGTACTTGCTGCGGACAACGTGTATTCCGACCGCATCGGCAGCCGCAGGATTTTCACCGATAGTACGCAGGTTAAGTCCCGTTTTTGTCTTGAAAAGATAAATATACACTATAATTGCGATTATAACACCAAGATAGATGAAGATATTGTAGGAGAAAAGCAGCTTTCCTACAACGGGAATATCACTCAGAACGGGAATATGAATGTTTCTGAGCTGCGACATAATATGCTCGGGGAGCTTAAGGTTGCCCGTTTCCGAACGTGTGATGTTATATTCGCCGATGAAGTTGGAAAGTCCGCAGCCGAAAATGGTCAGCGTAAGCCCCGTAACATTCTGGTCAGCCATAAATGTTACCGTCAGAACCGCGTAAATGAGTGCAGCAGCCGCGCCCGAAAGGAACGCTGCGATTATAGCAATAATGAGGCTGTCGAAGCGGTAGCCTGCCATAAAGCCTGCACACGCGCCTATAGCCATCATACCCTCAACGCCGAGGTTCAGATGACCCGATTTCTGATTGATTATCTCTCCGACCGTTCCGTACAGAAGCGAAGCGCCTGCAAGAACTGCCGCAACGAGAAAGTTGATAAACATATCCATCAGTTACGCTCCTTTCCGTTTACAACGAATTTATATCGAATGAAGAACTCGCCCGCAAGCACGAAGAACAGGATAATTCCCTGAAGAACGTCCGCGCAGTAGGTCGAAAGTCCGAATGTTGACTGCATTACGCTGCTTCCCTTTTCAAGAACGGAGAAAAAGAACGAAACGATAAGAATTGCTATCGGTTCAAGCTGTGCGAGCCAAGCAACGATGATAGCCGTGAAGCCGACACCGCCTGCAACAGAGGTCGCAAGAGTCATATCCGAACCGGTAGCCTGAACCATACCTGCGATGCCGCAGACCGCACCGCTGAAAAACATCGTGCGGAGCATAATCTTCTTCGGGTTCATACCTGCATAGCGCGCAGTTGCGTGGCTTTCGGAAACAACGCTTATCTCATAGCCGTGCTTCGTATATTTTAAGTAAATAAACACGATAACGGTAAGTATCAATCCGATTATCCATCCGACCTGTATTCCGCCTACCTTGTCGAGCTGTGCATTTGAAACGAAACGTGCAATTTTCGGGAAGCCGCCCGATTCGGGGTCTGCCCAAGCGCCGTCACGAAGCCAAACTATAACATAAAGCGCGATATAATTGAGCATAAGTGTGAAAAGTGTTTCGTTCGTGCCGAATTTCGCCTTGAAAAATGCAGGGATAAGTCCATACAGACCGCCGCCGATGATTCCTGCGACAAACATTATTATCATAAGAAGAAAATGCGGAAGATCGGCGTGAAAAAGCGCAAAATACGATGCACATATCGCACCTGCGATGATCTGCCCCTCTGCGCCGATGTTCCAGAACTTCATCTTGAACGCCAGCGTTACGCCGAGTGACGAAATGAGAAGCGGTATCATTACCTTAACGGTCGCCTGAAATGCCATTGAGGTGCTGAATGCGCCCTTGATGATAGTTCCATAGACCGAGAAAGGATTGTAGCCGATGCAAAGGATAAAAAGTCCGCCTGCGATGATAGCCGCTGCGACCGAGACCGCACGGAAAAGAACCGCTTTTTTCGTTCCGACCTCTGCACGCTTGGAAATTCTTATGCGGAATTTTTCACGGTTCTGTACTGTCTGTTCAGCCATTTCCAAGCACCTCCTCTGCTGTTGAGCCTGTCATCATAAGACCAAGCTGCTCCTTTGTTACTGTTTTTGCATCAACGATGCCCGTTACCTTGCCGTGGCAAAGCACCATAATTTTATCCGAAAGTTCGAGCAGAACGTCCAAGTCTTCGCCGATGAAAAGAACTGCAACGCCCTTTTTCTTCTGCTCGTTCAGAAGTCCGTATATCGTATATGATGAATTGATATCAAGTCCTCGAACGGGATAAGCCGTTATGAGCAGGCTCGGTGCGGATTCGATCTCACGTCCGAGGAGAACCTTCTGAACGTTACCGCCCGACAACATTCTTACGGGGATTTCCGTTGACGGGGTTTTGATATCAAGCTCTTTGATGAGCCTTTCCGCAAGCTCGCGCGCAGGCTTTTTGTCAATGAACGGACCTTTGCTTTTGCTGTAGGATTTGAGCATCATATTGCCCGTCATACCCATTGACGAAGCAAGACCCATTCCGAGTCTGTCCTCGGGGACGAAGCTCATGCTTATGCCAAGCTCGATTATCTCCTTTGCGGTCTTGCCGATGATGTTTTCCTTATTGTAAAGCACAGCGCCCGAACGGATACCGTTAAGACCTGCAATGGTTTCGCAGAGCTCTTTCTGACCGCTGCCCGCAACGCCTGCAACGCCGAGAATTTCGCCCGAATAGATATCGAACGTAACATCTTCGAGTGCGACAGTTCCGTCAGGCTTGTCAACGGAGAGATGATAAACATTGAGAAGCGGCTTCGGATCGATAGGCTCGGGGCGCTCGATAGAAAGGCTTACGGGCTTGCCGACCATAAGTTCGGTGAGCTTTTTCTCATTCGTTTCAGCCGTAAGTACAGTTTCGACCGACTGACCTTTTCGCAAAATAGTTACACGGTCGCTTATCGCCATAACTTCGTTGAGCTTATGAGTGATAATGATTATCGCACAGCCCTCGCTTCGCATTATGCGGAGCATATCGAAAAGCTTTTCGGTTTCCTGCGGAGTAAGAACCGCCGTAGGTTCGTCAAGGATAAGTATTTTCGCACCGCGGTATAAAACTTTAAGTATCTCGACTGTCTGCTTTTCGCTGACGGACATATTGTATATTTTTTTGTTGAGGTCAACGTTAAGACCGAGCTTTTCGCTTATCGCGGAAATATCTTCACGCAGAGCGGAGCGCTTTTTCAGCTTTCCCGGTGTACCTGCGATGATGTTGTCGAGCGCGCTGAAAGCTTCGACAAGCTTGAAGTGCTGGTGTATCATTCCTATGCCGAGCGCTATCGAATCCGCAGGCGAATTGATAACGGCGTGTCTGCCAAGTACGTTGATAGAGCCGCTGTCGGGGTGATAGATGCCAGAGAGCATATTCATAAGCGTAGTTTTGCCCGAGCCGTTTTCGCCGAGCAAAGCGAGTATTTCGCCATATTTTACCGAGAGATCAACATGATCGTTCGCAACGACCGTACCGAAAGTTTTCGTGATCTCCTTACATTCAATGGCATAATCGGAAGATTTTATTTCTGAAATTTCCGCCATATCTGACCTCCGTAAAAACAGTTTCAAAAAATCAATACAATAGCTATTATATACTATTTTTCGCCTTAAATCAAGGGTTTACGGCAAATTATCGCAAATAAAAACGGTGCAGTTTAATACTAATTCTCGATCAACCTATAGACAAACTCTCGGCTATAATAAGTTCATTCTGCGTCAAGCTCCCTTGTCAGGCGACAGCCTGTCTGCGGTCGCTTTCCTTGACTGAACTTATTCTATCTGTCGATTTTGTCTATAGAACGATCGAGAATTAGTATAAATTTAAAAACTGCACCGTTTATGTATTATTTAACGCCTTCCATCAAAGCCTTTACTATTTTATCATGTTCCATTTTTGCCGTATTTCTGTTAAGCAAAAGAAAAGCTTCGCCCGAGCTGTCGTCGTTTCCGTTATCCCACCAGAAGCACGGAATACCTGCTTTTTTCGCAGCCGAAACATAGTATTTCGCAAGCTTGGCTCTTTCAGCATCGTTTTTCTTGTCCAGCGAACCGAATTCGCCGACGATAACGGGGATCCCCTTGCTGATGAATTTATCGCTCAGCCTTTTGAACATCGAATCTATCTCCTGCTTGTCATTATCGGTGAACGAAGAAACCGTTGAACCCGTGTTGAGCGCCATATTGTACGGCAGATATGCATGGACCGAGATGATAATGCAGCTGTCATCGGGAATTTCAAGATCATTTATTGCCGCACCGCCGCTGTTTGCGCAGTATGGAGTAATCATAAGATAGCGTAGCTTGTTGTTTCCGCCGCTCTTTCTGACGGTTTCGACAAAAAGCTTGTTGTATTTGTTGATGACCTTGCGTTCATCAGCCGTTCCGCTGTTCCATTCATTTGCACTTCCGACGGTTCTCGGTTCGTTAAGTCCCTCAAAAATAAGGTGTTCGTCATAATCCTTGAAGCGTTCTGCTATCTGCTTCCATATCGATGTAAAGCGTTCGGGCATTTCCTTGCTGTCTTTGCTTGGAATTATCCAATCAGTTTCGTGATGGGTGTTGAGAATGACATACATATCGTTTTTGTAAGCATAGTCAACGACTGTCTGAACTCGGTCGAGCCACTCCTTGCTGATATTGTTTTTGCTGTCGAGATGCTCGCCCCAGCTTGTCGGGATACGAACTGCATTGAAGCCTGCCTTTTTTACGGCTTTTATCATCTCTTCGGTAGTCTTTGGATTTCCCCACGCCGTTTCATGAGCAAGGTCACCGTTTATCCAGCTACCAGTGCAATCGAGTGTATTTCCGAGATTCCAGCCTATCTTTATGTTTTTCACAAAATCAAGTGCATCACTCGAAGAAGAAGCCGTATTTTTTGAGGTATTGTTGCTTGATGAAGATGACTTTTTGACCGTGACCTTGCAGGAAGCTTTGTATTTCGTATCCTTGATCTTGACCGTAACTGTAACGCTTCCGGTCTTTACACCCGTAACTTTACCTGATTTTGTAACGGTAGCTATCGTTTTATCGCTTGTTGACCACTGTAAAGTATAGTTCTTTACACCTGTTACAGTTGGTTTCAGAGTTATACTCTTTCCTACCGTGACCGAAGCGGAAATCTTGTTGAGCGCAACACCCTTTTTAGCCGCAAATACCGTTGTCGAGCAGAGCATTACGACCATAACTGCTGACATTATCAGCGAAATGATTTTCTTGAAGTTCATAGTATTCCCCCATTTATTTTTTTATGTTGGCAAGTTCAGTATTGACCTGCTTTGCAACCGATGATTCGGGTTCAAATATCGAACTGTATCTGAATATGGCAACACCGCCGTAGTTGCCGAGCTTTTTGGCGGCTTTCATCTGCCTTGAAAGTATATCAGAATTGTTTATCCACTCGTTTTTGCCGTTCGTGCCTGCGTATGCATCAGCCGCGCCTATCTTGTAGCCTGCAAGTCCGATAACAAGCTTCACACTTCCCGATGAAGTCATACTGCTCCAAAGCGCAATTGTATCTTCATACGGCAGTGCGGCGTTATCAAAGCCGAAGTAGACCTGCGGAAGAATATAGTCGCAATAGCCTAATGAACTGCACCATGTTTTAACGTCGGCATAAAGCGTATCATAGTTGTTGCTTACACTGCCCTGCGGCGAAATTCCGAACAAAACGCTTGAGTTTGCGCTGTGAACGGTCTTGTTCATTCGCTTTACCATATCATTGATGTTGTCCGTTCGCCACGATGAAAGGCTCTTTGCTGTTCCAGAAGCCTTGTAAGCGGCACTGTCGAACGAAGCCGCCGTTGTCGGATAAAAATAGTCGTCTATCTGGATACCGTCAACATCATAACCCGAAACTATCTCGGAAATTCCGTCCGAGATAAGCTTTTCGACCTCGGGATAAGCAGGGTTAAGATACCACCTGCCATCTGATTTGACGATGTATTTTCCGCATTTGTCGCTGTCGTTGTACCATTTTTTTATTGTGTATGAATCGGATAGGCTTTTCATCTGGCTGTCGGTCATAAGGCGCATCGGATTTATCCAAGCGTGAACTGACAAGTTTCTGCTGTGTGCTTCCTCGACCATAATTTCAAGCGGGTCGTAGGAAAGTTTTGCTCCGATAGTTCCGTTGTATCGGTCACCCGTTGGGAAAAGCTCCGAGCGATAATAAGCATCACCGAATGCTCTGACCTGAACATAAACGGTATTAAAGCTCAATGCCTTTACATTATCGAAATACTCGCCGATAGTTGAGCGGAACGCTTTTGCCGATTTGTTCATCATTGCCGATGAATATTCAAGGTAGGATATCCATATTCCCTTTTGCTCGCTGTAATTGAGTGCGGAATAGCCGTTTGTCCCATAGCTGTTGGCGGCAGTTTCGGCAGGACTTTCCGTTTGAAGCGTTAATTCAGTGACGCTAGTTTCCTCCGCCGTAGTTGTTTCCGAGGCTTTGGTGGTCGTCGTTGTGGTTTCCGAAGCCTTTGTCTGCTTTGGCTGTTCGGTTTCGGCTTTGACAGTCACGTTTTCCCCACTAAGTTCGCTTTCAATAAGGTCATCTTCGGGCGGCTCGCTTTCTGCCGTTACTGTTTCGGTAACGATTTCGGGTTCTTCCTGCTGTAAAGTTGTTTCGCTTTCCGGCTCATTCAGTGCTTCCTCTGTCACAGACGTAATTACCTCAGTAACCTTAGGTTCATCTGTTGCCCCTGCCGTCTGCGTGGTTTCTTCAGTGAGAATAACACTGTTCGCCGTCTGGATATTCGCATCACGCGGCTCTTCCGAAACCTTTTTGCAGGCTGATAAATTCGTGCATAACATTAAAGTGGCAAAGACAGCTGCAAAGGCTTTATACTTTACATTATGTGGATATAAAGACATCTAATTTCCTTTCAAATTTCGCAAAAACTAACTCCGTATGAAAAATATTATAATAATTATATATCATTGACGGAAAAAAGTCAATTAATACACTGACATAAATATCGGTAATTTATGACATTTGCACTCATTTTTCTTTAAACCGAATATTTCTTTTTTTACGGCAAAAACTAAAATTACATTTTGGGAGTTGAAGCTATGAAGAAAAAAGGTAAGGTTTTCTATTCATTTTTGGGCGCGCTGACGGGCTTTGCGAATGGTCTTTTCGGATCGGGCGGAGGAATTATCGCCGTTCCCATGCTTGAAAAGGCGGAGATCAAACAAAAAAAATCACACGCGACCTCACTTGCACTCACACTGCCGCTGTCGGTCGTTTCGGTGATATTTTATGCGTTTAAAGGCTCGTTCGATTTCAAAGATGCGCTTCCGCTTATACCGTTCGGACTGGTCGGAGCTGTCATCGGGAGCATATTTCTCAAAAAAATACCTGCCAAGCCGCTGAAAATCATTTTCGGCATTTTTCTTATAATCGCAGGCGGAAGGATGATATTCAAATGATACTGAGCTATATTGCCGCATTTCTGACGGGGATTTTCGCCGCTATGGGCGTTGGCGGCGGAATGATACTTATAATTTATCTGACGTTTTTCGCAGGCGTTCCTCAGCTTTCGGCGCAGGGAATAAACCTTATCTACTTTATCCCTATCGCGCTTCTTTCCGTAATAATCCACACAAAAAACAAGCTTATCGAATGGAAAAAGATAGTCCCCTCGCTCATTGCGGGGACAGCGTTCGCCGTTCTCGGTGCTTTCGCCGCAGACTATCTCGGTTCGGAAATACTCGGTAAAATTTTCGGCGGATTCATTATCATAATCGGGATAAAGGAGCTTTTGGGCGGCTTTATTAAAAAGAAATCGGTGTAAAGAAGATTCTCTTTACACCGATAATTTTACTTTGAAATTGTTCCGTCAACAAGCTCACTGTGCGTATCTTTTTTCTGAGCCTGCTGTTGCTGTTTGAGCTTATCTTCACGCTCAACGGCAAGCTGTTTTTCGTGTTCTTCCATAATGTACTTGTCGGGTTTATGGAGATCGTCATAGCGTTCAACGAATTCGAGCGCATCTTCCTCATTGAGCGGCTTACTCATAAGGAAGCCCTGAATGTAGTCGCACTTCATATCCTTCAGGAAGTTATACTGACCAACGGTTTCGATTCCCTCTGCAACAGTCTTGATGCCAAGGCTGTGAACAAGGTCGATTATCGAGTCGGTGATAGCCTGATCTCGCTTATTGTTGTTGATCTCGTCAACGAACGACTTGTCGATCTTGAGGCACTTTATCGGGAAATTCTTGAGGTAGTTGAGCGACGAATAACCCGTTCCGAAATCATCGAGAGCAAGTGAGATTCCCATTTTGTTAAGCTCTTCGATAACGCTGTTGTCATTATCGATAAAGTCGATGAGCGTTGATTCTGTTATCTCGACTTGAATATTCTTCGTATCAAGCTGTGTTATCTCGATAACGTGCTTTATCGAATCGAGGAAATCCGCTCTTTTCAGCTGTATAGGCGAAACGTTGATAGACATAATTATGTCATCACGATAATTCTCGCAGAGCGTTTTGAGGAATCGGCAGGCGCTTTCAAATATCCACATACCGATCTGGACGATATCGCCCGTTTCCTCAGCAACATTGATGAACTCCTGCGGTGGTATATGTCCGAAAACAGGACTGTCCCAGCGGACAAGGACTTCAAAGCCGTGGATATCGCAGGTCTCGCTCGAAATGATAGGCTGATAATTGAGGTAAAGCTCGCCGTTCTTTATCGCTTCGGATATCTGCTGTGAGATTGCAGCCTTGCTGAAATGCTGACGCTTTGCGGCATTAGTATAGAATGAAACTCTGTCCTTGCCGCTGTCCTTAGCCTTATGGAGAGCCATATCGGCATCACGGAGCAGCATATCTGCCGAATCATCATCATCGGGATAGACAGAAACGCCGACCGAGAATTTGATATAGATATTGTCGGACATGACCTTTATCTGCTTTGAAAAAGCCGCCTGCATAGTGTCGATGGCTTTGTATATCTTCTGATAATCATCGCCGAATTCAACAATTACGATAAATTCGTCGCCGCTGAAACGGAACACTCTGCCTATTTTGCTGAGCGAAGTAGAAAGCATAGTTGCAAATGTGCAAAGGACTGCGTCGCCGAAGTTATGACCGAGGTTCTCATTGAGCCACTTGAAGTTGTCAAGGTCAACGAACATTACGGCGAATCTGCCGTCCGAAATGGTTTCGCTCGATTTGTTTCTGCTTATAATGGATTCAAGATGATAGTACAGCGTGTTTCTGTTCGGTATTCCCGTAAGCGTATCGTTAAGGCTGTACTGGAGAATTATCTCATTCTTAGCGGCAAGAGTTGACGAAATTTTGTTGAGCTGTTCCGCAGTTTTGAGAAGATTATTGTCGGGTGCGACAGATGTATCGATAACATATTTGAAATTTTCCGAGGAAATATTGTCAACAGATTCTGTTATCTTATCGAGGAGCTTGTATTCATACTTCTGCTTGTTCTTGACACATATTCCGAGCAGAACGAGCAGGCAGGCAAGAACGATTATCGAGCCTGTGAAAATGCTGTAAACTCCGCCGTCCATTGCTGCTTTATCGAAGAGAATGACCATATTCCAGTTCGGAACGACCGACTTATCAACGTAGAAAAACGTCTTATTGCGTATGCCAATGCCGTTTGAATAGCTGTCAAGTCCGCTGTCGAGCGTTGATGACTGGACAAGGATATTGAGCAGGGGCGCTGAATTGAGATCATAACTGTCAGCAAACTCCTGACTTGACGGGGAATAAACGATGCTGCCATAGTTGCAGGTGATTATCGGGTAGCAGCTGCTGCTGAGAGTGTACTGCTCGAGGATCTTTGAAAGTCCCGACTTTTCGATATCCATTCCGATATATCCGATGATATTCTCGGAGGAATAAACGGGGGCAATGATCGAAACGACTTCCTTTTCAGGATAGATCATCGAAGCTGAAAGCTGTGTGCAGTATGTATAATCGCTCATTCCGCGGACAGATATATCGTTATACCAGTAAAGGCTGTCAAGCTGAAGTGCCTCCATACCAATATATGTTCCTTCATCAGAAACAAGCGCTCTGTCATTTTCAAATATCACCCACGATGAAATGACATCTGCGTTTTCGACAGTCATATCGTAAAGCATTTCGGTAACAGCTTCAAAATCGCTGTTTTCCTTTGCGTTCTGTTCGCTCTCCGCACCTTCACCGAGAAAATCAACGACGTGCTTCTCCCCTGCGGCAGTTTTTACCGCATCAAGTTTCGGCGACATATAATCCCTGACGATATCGGAGATGACACCTGCGGAATTGTTCATCATCACCATACTGCTCGTTTCCGTTTTTATGCTCGCAAGGATAAAAACGATGACTGCAAAAGCCAAGAGCAGCACTGCAAGCGATATTATAAAATAAAATAAGACCTTATTCTGAACGGTTTTTAAATGCCTTTTTTTAGATTCTGACATATAATAGCCCCTTTTTATTATAACAGAATGATATCCATTCAAGTCGAGAATTTCACTTTTATATTATACCACATATTAATTTTTTAGTAAATATTTTTTCGTTTTTATTGGAACATAATACAAAAATTGCATATTTTCTTAGCTGATTTTTACAATAATTATTG
>CALANW010000019.1 GCA_937926145.1 uncultured Ruminococcus sp. | reverse complement strand
AAGGGGCTCCCCTGCTAAGGGAGTAGGTCGGGAAACCGGCGCGAGGGTTCAAATCCCTTGTTCCGCGCCAAAAACGGATAGACTTTTCAGTCTGTCCGTTTTTTATTGCATATAAGCGTCTGTTGCACTGCGCCGCAGACGTTTTTTTTTTGTGAACGATAAGTAGATTTACTTTTCCGCCGCAAGAGTTTATAATATAGCTATGAAAATCTTTTGACAGAAAGGAAACAGCTATGGACTTATGCAAAAGCGGCGAATTGATACGCAAGCTCAGAAAAGAAAACGGTATGACGCAGAAAGAGGTCGCAGACAGGCTTGGAGTGCTGCCGAAAACTATCTCTAAGTGGGAAACGGGTCACGGCTTTCCCGATGCTTCGCTTCTGAACGGGCTTGCCGATATACTCGGAACGAACGCCGACACTATATTATCGGGCGAGCTGTCCCCGAACGGCGAATTTGTCGGGAATTTCAAGGAAATTCGGTTTTACGTCTGCCCTCACTGCGGCAGCTTTCTGCATGGCACGGGCGAGGCTGTGGTTTCCTGCTGTGGAAAGAAGCTTTCTCCGCTGAACGCTTTGCCGCAGGAAGATACGCACCGCATTGAGGTGAATGAAACGGAAAGCGAATATTCCGTCACCGTCAAGCACGAAATGTCACGGGAACATTTTATTGCTTTCATTTCGTATGTATCGAACGATACTGTAATGACGGCGAAGCTTTGCCCCGAGCAGGATTCATCGGTGGTATTTCCGAAGCTTCGCGGTGGAAAATTCTTTTTTTACTGCACAAAGCATGGACTTTTTGAGTATGAAACGCCTGCCGAAAAGCGTAAATCGGCAGACAAGGCGAACCTGACTGCTCTTATCTCGGCATTTGCAAGGGCGTATGTGAACAAGCATAGTAAATTTGTTCCTTTTCGTGACATTTATGCTGAAAAATTATTCACCGAAGAAGAATTTCGGCAGATAGAGGGCTTTATTTCCGCAGAACACAGCGATGTGACCGATTATGTGAACACGAGCCTTGCCCCTACTCCGCTCGGACGGAGCAAATTCTGCGAGGAAAGCCTTGAAACGGCTGAAAAAACGGGCACTCTGCAGTATGTTATCCTCGGCTGTGGCTATGACACATTTTCACTCAGAAATACTGACCCGAATTTACAGATTTTTGAGATAGACAAGGCAGCTGTCATTGCCGACAAGCTTCGCCGAATAAAACGCGCTGGTCTTAAAATACCGCAAAATGCACATTACATTTCTGCCGACCTTTCGCGCGAAAATATCGGAACAGTCCTTGATAAAAATGGCTTCGACAGACGAAAAAAGACGTTGTTCTCCTGCCTCGGACTGCTGTATTATCTTACAAACGACGAAATATCGGCACTTTTTGAAAATATTGCGGCAGTTGCTTCAAACGGAAGTGCTGTTGTGTTCGACTTTCCCGACAGCCATTTATTTTCATCGAATATCCCAAGGGTGAAAGAGATGCTCAAAATGGCGGAAATGAGCGGCGAGCCGATGAGAACCTGCTTTGGTTACGGAGAGCTTGAAAAAATGCTTGAAGAACACGGCTTTCTGCTCTATGAATTTCTGAACCGCGATGAAATTCAGCACAGATTTTTTGACGGCAGTGGACTGACGGCTTTCGAGAACATTAACTATGCACAGGCTGTGCTTTTCGGAAAATAAAAAAACGCTGAACGAAACAACATCGTTCAGCGTTTTCATTATGTCAACTCGCAGATTATTCCGTTTGAAACAAGACAGCCGTTCGGGGTGAGCATTATATGTTCGCCGCTCTGTCGGAGCAGACCGTGTTTTTTTAGCTGCTCAACAATTGGGAGCTTGTCCTGCGCAAGTGCCGAAAGCGGTATTCCCTCTTGCGTTAAGCGAAGTTGGAGCATTATTTTCTCGTCCGTTTCGCCGCCGTTTTTCTCGGTGACATTTTCAGTCTGCAATTCGCTTTTGATGAAATCCTCAACTGACGGAGGGCAGGCTTTTCTTACGCCGTTTATATAAGAATGTGCTGACGGGCCTATGCCGAAATATTCTTCACACCGCCAATATTTGAGATTGTGACGGGATTCATAACCTTTATATGCAAAGTTGGATATCTCATATTGTGCAAAGCCGTTTTCCTCAAGCTTTTGCACAGCTTCGAGATACATATCGGCAGTTTCGTCCTCATCGGGGATAAGATTTCGTATTGTATCGCTTTTGCCGTAAGGTGTCCCCTCTTCAATTTTTAGCATATACGCCGAAACGTGGTTCAGCGGAAGTGTACAAAGCTTTTCAAGCGTTTCAGAGAGCGTTTCGGGGGTCTGATATGCCGTTGCGAGCATAAGATCGGCTGAAATGTTGCGGAAACCTGCTATATAGGCGGAATTTATAGCTTTTACGGCGGTTTCTGCATCGTGAAGCCTGCCAAGAACGGTCAGTTCCTTATCGGAGAGCGACTGAACACCGAAAGATATTCTGTTCACGCCTGCCGAAAGTATTTCCGAGAGGTATTTTTCGCTGACGGAATTCGGGTTGCACTCCATTGTTATCTCGGCGTTCGGTGCGATATTCGAAACGGAGGAAAGCATCTTACTTATCTGCTCCGCTGTCAGAATTGAGGGCGTTCCGCCGCCGAAATAGACTGTGTCGGCACTGACGTTTTGTGCTTTTATATTCCTCACAACAGCCGCAGTATAATCGTCTGCAAGGCTTGTTTTCGTAACAGAATAGAAGTCACAGTAGGGAC
Source organism: uncultured Ruminococcus sp. (assembly GCA_937926145.1). Lineage (GTDB taxonomy): Bacteria > Bacillota > Clostridia > Oscillospirales > Ruminococcaceae > UMGS363. The sequence continues at coordinate 26,182 of CALANW010000019.1, read as the reverse complement.
ACTTTCTTATGCAGAACGGAACATGGATATAAAGTCCTCTGTACATTTTATTTCTCCAAAACAATAGGGCGACCCGAGAGCCGCCCAGAAATCAGTATCTTATTCATCGTCCATTTTGAGTACAGCCATAAACGCTTCCTGCGGAACTTCGACAGTACCGAGCTGGCGCATACGCTTTTTACCCTCTTTCTGCTTTTCAAGCAGCTTTTTCTTTCGTGTGATATCGCCGCCGTAGCACTTTGCAAGAACGTCCTTGCGCATAGCCTTGACGGTTTCTCTCGCGATGACCTTTCCGCCGACAGCCGCTTGGATAGGAATTTCAAAAAGCTGACGCGGGATATTGTCTTTAAGACGCTCTGCTATCTTTCTTGCACGTTTATACGCATTATCTGCGTGAACGATAAACGAAAGCGCATCGACGATATCACCGTTGAGCATAATATCAAGCTTGACAAGTTTCGACGGAACATAACCGAGCATTTCATAATCGAATGAAGCATAACCCTTTGTGCGTGATTTGAGCGCATCGAAGAAGTCATAGATTATTTCATTGAGTGGAAGTTCATAGTGAAGATCAACGCGCGTAGCATCGAGGTATTTCATATCCTTAAACACGCCGCGGCGCTCCTGACAAAGCTCCATAATATTTCCGACATAATCGGACGGCGCGAGGATAGAAGCCTTTACCATAGGCTCTTCCGCCGACTGGATATTTGCAGGGTCGGGGTAATTCGTAGGGTTATCGATATAGACCGTTTCGCCGCTCGTGAGGTTAACTTTATAGATAACCGATGGCGCGGTGGTGATAAGGTCGAGGTTATACTCACGTTCAAGGCGTTCCTGAATTATCTCCATGTGGAGAAGTCCGAGGAAGCCGCATCGGAATCCGAAGCCGAGCGCAACGGAGGTTTCGGGCTGGAACGAAAGTGAAGCATCATTGAGCTGGAGCTTTTCAAGTGCGTCACGGAGGTCACCGTACTTTGCGCCGTCGGCAGGATAGATACCGCTGAACACCATTGGGTTTACTTCACGGTAGCCGGGAAGCGCGCCGTCACAAGGGTTCTCAGCATCGGTAACGGTGTCGCCGACCTTTGTATCGCCGATAGATTTTATTGAAGCCGTGATATAGCCAACTTCGCCTGCTTTGAGCGTACCAGAATTGACGTGATCGACAGCGCCCATATAGCCTGTTTCGACAACATCGAACTCTGCGCCCGTAGCCATAAGACGAATCCTCTGACCGATCTTTACTTCGCCGTCGATAACTCTGACGTAGATTATAACGCCTTTGTAACTGTCGTAGTAACAGTCGAAGATAAGCGCTTTGAGCGGTGCGTTTATATCGCCTTTCGGTGCAGGGATATCCGTAACGACACGTTCGAGGACTTCCTCAACGTTCGTACCCATTTTTGCGGAAATTCTCGGAGCGTCCATTGCAGGTATGCCGATAACGTTCTCGACTTCTTCAGCAACGCGTTCGGGTTCAGCCGAGGGCAGGTCTATCTTATTGATAACAGGCATAACTTCAAGGTCGTTTTCTATTGCAAGGTAGGTATTGGCAAGGGTCTGCGCTTCGATACCCTGCGATGCGTCGACGATAAGGATAGCACCCTCGCAGGCAACGAGCGAACGGGAAACTTCATAGTTAAAGTCAACGTGACCGGGAGTATCGATAAGGTTGAAAACATACTCCTTGCCGTCTTTTGCGGTATAATTAAGGCGAACGGCGCGCGCCTTGATAGTGATGCCTCTTTCACGCTCGATATCCATATTATCGAGGAGCTGTTCTTCCATATCACGCTTCGCAACGGAGGAAGTAAGTTCGAGGATTCGGTCGGCAAGAGTCGATTTGCCGTGATCTATATGAGCAATAATGCAAAAATTTCTGATATTATCCTGATTATATGACACAAAAACACTCCTTTTCTCCTCTGATTATAGCATATTTTTTCCCGTTTGTAAAGGAAAAAATTCGGCTGCTCTTTGTTCCGAGCAGCCGAAAAGGTCAGATCGCATATTTTGTCATAAACTCTTCTTCAAGGCGGACATAGGATTCGTCCTTTGCGGCGTGTGCATTCTGAATGAATTCATGACGGTTGATGACGGTATTGTTCTTCTGCGAGCCGATAACATAGACCGCAATATTTGAACAATGGTCGGAAATTCTTTCAAGGTTGATAAGCAGGTCGAGGAAGTTTACGCCGCTTTCGACAACGCACTTGCCCTCTTTAAGGCGCTCGATATGACGTGCTTTGAGCGTTTCATTGAGGTAATCGATAGTTTCTTCGAGCGGTTCTATCTTTGCGGCGAGCGTAGCATCGTTGAGTTCCACACAGCGTATCGCCATACCGATGATCTCCTCGCAGGCGCGTGAGATAACGTCAAGCTCACGTATAGCTTCGGGTGAGAAAGTTACCGAATTCTCGTGAAGCTTTTCTGCATCCTCGATAAGGTTCATCGTATAGTCGCCGATGCGCTCGAATTCGGAGCTCAAATGGAGAAGCTCGGTAACGCGGCGGTTCTCAAAGTCGGTAAGTTCACACTCGTTTATCTTGACGAGGTAAGCATTGAGCCTGTCCTCCATACGGTCGATGTTCTCTTCGTTGTCTTTGAGCGATGCAATGAGCTTTTCATCATAATTGCCCGTGAAAAGTCCGCGCATATTCTCGAAGTTGTAGAACGCAAGGTTGCCCATTGCAAGCGCAGTGTTTGAAGCCTGCTGAACTGCGAGCGAGGGAGAAACGAGAAGTCTGTCTTCGAGAGCAGGAGCGGTGAATTCGGACATTGGAGCGCCGTCCTCTGTCTTTTTGTCGCGAATGGTTATCATAGCAAGCTTTTCAAGAAGCTTTGTGAACGGGATAAAGCAGATAGTTACAACAACGTTGAAGAATGTATGGAAATTCGCGATGCCGCCCATATCTATCGACTTATCCCAGAAAGGAAGACCGACGATAGCCTGAAGTGCATATACAACAATAAGGAACATTATTGTACCGATAATGTTGAAATAAAGGTGAACTGCGGCTGCGCGCTTTGCGTTCTTGCCTGCGCCTACTGCGGAAATGATAGGAGTTACGCAAGTACCGATGTTCTGTCCCATGATTATCGGGAAAGCCGCTGAGAATGTCAGAACACCCGTTGTGGAGATAGTCTGCAGGATTCCGACCGATGCGGACGAGCTTTGCAGGAGTATCGTAACGACTGCGCCGACGATGATTCCGAGGATAGGATTTTTAAGCGTAGCGAAAAGATCACGGAACGTCTGGAGCTCCGAGAGAGGACTTACGGCTTCCGTAAGGGAATTCATACCTGTAAAAAGGATACCAACGCCGATAAGTATCTCGCCTATCGTTTTTCCGCTTTCCTTTTTGGACAGCATAAAAATGATAAGTCCGACCGCCGCGATGAACGGCGCAAGCGTTGTCGGTGAAAGAAGTTTCAGTGCCGCACCGACATTTTCGTTATTTTCAAGGTCACCGAGTCGGAGTATCTGACCCGTGATAGTCGTACCGATATTCGCGCCCATTATAACGCCGATAGCGGACGAAAGGCGCAGGATACCTGCGTTTACCAATCCGACGACGATAACTGTCGTTGCCGCGGAGCTTTGAACTGCCGCCGTAACAAGTGCGCCGAGCAGAACGCTTTTGAATACGTTGTTTGAAAGCTTTTCAAGGACCTTTTCCATTCTTCCCGAGGAAAGCTTTTCCAATCTTCCTCCGAGAATTGTCATACCGTAGATAAAAAGCGCGATACTTCCTATCGCTTTGATGAAAATGGACACGATATCAATTACAGACATTTTCGTTTTCCTTCCCAAATTTCTTGTTAATTCCACTTTAATTCTGCCTAAACAATTTTTATTATAACACAAGTTTCTTTAATAGGATATAGATTTTCTGAAAAACATTAATTTCTGCTTTTTTAACATAATCAACAAGGTTTTCCACATATATTTTTGATAATTTTGCTGTTTTGGTGCAAAAAATTTATGTCGAAGCGCAAATTAATCAGATTTCTATTGATTATTCTGCAATAATATAGTATAATTAAAGATGATTATTTCAGCATGTTGAAAAAGTAGGTTATAGAAAAAAGATGCACAAATTTCAAAGCAGAGTTTACGTCCACGCTTTTTAAAGGGTGGTGGGTGTCCAGAGGGCAAAGCCCTTGGTCGCACTCCGCAGAGTGCGAAACTCCCCTACACGAAGGCGCTCTGCAAGGGGTGAATTAAAAAACAGTCCAGTGGACTGTTTTTTAAGAGGGGACGCTCTGCAAGAGAGAGCGTCCCTTTGTATAGCTTTCATGCAATGATATTTTATGCCTTTTTGTTATTTTGCACAAATGCAGTAACCTTTTTCGACAGACTGGTATAATTAAAGATAATTATTTTCAGATATAAATTATAAGGGATAAGATATATGAAAAAATGGATCATAGGCAAACCTGATGACGCGGCTTCGGCGGAACTTGCAAAACAATGCGGACTTTCCCCTCTCTGCTCGTCTGTACTTGTATCGAGAGGGATAAACAGCGTTCAAAAAGCGTGTGACTTTTTCAATTTCAGAAAAGACAACAGCCAGCCTGCGCTTTCCGACCCGTTCCTCACCAAAGATATGAAAGCTGCGGCAGATGCAGTGCTTGAAGCTGTTGACAACGGCGAATATATATGCGTTTACGGCGATTATGACTGCGACGGCATCACGGCGACTACCATTTTATATTCTTATCTTGAATGTCTTGGCGCGAATGTCAGATACTACATCAATATGCGCTCGGACGGCTACGGTTTGTGCGAAAAGGGCATACGGGAGCTTGCCGAGGACGGCGTTCAGCTTATCGTAACGGTCGATAACGGAATTTCCGCTGTCAGCGAAGTAAAGCTTGCGAATAAACTGGGAATGAAAGTCGTTGTCACCGACCACCACCAGCCGGGCGAAACCCTCCCCGATGCACTCGCGGTCGTTGATCCTCACAGAACCGACTGCACCTCGCTCTACAAGGATCTTTGCGGCTGTGCGGTCGCATTGAAGCTTATTGCGGCAATGGACGGCGGAGATTACAGTGCGGCGCTTGAACAGTTCTCCGATTTTGCGGCGCTTGCGACTATCGCGGACGTTGTTCCGCTCACGGGTGAGAACCGTTTTATTGTCGAGAACGGTCTGCATTACCTGAGAAACACGGAAAATCTCGGCTTGCAGGCGCTTATGAAAAAGGCTAATGTCAAGGATAGACTTTCATCGGTCGATGTTTCCTTTTCGATTATTCCGAGGATAAACGCTTCGGGACGCTTCGGTTCGGCATCGGACGCGGTGGAGCTTTTCCTCACGGACGATGAACAGCGCGCGGAAGAGCTTGCAGACAAGCTTGACCGTCTGAACAGCGAGAGAAAAGCCGCCGAAGAGCAGATACTTGCTTCGATAGAGGAAAGCATCTCAGCTTCGCCCGAGATTTTATATGACCGAGTGCTTGTTATATACGGCGAGGGTTGGCATCACGGAGTTATTGGCATCGTTGCGGCAAGGCTTGTCGAACGCTTCGGGAAACCCGTTTTCCTGCTTTCGGACGATGGTGATGAAGCGAGGGGTTCTGCACGTTCGGTCGAGGGCTTCTCTATCTATGAAGCGCTTGCCGCCTGCGGAGATCATCTTACGAAATTCGGCGGTCACGTCGGTGCGGGAGGATTCTCGCTTCTCAAAGAAAACATCGGAAACTTCAAAGATACTATGCAGAAATTTGCCGCTGAACACTACCCTGCTCCGCCCGTTTTAACTATCCGTGCGGATAAAATAATTCTCCCGAATGAACTTTCGCTTGATGCGATAAGCTCGCTTTCTTCGCTCGAACCGTTCGGCGAAGGAAGCCGTCAGCCGATATTTCTTATACGAAAAGCCGTTCTTACGGATATTGTACCCCTTTCGGGCGGGATACACACAAAGCTTCGGCTTAATTACGGCGGAACGATGCTTGAAGGCTTGCTTTTCGGCACAAAGGCGGAAGACATACTTTACAGAAAAGGCGACACGCTCGACCTGCTCGCTTCGTTTGGCATCAACGTTTTCAACGGAAGAAAAAGCGTTAGTATGCGCATTGCCGATATGCGGAGCAGCAATGTTTCACAGCTCAAATACTTCAACGCAAAGGCGGCTTACGAGCAGTTCAAGCGTGGCGAAGGCGTTGAACCTGCACTTGCGAAACGCGCGTTGCCAACGAGAGATGAGCTTATACTTATATACAAAACCATCGCAAAGTTCGGCGTTATTTCGTCCGATGAGCTTTTCGGACAGCTGGACGAAAATGTTATCTCCTACTGCAAGCTGAGGATCGCGGTCGATATTTTCACCGAGCTTGGATTTATTACATACGAAATATGGAGCGACAGGATAACATTCATCAAAAACCCGCCAAAAGCGGCTATCGAAAGCTCAAAAATTTATCAATCATTTGCGGCGCTTATAAACTGAATCTCGGAAAGGAATGGTCATATTTATGACTAACAACAAGCCTGAAACCATATACACCATTGATATGATAATCCAGAAGATACTTGATGAGGAAAAGCAGTATGACCTCAGCAAGATAATTTCTTCCTACGAATTTGCGGCAAAGGCACACGCAAATCAGGTGCGTTCCTCTGGTGAGCCTTACATCACCCACCCGCTTGCGGTCGCTTATATCCTGCTTGAATTCGGAATGGACACCGATACTATCTGTGCGGCGCTCCTCCACGATGTTGTCGAGGACACCGATGTAACGCTTGACGAGATAAAGAAGCTTTTCGGTCAGGATGTTGCAATGCTCGTTGACGGCGTTACAAAGCTCGGCAAAATTCCGCTTTTCACCAGAGAAGAACAGCAGGCGGAGAATGTGAGAAAGATACTCCTTGCGATGTCGCAGGATATCCGTGTCATCATCATCAAGCTTTGTGACCGACTTCACAATATGCGTACCTTACAGTACCGACCTGCCGCAAAACAGCGCAACACCGCTCTTGAAACGATGAATATTTATGCGCCTATCGCGAACCGTCTTGGTATGAAAGCGCTCAAAGACGAGATCGAGGATATCGCGTTCCGCTACCTTGACCCTTATGCTTACAGCGAGATAGAGCGTATGCTTGAAATTCGCAGCGACAAGCGCGAAGCTTTCATCGAGTCGATAAAGGCTGAGATCGCAGCACGCTTCAAGGAAGAAAACTTCGGCAGTGAGCCGCAGATAGACGGTCGAGTAAAATCTATCTATGGCATTTACAAGAAAGCATTCATTCAGGGCAAAAGCTTTGATGAAATTTATGATAAATATGCTGTTCGTATAATCGTGAACACGGTTGCGGAATGTTATAACGCGCTCGGAATCATTCACGATATGTTCCGACCTATCCCGAACCGCTTCAAGGATTATATTGCAACACCTAAAGCGAATATGTATCAGTCGCTCCACACGACCGTTATCGGACGCGAGGGAATCCCTTTTGAAGTTCAGATAAGAACTTGGGAAATGCATCATACCGCTGAATACGGTATCGCTGCGCACTGGAAATACAAAGAGGGCATCAGCGGCAAGGACAAGCTCGAGGGTCGTCTTGCATGGATACGTCAGATCATCGAAGCACAGCAGGAAACCGATGATGTTGAGGAGATCGTCCGCACTATTAAGAATGACCTTTCCCCCGAAGATATTTTTGCGTTCACTCCAAAGGGCGATATGATAACTCTCCCTGTTGGCTCGACTATCGTTGACTTTGCCTACGCTATCCACACGCAGGTCGGCAACAAGATGAAAGGCGCAAAGGTTGACGGAAAGCTCGTTTCGCTCGATTATCAGCTCAAAACGGGTGAAATTGTTGAAATTATCACATCGAATGACGAAAACCACGCTCCGAACAGAGCATGGCTCGATATCTGCCGCACGAATGAAGCGAAATCTAAAATTCGCTCATGGTTCAAGAAAGAGCGCCGTGAGGAAAATATCGTTCAGGGTCGTAACGAGTTGGAAAAGGAGTTCAAGCGCAACTTTATCCACCTTTCGGACGAGCAGCTCCCCGAATTCCTCGCCGATGATATGAAGCGCCACAACTGCTCGACAGTCGATGATTTCTATGCTGCCATCGGCTACGGCGGCGTTATCCTTTCACGCATAATGCAGCGCTTGAAGGACAAATACCTCAAATATTATGCTCAGCCCGATATTGCCGAAGTCAAGGGCAATTCCAAGCCGTCCAAGAGCAGCTCGGGCGTTATCGTTGAGGGTGAAAACAACATCATCGTCAAGTTTGCGCAGTGCTGTAATCCGCTCCCGGGTGATGATATTGTCGGCTTTATCACAAAAGGGCACGGCGTTTCCATTCATAAGCAGGACTGCCCGACCTATCTTGCCGCAATGAAAGACGGAAAAGAACCCGAGCGCTGGGTCGAGGCAAAATGGGCATCTGCAACGAGCAACGAAACGACTTACCGTGTTATCCTTGACATTGTTGCAAAGGAAAATATGCTCATCATCGCCGACATAACAAAGCTTATGGCGGAGCTTCACATTCCGCTCACGAACATTTCCGTAAGTATGCTCAAAAACGGCAACTCCAACGTTCTTGCGACGATAAATGCGGCAGGCGTTGCACAGCTCAACAACATTATTGCGAAGATACGCAAGCTGCCCGATGTTATAAGCGTTGACCGTACTTTTAAAAATTAAGGATAAAAAATATGAAAACTGTAATGATAAATTCGGGCGGAATTTTCGGCACGAACTGCTACCTTGTCATCTCCGACAGCGGAAATGCCGCTCTTATCGATGCTCCGAGAGGCGGCGAGAGAATTCTCGCCGAAGCGGAGAAAAACGGCGCTTCGATAAAGAAAATTCTCCTCACGCACGGTCACTGCGACCACATTGAATCGCTCGCTTTTCTTGCAAAAGAAACGGGTGCAGAGGTCTATATTCACGAAATGGACGAAAAGAAGCTTTCGGACGATTACCTCAACCTTTCCGAATACTTTTCGGATTATTACGACAAACCCGTTGAGCATTTCAGCGGTGCGAAAAAGATTTCGGACGGTGATATCATCACGCTTGACGAGCTTTCGTTCAAAGTTCTGCACACACCGGGACACACGAGCGGCTCGGTATGCTATATCTGCGGCGAAGCAATGTTCAGCGGCGATACGCTTTTCAAGATGTCGGCAGGCAGGACAGATATGCCCGACGGAAACAGTATAAAGCTCAATGAGAGCCTTAAAATGCTTGATAATCTTGGCAAAGATTATGTTCTTTTATCCGGTCACGGCGACCGCTCCACTCTTTCAAACGAAAGAAAATTTAACCCTTTTATGAAAGGCTTTGACTATGACGATATGTTTTAAGGGAAACAGCTGCAAATACGAGATCGAAGCGATAATGAAGCTGTTTCTTCCGATAAAAACGTTTGATTTCTTATTCGAGGAAGAAGACCGCAGCGGCGATTTTGCGGTGCTTTCCTACGCTGACCATAATGCGAAATGCGAGGTTTCGCTCGGCGGCGGTTTTGACTGCAAAGAGGCTTTCGTAAGCGATGATAAAGATGTTGAAACCGCGCTTTGCAAGCTTCTTTACGATGTTATGCGAAAACTCACGGGCATAACTCCGCCGTGGGGACGGCTTACGGGAATAAGACCCGTAAAAAAGGTCAATGCTCTGCTTGACGAGGGACTTTCCAAGGCGGAAATTTTCGCACGCTTAAAAGATGAATACGATGTTTCCGACAAGAAGCTTGAACTTGCGTACAACACAGCCGTTACACAGAAAAAATACTTTGATTCGCTTGACAAGCGTTCATTTTCACTATATGTTTCCGTTCCGTTCTGCCCGTCGAGATGCTCATACTGCTCGTTCGTTTCGCACTCGATAGAAAGTTCAAGTGCGAAGAAGCTTCTTCCCGAATATGCGAACAAGCTTTGCGAAGAGATTCGTCAAACTGCGCAGATCGCAGACGAACTTGGTTTGGATCTTGACACTATCTACATCGGCGGCGGCACTCCGACAACGCTTTCCGCTGAACAGCTTTCGCTTGTTATGGGCGAGATCAAAAAAAGCTTTGACATTTCAAAAATTCGTGAATATACTGTAGAAGCAGGGCGTTCCGACACGATTACGGCAAAAAAGCTTGAAGTTATCAAAGAAAACGGTGCGACGAGAATCTCCGTCAATCCGCAGACTATGAACGATGATGTTCTCAAAGCTATCGGACGCAGGCACACTGCTGCTGACGTTGTGAAGTCGTTCAGACTTGCGCGGGAAATAGGCTTTGACAACATAAATATGGACACTATCGCAGGACTGCCGACCGACACTTACGACGGCTTTGTTCACACGATAGATGAGCTTTGCGGACTTGACCCCGAGAGCATCACTATCCACACGCTCACGCTCAAACGCTCGTCCAATCTTTTCCGAGAGGAAGAACGCTGCGTTGACTCGCACATTTCGGATATGGTCGATTATGGTCAGGCGAAGCTTTTCGGCGAGGGGTATCTCCCCTACTACCTCTACCGCCAGAAAAACACCGTTGACAACCTCGAAAATGTCGGCTTCGCAAAGGCAGGCTTCGAGAGTCTTTACAACATTTATATAATGGAAGAAGCGCAGACTATCTTAGCGGTCGGAGCGGCAGGTTCGACAAAGCTTGTCAACACCGAAACGGGAAAGATCGAACGTCTTTTCAACTACAAATTCCCCTATGAATACATTTCGCGCTATGAAAAGATGATCGAGAAAAAGGATAAAATTTTTGAGTTCTACAAGAGCTATTTACAGGAGGGCTAACTATGGCTTACACATTTGACAATCTTAAAGCAGACGCAATGAATCTTTTCGACAAGGCGGCATCAAAGACAGCCGAAGCCATCGATTATTCCAAGAATCAGATCGACCGAGCACAGCTCCGTGCGAAGATCAACGAGAAATACACCGAGCTTGGAAAGCTTTGCTACAATATGCACGAGAGCGACGCTGACGAAACGGGCAGAATGAAGATAGTCATTGCCGATATCAAGAAGCTTAAATCAAAGCTTGAAGATGCAGACAAAGCCGTAAAATCGAAGAAGCCCAAGACCTGCAAATTCTGCCTTACGGAAAATGACGCTGATGCAGTTTACTGCGCAAAATGCGGAGAAAAGCTTGACTAAAACACACAAGGAATTTTTATGAAAAAAAATGATATTTGCACCCTGAAAATAACTGGACTCACCTCCGAGGGCAGCGGCGTTGGCAGAACTGACGAGGGTATGGCGGTCTTTGTGCCGCTCACCGCTGTCGGGGATGTGATCTCCTGCAAAATTGTCAAGGTCAACAAAACTTATGCTTTCGGAATAATCGACAAACTGCTCGAACCGTCCGAAACACGATGCGAAAACAGCTGCGGCGTTTACCAAAAATGCGGCGGCTGTCTTTTCCGTCATATCTCATACGAAGCGGAGCTCGCGGCAAAGGAGCAGGCTGTCAAAGACGCATTTACGCGGCTTGGCGGCTTAGATGTGCCGTTCGAGCCTATACTCGGCTGCACGGAAACGGAACGCTACCGCAACAAGGCGCAGTATCCGCTCACTTATGATGCGAACGGAAAGGCTGTCTGCGGATTTTTTGCGCCAAGAAGCCACCGTGTTGTCCCCTGCGGCGACTGCCTGCTCCAGCCGAAGCTTTTCAAGGAACTTACGGACGAAATTTGCGCTTACATTGACGAAAAAAAGCTGCCTGTCTATGACGAAAAAACGGGCAAGGGACTCGTTCGTCATATTTATTTGAGAAGAGGTTTTCACAGCGGCGAAGTAATGGTCTGCCTTATCGTCACAAAGGCTGACACAGCTGCCTTCAAGCCGCTTGCGGACAAGCTTTGCAAAAAATTCCCGATGATAAAAAGCTTCGTTCTGAACATAAATCCGAAAGCAACGAATGTCATCACGGGCGAACGCTGCATAACGCTTGCAGGCAGCGTTCATATCGAGGATATAATGTGCGAAAAGAAAATATCCATTTCTCCCCTCTCGTTCTATCAGGTCAACACTGCGCAGGCTGAGCGTCTTTACGGTGTTGCGAAGAAGTATGCACAGCTGAGCGGTGAAGACACGCTGCTTGATCTTTTCTGCGGTGCGGGAACGGTCGGATTGTCGATGTCGGACGGGATAAAAAAGCTCATCGGCGGAGAGATAATTCCGCAGGCGGTAGAAAACGCGAAGAAAAACGCCGCTGCGAACGGAGTTGAAAACGCGGAATTTATATGCGGAGATTCGGGCGAGATAGCAGCAGCGCTTGCGGCAAAGGGAATCCGTCCTGACGTTATCGTGACCGACCCTCCGAGAAAGGGATGTGACGAGCAGACGCTTTCATCGATAGTGAAAATGTCGCCGAAGCGGATAGTTATGATCTCCTGCAACCCTGCGACGGCTGCGCGCGACTGCGCTTACTTATGCGAACATGGTTACATTGCTGAATCTGCGCAGGCGATGGATATGTTCCCGAGGACTAAGCATGTTGAGTGTGTGGCATTATTGTCCAAACTCAAAAGTGACCAACATATTGAGGTGGAGCTGAAAACAGACGAGCTTGATTTGACCGCTGCGGAAAGCAAGGCTACTTATGATGAGATCAAGGCTTATGTCAAGGAACATACGGGTCTGACGGTATCTTCGCTGAACATTGCTCAGGTTAAGCAGAAATATGGCATTATTGAGCGGGAGAATTATAACAAGGCTAAGACTAAGGACTCCCGACAGCCGAAGTGTACTGAGGAAAAGGAAGAGGCTATTGTTGGGGCTTTGAAGTTTTTTAAGATGATTGGGTAATGGTTCACCCGGCTGCGAGGTTTTCTGGCAGTCGGGTGAATTTACGGTTTTATACTAAACACCATTTGAAATTTTGGAAAAATCAAGCCGATAATCTCGCATATATAGGATTTCGGTGCAGATTTTTTCCTGTATTTTATTGGTGTTTAGTATCAACCAAATTTGGTGTATTGATATATAATTATTTAATCAAGCATTTTTAAAATTATTTTAAATGCTTGATTTTTGATATAAAAGGTGGTATAATATAAACTACATCAAATTGATAGTCTCATTATTAAATGATTATCATATAATGAACTAATAAACGCTGTGCATACTATGTTTAGAGTTGCTACGGTTTAATTGTGTTAGTTTAAAATGATAAGATTAAACAGCTTGTTCATTTGTAATAGTAAATTGATTTTTTGTACAGGAGATAATAATTATGTGCATGTATATTGGAATTGAAGACTTAGTTGCTAATGCATTTATTGAGTTGATTGAAAACTCAGATAAAAAGGATGTTCTGTTTAGCCAGTTAAATCAATATGGCGCAACTGTTATTAAAATTTTACTTCAAGAAGGACAAAAAGCTGTCTTAGTGTTATCTAAGGAAAGAACTAATTCTTTTTTACATGATTATTCTAAATATTTTGAACTTTTCACTTCTGAAAATGGTGAAGGATTAAGATTAAAAAATAATGTTACGGTTGACGATCTTTGGGATAAATTTAGGGGGTATTTATCTTTTGATGTTATGATGGCATTTATGAATAAGCAATCACTTAAAGCTTTAGGGGTTTAAGTAGTTGCAAACAATGGTTATCCAATAAATAATGTTGAAAGAATGAGTCAAAAATTTATGAAAAGATTTAAAGATCCTATATATGGTTACATTGATGTTGATGATGATATTGCGGACAAAATAATTGATACTCCAGAGTTTCAAAGGTTGCGTAATATCATTCAAACAAGTTATTCCCCATTATATGCTTCTGCTGTACACAATAGATTTGTTCATTCATTAGGTGTATACTATTTAGGACAAATTGTTGCAAAGTCAATAAATAAGATTTCAAAAGTAACAATTGATTCAGAAAGATACAAAAAGATTTTTGAATTTGCCTGTCTTTTACACGATGTTGGTCATGCCCCATTTTCACATACTGGGGAATATTTATATCTTGGAGAAAAATCGTCTCGAGATGAACTACATAAAGCAATAATTGATTTGACGTGTGATTCTACATTAAGTGAAGAAATTGAAAAAAAGAATTATGCAGCTGCACCACATGAATTAATGAGTGTAGTAGTTGCATTAAAAAAATATGATTTTCTTTTTGAAAACATGGATGAACGTAGTTTCTTTGCAAGATGTATACTTGGATATGAATATTCAAGCAAAATGGATTTGAATAAGAGTTACTTAAACTGTATTATTTCAATGCTTAATTCTTCATTAATTGACGTTGATAAACTTGATTATTTGATGCGTGATTCTTACATAACTGGATTTGATACTGTATCTATAGATTATGAAAGATTATTGAAAAATGTAAAGATTATAGAAAAAGAAAACGAATGCAGATTGATTTATTCAAAAGCAGCAGTTAGTATCATTGAAAATGTTATTTATGCACATGATGCAGAGAGAAAATGGATACAAAATCATCCCGTGGTTCAATATGAAGCTTTCATATTGAAGTATGCAATGGAAAAATTAAATATTGAGTATGAAATTTTTTCTTATGAAGCACTTACAAATGAAGGAAAAGTGTTAACAGATTCGTTAAGAGTTTCGCTGTTAAGTGATGGTGATGTTTTATTTCTAATGAAAAATCGGAAAAATGATAAGCTGATAAATGAATATTTTGCACGTAATGAACGAAGGCACCCCTTATGGAAGTCTGAAGCTGAGTATAAGGCAATTTTTAATCGTGGTTTTTCTGAAATATCTCTCGAAAAACTTGAAAATGAATTTGAGGAACTTTCAAAATACTTAAATTATAATAATAATTCATCAAAAATAAATGATGAAGCTCTACAAAAGTTGAAAGAAGATATTGAAAAAACCAAATCACAATTAGAAAATGTCACTAAAACTGAAAAAAATGAAAGATTAAAAAAGCAGATAGAGCAAAAGCAAAAACATGTAAAATGGCTTAAATGTTTAAAAGCATTTGCTGAAAGTCAGAATATAGATTTTGATTTTATTATAATCAAAGCAAGCCAATTTAACAGTGGATTTGGCAAAGTGGCTTTAGATGATCTTGAAATCGAATTTCCCGAGTTACAATATCCTTCAAAATTCAAAGAAGTTACAAATACATTATCTTCTTTTAGAAGTGATAGGGATAAATTTTTTTATATTTTTTATCGCCGTAATAATCAAAAGCATATTGAGGTAAAAAAATTAGCTCAAGAGCTTGCCAAGTTGTGTTTAGAGGATTGTTATTAAAACAGCAATGCTTAATTTCATACCCAAATGCATATTTTATATATGGGATTAGAAGTATCTTGAATTTATATCAGAACATTAGTCTGCGCTAAGAGCCACAAGGTTATAATTGAATTCGACCCTTTGTTTTCTTACTGTGAAATTTCTAGGCTGAAATTTGGGGAAAGTTAAAATTTTTTTAGTATTGACAATCTCTTTTTTTCTGGTATAATGGTAATATAATATGTGTGCTTAATAAATTTGACGTTTTTTAAGCTATTATAGTATTATATATGAATTTCGGGAGGCTTTTACTATGTCATACTATATTTTTGTAGACAATTCTAATGTTTGGATTGAAGGAAAGTATCACTCCGCAATAAATAAAGGATTTGCAGCTAATATTTATGAAGCGCATGAGAATGCCATACAGGATAATAGTTGGGCTATTGATTTTGGTAATCTTTTATATGAAGTTTCTGATGGTAATGTTACAGAAATAAAAGAAGCTGTTCTTTTTGGCTCCAAACCAACCGATAAAGATAGCTTATGGAATGCTATCAGAAAGGCTGGTTTTACAGTTCATAATATCGATCGAAATGTTGCTAATAAAGAAAAGAAAGTTGATACTGGTATTGTAGCTGAGATATTAAAAACATTATACAAAAAGGCTAAGGAAAATGATATTTTTGTATTAGTTATGGGTGATTCTGATTTTGTACCCGCTGTTAAGCAAATAAATGAAGCTGGTGTTAAATCAGTATGTGCTTTTTGGAATAACGTTTCTGGAGAATTAAGAACGGCATGTGATTGTTATATTTGTTTAAATGATATTTTTGACAATATTTCTTTTAAATGATTAATAGATACTGAATTAATTCAAGGTGGTCGTGCATTTTGCAAAGGCCACCTTGAATCATATATGCTTTTTTACAATTTTATCTCCAAAAATCCTCCAATAAATCCCGCCGGATACATAAATTTCTTCTCACCCATATCAAACCGAACAGTAACAAATTTGCCGTCAAACTTGACAACAGTACCGTCCTTGAACACCTTGTGATAAACCTTCATACCCACAGTAACCTCGGGAGCCCTGATTTCAGGCTCCTTTTTTGCTGCCATAGGCTTCGGTTTTTCGGGTTCGGGAGATTTGAAGCCGAACTGCGCCGTGACGGACTGCGGCTTTGCAGCTGTCGGCGTTGGCTTCGGAGCAGGCTTAACCGGAATATCGGGTATGTCCACTTCTTCGGACACATCGGCAGCCATACTTGCCTGCTGATTATAAAAAAGACGGTTGTATTCTTCCCTGCGAATAGATGTATCCCATCCGCCAATCTCGTCCTCATCATGAGCATCAATTCCCGTATAAACAAGGCTTGCGTCCTCGTAACGCTTGAACTGATATATTGCCTGATTCATAAGGTTTGAATTGAAAAGTCCCATTGTGCAGAGCATTTCAAAATCTTTGACATCAAGTCCCGTCACCTTTTTGAAAAGCTGCGGAGAGATTTCTGTGATAACATCTTTCAGACACTTTTCACGTTCGTCTGTCAGGTACATAAATATCGGCACACGGGTCGCAAATTTTATGAGCTTTTCCTGTATCTGCTTGCGGAGAGATTTGCTTTCTTTTTCGTCCTCGGTGAGCTGCTTTTTCTCCTTTGCAGACAGCTTGTCCTCGTCATCTTTTTTCGCTTTTTTTACTGCCTCGGACTTGTTGATTATGGTTTCAATATCGGAATTAAGGCTTCTGAAACCTTCAATACGCATAAGTGCGTCAAGTGCTTCCCTGTTCTCGGTAAGGCGTTTCAGAGTGTCATTGTCAACATTTACAAGCAGTGCGGATTCCCAGCGGCGTGCAAGGAGCGTTGCCGATGTTCCTGCCATTGCAATGTCAAGAACGTCCTGCGCATTTATCGCTTTCATACTTGAACCGTCATAAGCAAGCACGGGCAGAAAGCTGATAAACTCTGAAACCTTCTTTTCGGGGTCAGTCTCGTCAACATTCAGACGGCAGGAATAATCGGATATCTGACGCAGCGCTCTATCAAGAGCAAAGTCGAAAACATAGCACTCCTGCTTCATTATTTCCGTTTCGCCCTTGTCATTTTTTATCGTCCACGGTGACTGCACACGAAATGCTGCTTGAAAATAAGTTTCGGGACTTTTCAGATTTCGGAGCATAAATATGCCCGTCCAAGGCTTTACGGTAATACCCGTAGTCAGCTTGCCGCAGGTAAGAGTTATTGTCTTTGTTTCAAGAGGATCACCCATTGAATTTATAACGGGCTTTACCGCATCAAGACCTATTCCTGCCCTTGTGCCTGCGCAGACATTTATTTTGTAATCGTGATAAAATGTGTTCTGCTTCTGCTGCAAAAGATTATACATCGCAAAGCAGCTCGAAACATTTGGCAGGAACCATAATGTATGTGACAGCACATTCAGCAGACGTGTATCCGAGTACGGCATAGGCGGACGCTCGTTCTTTTTAGCCTGCATTTTCAGATCATCAATATTCGTGGGAAGATGCTGTCCTCGGATAAGGTCAAGCCACTTCTGCACTTCATTTTCATAGACAAATCCTGCTTCATCACCCTTGCCTTTAGCGGAGAAAAATACATTCAGATCAAATTCATCGAATTCTCCCTGCAACGCAACCTGACGTATCTCATCGGGCATTTTGTATGTCATCATTACCATTCGGGGCAGTGAAATATACGGATTATTCGCACCTACCCACGCATATTTTTCACGCTGTTCATCGGAATATGTCCAGTTGAATATCTGCTCCTCGATAAATTCACCGCTGTTTATTGCACGGAAAGGCGTTCCCGAAAGATAGAGATAATAGCCCGTTGAAATAGGCAGAAAAGTTTCATTGTAGGCATTTCCCGCTTCCTCGTTCTGATATTTTTCCATATCAAAATCTGCATCGGCTTCTTCATCGGGATTTTCAAATAGCTTTCGTGCATTCTCTCGCCAAGCACCGAAATGATATTCGTCAAAGATAATGATATCCCATACCTCAGTATGAATAAATTCATTTTTTGCCTTGATACCGCCGTTTTCATTAGTGCCAAGCAAGTCCTGAAATGAACCGAATACCACGATAGGCTTTGACTTGTCCGCATTGCGAAAAGCACTGTCAATGTCGATATTGTTGTTTCGTGCGTCCTTGTTGGAAATAAACTGCCAGCCCTCAAAATCGACGTGGGTCTGTAAGTCCTCGTGCCATGCGGATTCTACCGCAGGCTTAAAGGTCAGTACAAGAATGCGTTTAAATTCCATTTTTTTGCAAAGCTGATATGCCGCAAAGGTCTTGCCGAAACGCATTTTTGCATTCCACAAGAATTTAGGTGCTCTCGTGGGATCGTCTTTTATGGCACTTTTGTAATACTCAACCGTGCGCATTACGGCTCTTGTCTGTTCGGGACGCATCTCGAAATTTTCGGTGCGGACTGCATTGAATATTTCCCCGTTTTTCAGTTCGTTTATTGCTGCACGGACATCATTGACGGAACAGAAAAACCATTCGTTTCTGTCCTCGCCCTGATTGAGCTGTCTGAAACCGTTTCTTTTAAGAATATTATGTACATCGTGGTCGGTAAAGCAGGAGCCGTCGGGACACATTGCGGATTCTGTCAAAAGAATTTTATATGGCACCGCACTTGTGTGGAGCTGCTCTCTGATACGGGTATCGGCATCACGATCGGTATAGCCGACTTTTATGTAACCCTTGTGCGACTCAACGCCTTCAAGGCAGTAGGCATAAATCGTAGGATTGACCTGTGGACGCTGTTTGAAATATTCGTAATCAGCCATTGCTGTCACCGCCTAAATCCATTGGTTTTATCATTGATTCTATGAATGATATCTCTTCGTCTGTGAGGCTGTATTTTTTGTATAATTCTTCGTCTGTCCAAGTGATATTAAAATCCTGAACAGGTACAAACTGATATACACCTCTTGGACCATTTTGAGTTTTCTTTTTTATGCTTACAAGATACCTAAAAAATCGTGACTGAATATATGTAATTATATTTTTACATTCATTTTCAGAAAAATGGTGCTTTATTGGATCATATCCGATTACCAAAAATGTTTGTGAACATACGCTGTTGGGTTCACCGTAAAAAGGCTTTCCAAGCACTTGTTCATCATAACCACTGCCGCCGGCTGCGGGAATATATACTTTGTGCAAATCTTTGGTTGCCTGATTTTTGGGTAATTGTTCATTGCTTATCCAGCGAAATGTTCGCTCTCGATTTACATTCAAATAGTATTTGATTGAATATTTTTCGCTTCTTTCAGATTTATATCCTGTCCAGTTAGAGGTTAGCAGTGTGCTGTCATCAAAAAAGTGTTTTGCACTTACCAATCCGGAAAAGTTTTTATCAGGGTTGTTATAATATGCTCCGTCAACCGCTTCAATTTTTTCAAGAATTGAATAAGCCTGAGGATCTCTTACTACTATACCTGCATTTTTTGAATCAAGATAATCGTATCTTTCAAGTATTTTATTATCCTGAGATTGGTGAAAATAGTAGCTGCATTTTCCTTTATAATCTCTGTCCCACAGAAAATAATTAACGCCGCCTTTTATCTCCACACCGGGAAAACATTCAGAAGCGTTTTCAAAGTCATGGATTATCTTAAACTGATTTGATGATAATGCTGCATCTACCCATGCTTCCGGGATTCCTTGTGCAGTTTTTGTCATCCATCTGCTTGGTGTTATCATACATAAATATTTTGGCTTCAATTTAATCGACTGTTCAATAAAAAGATTGTATATTGATTTTGCATTTGCACTGTTTCCGCCTTCAATGCCGAAGGTCATCTGATACGGCGGGTTACCAATTATTACATCGAATTTCATAGACCAAATGTCCTCCGGTTTTAATGTATGTATCCATTCGTAAGCGTGTGTTTCAAGCTCAGAACCACGATCATATCTTCCTGCGGAAGCACCGCAAAAAGTACATTTGCCGTTTACCCATGTGTGCTCTGTTCGTTTATATCGAATATTACCCTCAGCATTATCAAACTTAACAACCGAATATTCGCTGCTTGGATAAGCACTGCAATACAGGCTCCGTCGCGAAATAAGACTTGTCAGTTCGGTAATTGCAATGCCGTAAAGCTGATATCTGAAAATATGGTCGATACGTTCGTTGAGGTCGGGGAACTGATGCTCCAGACCGTCAATGAGCCGCTTTGCGATCTCACGCAGAAAAACTCCCGATTTGCAGGCAGGGTCAAGAAATTTTGTATCGGGATTTGAAAAAAGCTCCTGTGGCAGCATATCAAGCATTGCATTTGCCACGGACGGCGGTGTGAAAACCTCATCACTGGACAAATTTGCAAGGCAGGAAAGAACATCGGGGTTATAAACATTATCAAAAATACTGTCAGCCATTTTCCCATAACCTCCTGTAATTGCAGACATATCTGCTTATGAGCGTGCCTTCGTCGGTTTTGTCATCAAGCAGTGTCTGTTCATCGTCACGGTTCAGCAGCTCGGAAAAAGTAAAATCCTGCCGCTGCATATTTGCACCCATAATAAACGCCCATTCGGAAAAAATAATAGAAGTGTCCGTATCAATGCCGTTTTCATCAACGCACATAAGCGTCAGAGCATTACCGCATACGATATTTTTCGACAAAATAAAGCGAATGGATTTTTCCGTGTCCTCGCTGTACGCTGTTTTTACAACGGACTTGTATTCCTTTTGCCATATTTTAAAAAGCCTTTCACGGCAGACAGAAACATTATCTGCAAGTATGTCCACGCCGTAAATGCTGCTGACGGCAAGCAGAGCATTTTTCTCATAGTCAATGACTGATTTTTTGTATTTCTTTTTTACCGCCGCAAGCTTGCGGGAGAGTATTTCTGCAAGGAAATTCCCATCACCGCAGGCAGGCTCAAGAAATCGACTGTCGATGCGGCTGCACTCATCAGAAACGAGGTCGCACATAGCCTTGACCTCACGCTCCGCAGTATAGACTTCGCCGTGATCCGCTACTCTTTGGCGGGATTTTATTTGTTTTTCCATTTTATCACCGTATATAGAATTATATTCTATTTTTATAGTCTAAATTAGCCTATATTTCTATAATAATAGCATAAAATAGAATTATATTCAATACCTTTTTCTAAAAAAGTTACTTTTGGGGGAAATATTTTGGATAAGCCTTATAGTTTTGGTGATATATTGCGTCAATTGAGAATTGATAAGGGACTAACACAAAAGCAGTTGGCGGATAAATTGGAATTAAGCGTTACAGCTGTCAGCAAATATGAGTTGGGTACAGCATACCCTCCATTTGAGAAGATGAGGGGCATTTCAGCGGTTTTTAACGTTACAATGGATTATTTATATGGTATGGAAAAATCCACCTCAATATCAACTGTTAATCTGTCCGGAAAGCAGGCAGATATTCTGCGCAGCCTTGCAGATATGTTCCGCAGCCAAAATGGTTTATCGGACAAAAAAATATCCGAGGAGCAGTATGCGCTCCTCGGCAAGATTGTTTGCGAGATGATGAAATAAAAATACCGTATATCGGGCTGAGCTGAACCGATATACGGTATTTAATTGTGTTGACTATAATTAATTTAAGTGATAATATATGATGTATTCTCCCATCATAGCATGATATTTGATTTCTTCTAAATCAAATATCTGTTCTAATATAAATTGTAAATACTCTTTACTTGATACCATTTTATATCCTTTCAAATTCCGATATTTCGAGCAGAATTACTACCCTATTTATTGCATTATACCCAAAAGCCAAAACATAGTCAAGCAGCTATCCGAGCAAAATTGCAGAATTGAAAATCCAGATTAGGAGCTTTCAGCTGAAAAAGTCAAAACTTCAAAAACAGAAAAATGTAGAAATAAACTTATGGACAAATCCCTTGCCATCGCGGAAATGAAAGGAAGGTTAAATGCTCTTCTCGGCGATTTAGAAGAAACTACAAGTTCGAGCGTAAGAAAGAAAATCGGAAATCTCCTGTCGGGGAATTATTAAACGCATTGAATTTGTGCGGTTGAAAAATTGAGCGGAAGATACCCGCAAGCGTAGAAAAGGTATATACCTTTTCGTTGCCGCCCACGCAGGTACGGCATTCTTAAGGAAAACCTCTAAAATCCCAATACACAAAATATAGAGATAACTGAAATATCTGCTCTTGGTGGTTATTCACCGAAAAGATACGTATCTTTTCTACGCTTGCGAGCATTTAGCGAGCATTTAGCAAGCTTTTACCCTTAAAGTCATATGACTTTTCAACGCTTGCGGGTATCTGCCCATAAATCAAATTCCACAAGGAAGAAAGTCATTTTCTCCATTTTTTAACAGGCTCACTTTTACCGCAATCATCGGAAGTCGCAGGAAAGTTTAGCATCCATTCCGCATATTCTTCCTCAGTGATGATTTTTTCGCTCAGCTCATTTCTGCGGAGCTGCCATTCTGCAAGAAATTCATTGAGCAGATGATTATGAAATTGTAAAGCAGGCTGCGAATTGCCAAGTTCATCGGGAACGGAGAGTATTGAGAAATTGTTTGTGTGGTTCTTTTTCGATTCCTGCTCTAAGGCGAAAAGCAGATGAATGAAAGTTTCCGTATTTTCCAAAGACGGATTTTTCAAAGAATTGATATTAACGTCCAACACGGCAGCTATCTCCGACAGTAATTCCGACTTTGGCGTTCTTGTGCCGCTTTCATATTGTGCAATTCGGACATCGGCTGATTTTTCATCGAAGCCGAGTTTCATTCCGAGTTCCTTTTGTGTAAGTTCCCGCAGATTTCTTGCGTTTTTGATTTTCTCACCTATGGTCATAGTGTTCTCCCGAAAAAATATTCTTAAATAGATTATACCATATTTTCAAATTTCACTCAATAGCCTAATCAAAAAAGTTAAAGAAGTTTTATGAAAGCAATTGACAAAAGCAAATTTGTATAGTATAATAACGTTAAACATTTAAGTTTAGTCGTAAAAATGAAAGGCAACTTTTTGAAAAAATTGAATAACGGCGTCCCAAAGGAGCGGGACGGAACAGCGAATGAGAGCTAAGAGCAGATCTGCGGATTTGTTTCTTGGCTCTCTTTTTGTATTTTCAAAGGGACTAAATGGTTATGTTGATCAAACAGAAATAAGAACAAAAGAAACAACAAAGAAAGGAGGATCCTATGACAGATGTATGGGACGGTTTTGCAAACCTTTTGGCTGAATTGATTGAGAAACACGCCGCAGAACTTTCCTATGATGATATGCCGCCACCTGAAAAAACTTATCCCTATGCTACCAAATGTAATGAACATACAGATACGAAAACGAATGTTGACAAAGTTAATGATATATGATATAATATTCGTGAGATAATTGTCCAAACCGTTTGAGATGATTGGAGATGAGTTTTGCGTTATGGCAACAAAAGTATATACATACACAAGAGTATCAACCGCTATGCAGGTAGACGGCTACTCTTTAGATGCCCAAAAGTCACGAATGAAAGCCTTTGCCGACTATAACGGCTATGAAATTGTCGGAGAATACGAAGATGCAGGCAAATCGGGAAAATCCATTGAAGGCAGATTGCAGTTCAATCAGATGATGGAAGATATTAAGTCGGGAAAGGACAGTGTGTCCTATGTGCTTGTATTTAAGCTCTCACGTTTTGGAAGAAATGCGGCTGATGTACTTTCAACCTTACAGATCATGCAGGACTTTGGTGTGAACCTTATCTGCGTTGAGGACGGCATTGATTCTTCAAAGGACGCAGGCAAACTGATGATATCTGTATTATCTGCTGTTGCCGAGATTGAAAGAGAAAACATCCGTGTCCAGACAATGGAAGGACGTATTCAGAAAGCCCGTGAGGGTAAATGGAACGGCGGTTTTGCTCCGTATGGCTATAAGCTTGTAAATGGTGAATTGATAATCAACGAAGAAGAAGCCGAAGCTATCCGTGTTATCTTCGACCAATATGTGAACACAAATTCGGGTGCAAACGGGATCACCAAATATCTTGAAGATCACGGTATTCATAAGATCATCAGACAGAATGGAAAAACTCCGCTTTTTGATGCATCTCTTATCCGCAAGATACTGAAAAATCCCGTCTATTGCGGTAAGATCGCCTATGGCCGAAGAAAAACAGAGAAAATACACGGAACAAGAAATGATTATCATCTTGTGGAACAGGACAACTTTCTGCTTGCAGACGGAATCCATGAACCTATCGTTTCGGAAGAACTCTGGCAGTCGGCACAGGTTAAGCTCCTTGCACAATCAAAGAAATACGAGCGTGTGAACACAGGCAAAGATACAAAAATTCATCTTCTTTCGGGCATTGTGAAATGTCCTATATGCGGTGCGGGAATGTACGGTAACAAAAGCGTTAAACATAAGAAAGACGGCACTAAATACAAAGATTTTTACTACTATGGCTGCAAGCACCGCACTATGCTCCACGGATATAAGTGTGACTATAAGAAGCAGATCAATGAAGATTTGCTTGACAATTCTGTTTCAGAGATTATAATTAAATTAGTACGCAATCCAAAATTTGCGTCAATGATGCAGGACAAGATCAATATGCAGGTCGATACATCCGCTATTGAACAGGAGCTTGCAAACTGTGAAAAGCAGCTAAGGCAAGCATATTCGGTGAAGTCGAAGATAATTGAAGAGATAGATTCACTTGACCCCGATGATAAGCACTATATAAACAGAAAAGCCGATCTTGACGATCGTCTTTACAAGATGTATGATAAGATAGAAGCTGTTGAAAACCAGCTTATTTCTGCAAGAGCAAAGAAGCAGTCCGTTGAAGCTGAAAAGCTGACAAGCGACAATATCTACAAGGTGCTGATCTGTTTTGAAAGGCTGTATGCTGTAATGAATGATGCCGAAAAACGACAGCTCATTGAAGCACTTGTTTCCGAGATTCAGATTTATAACGAACGTCAATCCAACGGTCAGTGGATAAAGTCTATCAAATTCAGGCTCCCGATTATTGAGGAGAATATGGATATTTGTTTGGACAACGATAAGCACGTTGAGTGTGTGGTGAAATTATCAATTAAAAATCACACATAAAAAATCACACATAAAAACAGTTATAAAAAATGCATATTTTGTTTGATATAAGGGGGTTACATGATAACCATAATATTAGATTGGATTTACCAAAATTCTGCAGCAATAATAATTTCATCATTGATATCATTATTGATTTCAATGATGTATTACACCAAGGGAAATAGAGATGAACTTTTAATGAGCATCATATTTCCGATGATACAAATTTTAAACAAGGACTATTCAAAGAAAGCATATGATGAGCTTTCCGCAATAAATTCAAATTATGCCATTCGGTACTTGAAAAAAAAAGAACGAGATGTTATTATGCTTTTAATAAAACAATACGGTGTGATTAGTCAATATAGTAAATCAAAATGTGACACAGATTGCATATTATCATATTTTGATTTCAAATTAAACGAATACGGAATCAACTCAAAAATCTATCCAATTTATGATGAGGATGGCGAAATTGTAGCTTATGATTATCCACCAGATTATTATTATCTGGTGGAATATGTGAGTAATCAAGTTTCCGAAATGGAGTTTGTAGTATATCCCGAAGAAATCGAAAAAAAAATAATCAATGCTTTTACAAAATATGCCCAAGAGTTTTATACAAATGAAAACATAGATTGGTTTCAAGATTACTCAATTGAAAAAGTAGCGGAAAAATCACAAATATCCCAAAAATGGAAAGTCGAATTTGAACTAATGGAACAAAGAAAAATTAATTTTATGAATCTTTCAATTTCTAAAAAAGTTCTTAAAATTCTAAAAAATAAGTAAAAGGGGGTTGGAACATACCTTCTTTTTATATAGCTGCTATAATTTTTTATATCAGTACATAAA
>CALANW010000018.1 GCA_937926145.1 uncultured Ruminococcus sp. | reverse complement strand
GGCTTTATATCTCTCAACTTTTGTTGGGGATAACTTTATTATACGAGGAGAAAATACTATGTCAAAATGGCTTGATAATGCAGTTTTTTACGAAATATACCCCCAGTCTTTCAACGATACGAACGGTGACGGTATCGGCGACTTCAACGGCATCATTGAAAAGCTCGATTACATCAAGGAGCTTGGCTGCAACGCGATATGGATAAACCCCTGCTTTGAATCCCCGTTCGGAGATGCAGGCTATGACGTTTCCGATTACTGCAAGGTAGCTCCGCGCTATGGCACGAACGAAGACCTTAAACACGTTTTTGAAGAAGCACACAAGCGCGATATGCACGTTCTTCTTGACCTTGTTCCGGGACACACAAGCGTTGAGCATAAGTGGTTCAAGGAGTCGATGAAAGCCGAAAAGAACGAGTTCACCGACCGTTATGTCTGGACGGACTGCATTTGGGAAGAACCGCAGGGAATGGGCTGTATAAGAGGCATTTCCGACCGTGACGGTTCGTGTGCAGTGAACTTCTTCTCGCATCAGCCTGCACTCAACTACGGTTTCTACCGCTGTGACCGTCCTTGGCAGCAGCCAATGGACGCAGACGGCCCTAAGGCGACCCTCGAAGCAATGAAAAATGTTATGCGCTTCTGGCTCGGAATGGGCTGTGACGGCTTCCGTGTAGATATGGCAGGCTCGCTCGTAAAAAATGACGAGGACAGCAAGGGCACAATAAAACTTTGGCAGAATGTCCGCGAATTTCTCGATAAGGAATTTCCTGAGGCTGCTATGGTTTCCGAGTGGGGCGAACCCGATAAGTCGATCCGGGGCGGCTTCCACATGGATTTCCTGCTTCATTTCGGCCCATCGCACTATAACGATCTTTTCCGCTGTGAAGAGCCGTTTTTCTCCGACAGAGGAAAGGGCGACATTTCCGAATTCGTTGCAAAATATAAGGAAAATTACGAAAAATCGGAACGCAAGGGACTTATCTGTATCCCCTCGGGCAACCACGATATGGACAGACTGGCGCGCACTATCCATGGTGACAGCCTTAAAGTAGCGTTCGCATTCCTGCTCTCAATGCCGGGCGCACCGTTCATCTATTACGGCGATGAGATCGGTATGAGATATGTCGAAAACCTCACCTCAGTAGAGGGCGGTTACGGCAGAACGGGTTCACGTTCGCCTATGCAGTGGGACAGCTCCACAAATGCAGGTTTCAGCAGTGCGCCGACCGAGAAACTCTATATCAAGCAGGACGAAACTCCCGACCGCCCGACAGCAGCCGCTTCAATGGCAGACGAAAACTCGCTTTGGCACGAAATTCAGCATCTTATCGCAATACGTCAGTCGCACGAAGCGCTTCTGAGCAAGGGCGAGATAGAGTTTGTTTATGCCGAAAAGAATGAATACCCGCTTGCATATATAAGAAGCGCAGGCAGCGAGAAGATACTCGTTATCATCAACCCTGCCGCAAGAGAGGTAACATTTGATTTCGGTGAAAAGCTCGGCGAAAGCATCTACACATTCGGCGGCACATCGGTGCAGAACGGAACAAAGGTAGTCGTTCCACCATGCAGTGCAGGATTTTATAAGATAATTCGGAATTAAGAATTCGAAATTCGGAATTATTTAAGCTCCGCATATTTGTCACGGAACACCTGAATTCCGTAGGGGCGGATTCTATATCCGCCCCTAAAAAAATCTCGCATTTATTGTAATTTTCTGTAGGTGACGGGTTCCCGTCCCGAATTGCGTCAGCGATTTTTCGGCGTACAAAAATGTCACAAAAAACAAAATGTCCCTATTTTTCAACGGTTTTATCCGATGAAAAATAGGGACATTCGTTTATTGTAAAACGCCTTGCGGCGCGGGACGGGAAACCCGTCCCCTACGGAGAATTCGCATAAAATGTTGGATTTGCAACGGGCGGATATGGAATCCGCCCCTACGGAATTTGTGACAAATATGCGGAACAAAATTAATTCCGCATTCCGAATTCCGAATTTAATCAAAATCCTGCTCCAAGTCTGAGTGCTTTTTCCATTTCTGTCTTGTCTGGAGCAAATTCCATTGCTGTTTCGTATGAGATAATTCCGCGCTGATAAAGCTTTGCAAGGTTGTCTTTGAGGGTGCACATTCCCTGACGGACACCCGACTGCATTACGGTTTCCATTTGCGGTATCTTGTTCGCTCTGATCTGGCTCTTTACTGCGTCTGTGCCGATAAGTATTTCGAGTGCGGCAACTCTGCCGTTTCCGTCTGCTGTCGGGACGAGGGTCTGACAGATTACGCCCTGGAACATATTCGCAAGCTGTGCTCTTACCTGATCCTGCGCGTGTGGAGGGCAGGCATCGATGATTCTGTCGATAGTCTGTGCGGCGCTTGATGTATGGAGCGTACCGAGGACGAGGTGTCCCGTTTCTGCGGCTGTCATTGCGAGGGAGATAGTTTCGTAATCTCTCATTTCGCCGACGAGGATAACATCGGGGTCTTCACGGAGTGCGCTTCGGAGTGCGGCGCTGAACGAGGGAACGTCCTTGCCGATCTCACGCTGGTGGATAGTTGCTTTATCCTGAACATACTTATATTCGATCGGGTCTTCGATAGTGATGATATGACACGCTCTGTTCTTATTGATATGGTCTACCATTGCGGAGAGGGTAGTGGATTTGCCCGAACCTGTAGGACCGGTTACGAGGATAAGACCACGCTTTTTCTCGGAAAGCTCGCTTAAAACGTTAGGCATTTTGAGCGCTTCGAGCGTTGGGATATTGTCGTTGAGAAGTCTTATACAGCAGGCAAGTCTGCCGCTCTGACGGAAAACGTTGACTCTCTGTCTTGTGCCGTTGGAAAGCTCAAAGCTGAAGTCGATGTCGTTGCCCGTTGTGAGGAGCTGTTCCTGCTCCGCGGTGAGGATAGAGAGGATAGTGCGGTTCACGACAACATCGGAAAGATCTTTAAATGGTCTGAGTTCGCCGTTTACTCTTACAACGGTAGGTTTGCCGACTGTGAGGTGAATATCGGAAGCGCCCATAGTTCTGGCTTCCATTACAAATTCTTCAAATGTCATGATTCTGCCGCTCCTTTACTTTATCTTGAACTGGATACCGCTTGCCGACAAATAAACTTCGTTGGACATATTGGCAAGGCGCTGGTTTACGTTTCCGAGGATTTCTCTGAAAAGTGCCTGCTCTCTGTTATTCGGAGTAACGGAGAAGCCCGTTTCGAGGGTAATTGTAATCATCGTTCCGTCAATTACCATTATCTGATCGTACATATCAGTGATGTCGGAGATTATCTTTCTTTCGATGTCTTTTTTGAGTTCTTCTGTCATTGCCGAAAGGTCGGGACACATCTGCTCGATGATGTGTGAAGAATAAGCCGCAAGGTTGTCGAAGATAACGAACTTGTGGTCTGTAATTGTTTCAACGGGAGCGCTTGTGATGCCCGTTTTTATGTCCCATTCAACGAAGTTATGCTTGTTGCTGTATTCGATTCGTCCGAGAGTGTCTTTGTCCACTTCGTCTGCCGTGCGGAGATAAAGCACATAATCACAGGCTGCAAGATAAGAAACAGCCCAGCGTGATTTTCCGCTTGCCGCGCCGCCCGTTACAAGAATTGTTTTTGACATTTGATCGTTTCCTCCGTTTTTATAAAATTACTCTGTTTCTGCCGCTTTCCTTTGCCGTGTAAAGCTTTGCATCGGCGGCTTTGATATTGTCTTCGATAGAAATTGAAGGGTCAAGCTGTGTAACGCCAAAGCTCATCGTTACCTTGATCTTCAAATCCTCGAAACAGCAGACCGAATTCTCTATGCATACCCTAAGTCTTTCTGCCGCTTCTGCCGCTTTCGGAGCGTCCGTATCGGGGAGAACAACGATGAATTCCTCACCGCCCCATCTGTAAACGCCGTCGCAGATTCGTGAATTTATTCTGAAATGCTCGGCAACGTGCCTTAAAACAGCATCGCCTGCGTTATGTCCGTATGTATCGTTGACCTTTTTGAAAAAGTCGATATCGCATATAAAAAGCGAAACATCTCTGCGGTTTCGGTTGTCGGTGAGCATTTTCTCGTATATCTTGCCATAATCGCTGTAAAAGCCCATTCGGTTTTTCAGCTCGGTGAGCTTATCATGACGGGAATCGTCAAGGAAGCTGTCCGATTCGAGCGTTATTCCGCAGATGAAAGCGGCGAGCGAAAGCCTTTTTACGTCTTCAACAAGGTCAAATCCGTTTCCGTCAAGCTTGTTTATTGCCTGATATGCGCCGATGAATTCACCCTTGCAGTCGGAGATAGGCATTACAAGGATAGACTTTGTGACATAACCCGTCTTTTTGTCAACGTCCGAGTTGAAGTCGGGGTCATTGTATGGGTCGTTCGTCACGATAGCGCGCTTTTCCGCAAGAGCCTTTCCGACAAGTCCCGTTCCCTCGGGAATGGTTATCCTGCCCTCGCCGACAGCCGCCGTTGTCCAGAGCGAGTGACTGCGCTTATCCCATTTCCAGAAGCTTGCGCGGTCGGCGTTTACGAGCGTTCTTCCAAGGTCAGTAAGAAGGCGGTAGATAGTGCTGTGGTCGTTTTCCGCATCATCGTCCGTTCGCGACATTTCTTTGTAAAGGTTCTGCGTGATGCTGAATATCTGTTCAAGCAAAGCGTCCGAGGAAACCTTTTTGATATCGTTTTCCATTGGTGAAGTGTTCCTTTCTGTTTATTATATAAAGTAACGTGAAATATTAAATTTTCGTTAAAATTCGATATTATTATAGCATCTGTCTCTTATACACATCTCCGAGCCCACGAGACGTAGAGGAAT
>CALANW010000017.1 GCA_937926145.1 uncultured Ruminococcus sp. | reverse complement strand
TTTATTATAATATGTTTTCACAAAAATCGCAACACTTTAATGTGAACAGGCTCTACGCCGCCCCTATTATTTTGGGCAACGACACCGGCAACATCTCCGCCCCCGATTATGTCAGCATTATTGAAGCATCTGCTGACAGTTCCGTAATTGTTTGAAGCAATACCGCCGATATCTCCGCCGTTAGAACCACTTATTTTAAGCGTACCGCTCTTTAAGCCGCAGCCGTCTATCGTTCCATAGTTGTAGGCGCATATTCCTCCGATACCATGATATGACTCTGCATTAATATTTTCAAGGTAAAGATTTTTAATAGTACCGTCGCTGTATCCGAAAAATCCCGAATATTTACCAACGGCGATCTTAATATTGCTTATTGTATGACCATTTCCATCAAAAGTACCGCTGAAAATTACTTCTTTTATGCGATTATTTACACTATTATATCCACCGTAGCCTATCGGCTTCCATTCCCTGCCGCCGAGGTCAATATCAGCTGTCAGCTTGAAGTATTTCCCCTCATAGCTCACACCAGGATCATCGTTATCGATGCCGTTTACCTGCTGTGCAAGATAGGCAAGCTGTTCGCCGTTAGCAATAATGTAAGGATCGCTCTCCGAATCGTCGCCACCGTTAAAAGCCTCGCCTACAGTTCCGTCCCACGCGGCGCTTGCCGTTATTCCCTTAGGGAAAAGCATAAGCACCGTCAGCACCAATGCCAATGCCGTCAAAAACGCTATGGGCAGTTTTTGTTTCTTTGTCATCAAAACTCCTCATATTTTTTACATGAATCTTTGAGATAAAACTGTATTGACCCGTCAAAATAAGTTTAAAGTCATATACCAATATTATAAATTGTTATTCTTTATTTGTCAATATTTTTGTAACTAATAAACACAATATTTGTAATCAATAAATAAAAAACACTTCCGACTTGGAATGAACAGATCTCATTCCCAAGTCGGGAGAAAGCAGCAAGTTCGCCTTGATCGCAAAGGTATCTGCGCCGTAAGCCGTAGCTGCAATCGAAAGATATAGCCGACAAATGTTCTGATGCGATGAGCGATCCGAAAACGCCGCCAACTGCGCCATTACGGCGTATAAACAAACCTCCAATGATCTTATATGACCTATGTTTGTTAAGCAAATAATATTTTTATACTTAAAATCAGTTGCACATTGCTAATCAATATGATATAATTTAATAAAACACTTTTTCTTTGACCTTATGCCGCTTCGTTGCATCAAATTACCTTGATCTATCACGATATCAAAGGATTTGTGCAATTGACAATATTTTCATTGCTTTTTCGGAGCAAAAGAATGTTATTTTGGAGCAGAAATTACCTTTTAGATGTGTTATTATAAAAGCTGCGGAATAAGCCGCAGTTTTTATTTGCATAAGGTTAGCTTCTGCTAATCAAATTAAGGAGATATAGTTGAAAAAATATCTGTTAAAAAGACTTGCAGGCACGATCCCCGTTCTTATCGGGGTTACGGTGCTGTGCTTTATTCTCATGACAATTTCGGGAAAAGATCCTGCCTTGGCTGCTGCGATACGGAGCAACTCGGCGGGTGATACAGCGCTCGTAGATTCCCTGCGCGAAGAAATGGGGCTCGACCAACCGCTGCCAATACGCTATTTTCTGTGGCTGAAAGGACTGCTTACGGGTGATATGGGAAAATCCGCAGTTACATATCACAGTATAACCGATGACATAAAAAGCCTGTTTCCGGTAACATTCCGCCTTGTTATTATGGCAATGGTCTGGATGATAATTATAGTTTTTCCCATTTCTATGCTGTGCGCACGGTTCCACAACAGATTGTTTGACCATATCGTGAGAGTGCTTACCATCGGTGGGATATGCCTGCCCGTTTTTTGGCTTGGATTTATGCTTCTGCTGCTGTTTGCGGTCAAACTGCCGATATTCAGTGTTGTTCCGAAAGCAGGAATAAGCGGATATATACTTCCGTCATTCGCTCTGGCATTCCCGTCAGCCTGCGGAGCGATCAGGATAATGCGCTCGTCACTGCTTTCCGAGATAAGCTCAGACTATGCAGCATACGCGCGAACACGAGGACTGTCCGAATGGCAGATAATCGTGCGGCACGGATTGAAAAATTCTCTGCCGCCCGTGATAACCCTTTTCGGTCAGTATCTCGGATATATGCTTGCAGGAAGTGCTGTTGCGGAAAAGGTATTTTCGCTGAACGGGGTGGGAACATATCTTATTTCCTGCGTTGTTAGCGGAGATTCGCCTGCTGCCGCCGCCTGCATTGTGATAATTGCAGCGGTGTTTATTACTGCAAATCTTGCGGCAGATGTGATAAACAGGCTGATATGCCCATGGACAGTAAGGGAAATAAATGATTAAAAAAATTTTTTCAAGACCGCAGGCGGTCATAGGACTTATACTTATTGCAGCAATGGTGATATGTGCAATATTCGCGCCTGCAATAGCACCCAATCCTCCCGATGAGATAGACCCATCGCTCAAATATCACGAATCAGCCCCAAACTACCCTCTCGGGACGGATCAGCTTGGAAGATGCGAGCTTTCGCGGCTTATTTATGGGGCAAGATATTCCATAGGAATGAGTGTTCCTATGATGCTGATACTCGGA
This sequence comes from uncultured Ruminococcus sp., assembly GCA_937926145.1. GTDB lineage: Bacteria > Bacillota > Clostridia > Oscillospirales > Ruminococcaceae > UMGS363. The sequence continues at coordinate 8,624 of CALANW010000017.1, read as the reverse complement.
GTGCTTGGACTCCTTATAGGAACGCTCAGCGTTTGCGCAGGCGAAAAGGCTGACAGGATCATCACATTTATCTGTGACGTTTTTATTTCCTTCCCGTCGCTCATAACAGCCATTGCCGTGATAAGCGTTCTCGGAAACGGCATACAGAATATCGCCGTCGCTGTTGTGATCTCAATGTGGGCATGGTTTGCAAGAACAGTCCGTTCATACGCCGCAGCGGAAATGGGCAAAGAGTATATCACCGCCGCAAGAATAAGCGGCTGCGGCACGGCAGGGCTGATATTCAAGCACCTTATACCGAATATTCTTCCGCAGTGCATAGTTTATATGAGTACGGGAGTTGCCTCTGCTATCATAATGATATCAAGCTTTTCGTTTCTTGGTCTTGGACTTCCCGAGGGCACTGCCGAATGGGGCGCTATGATGAATGAAGCGAGAACGGGTCTTTACAGTCACCCTGAGATGCTTGTTTATCCGGGAATATGTATCCTTATCACCGCAGGCGGCTTTAATCTTTTCGGCGAGGCTCTGCGTGACGCACTGACCTCTGAAGGAGGAATATAAATGCTGCTTGAAGTAAAAGAACTTTCCGTAACTGTTAAAAGCAGCGGACTAAAGGCAGTTGACGGTATAAGTCTTTCCGTTGATACTGGCAGACCTCTTCTGATACTCGGTCAGTCGGGCAGCGGAAAAACGATGATATGCCGTGCGCTGTTCGGTCTTACGGACAGACACGATCTCGATGTATCGGGTCAGATAATTTTTGAAGGAAAAGATATTCTGTCAGCAGATGCTAAAAGCCGCAGAAAGCTTTACGGAAGCGATATTGCGCTTATCCCTCAAAATCCGATGACAGCCTTTGACCCCTCCTGCAAACTTGGAAATCAGCTTGCGGAAACATACAGACTCCATAACAAAAGCAGTGACAAAGCTGCAAAATCAGCTGTTCTTGAAGCTATGAAGCGGGCGGGACTGGGGCGCTGCGAGGCGGTGTGGTCAAGCTATCCGTATATGCTTTCGGGCGGAATGCTGCAAAGGGCGGCAGTAGCTGCGGCGATAATGAACAGTCCAAAGCTTATAATCGCAGATGAACCTACGACCGCTCTTGATGCTGAACACAGAATAGCGGTCACGGATATGCTCAAGGGTCTGTACGGCAGTGCAGCTGTCATAATGGTAACTCACGATATTGCTGTGGCAGACCGCTTCGGCGGATATGCTTATATAATGAAAAACGGCGTTTTTGTGGAGCAGAGTGATATAAGGAAAATAATATCCGCTCCCGAAAACGAATATACAAAGGAGCTGCTCGATGCCGCTCTGCTGATATGAGGTGAGATATATTTTAACGGCAAATAACATCACCAAAAGCTTTGTGACGGACGGAAAAAAATTCACTGCCGCCGATAACATAAGCTTTTCTCTGGATAAAAACGAGTTCTGCTCGCTTGTTGGGGAAAGCGGCTCGGGAAAAACGACGCTTGTAAGGATAATGTCAGGGCTTATATCTCCCGACAGCGGAAATGTTATGTGTGACGGGGAAATCCTTACCCCAAAGCTGCGCAGGAAAAACAAGTCCCTCTGTGCAAAGCTCCAGCTTGTTCTCCAGAATAGCCGAGCTGCTCTTGACCCTCGTTTTTCCGTATATGAAAGCATTGCAGAACCGATAAAAAATCTGAAAAAATGCTCCCGTGAAGAAGAAAGAAAAACCGTTGAAAAGCTCATCGGGCAAATGGAACTTCCGCAAAGTATCCTTTCACAGCGCTCTGGGGAGCTTTCGGGCGGACAGCAGAAGAGAATATGCATTGCCCGTGCTCTTGCAGCAGACCCCGATTACATAATTTTTGACGAAGCCGTCAGCGGACTTGATGCTGCGGTCAGAAAAAGCGTCCTTGACCTGCTTGTACGAATACAAAAAAGCTCGGGAAAGGGTTTCCTGCTCATAACTCACGACATAGATGCCGCTCTCTACACATCACAGCGGATAGCTGTGATGAAAAGCGGCAGAATACTGGAAACTGTGGAATATTCGGGAGATACAGCTATATTTGAAAGCAATTACTCCAAAACGCTCATAAACTCTTCATTATTGGGGATAAAAAAGTTTGATATTTCCGCAAAAAGCGGTTAATATACAGCAATCTTCTATCGAAAGGAAAGATATTATGAAAATGAAAAAGTTTTTTGCTGCGGCTGCGGCACTTGCGATCTGTGCAAATATGGCTGCCTGCGGCAATGCGCCCGAAAGCACGGACACAACCACTGAAACAGATAATGCAAAAGTTTCAGCAGCAGCCGACAGCAATGCAGATCGGTCTGAGGAGAGCAAAAACGTAACTCTCTGTGAGAGCTGGACATTTGATGCAGGCTTTTATGCTATCGTCCACGGCGGAATGTCCTCGAATTACGGCATATCCTACTGGGGACATAATTTTTACGATACCCTCGTTGTCTATGAGGACGGCGAATACAAGGGCAGTCTTGCAGAAAAATGGAACGTGAGCGAGGACGGCAAGGAATACACTTTTACTCTCAGGGACGGCATTAAATTCTCCGACGGCACTCCCTGCGATGCGTCAGCGGTGAAAAAGAGCCTTGAAGCGGCAGCTGTAAACCTTGGAATGTATATCGGATCATACGGAAAGCTTATGACGGTCATCGATACTATTGAAGCTCCCGATGAATCCACAGTTGTTATAAAGCTTACCCAGCCTTACTATGGTACTCTCAACGACCTTTCCACATGTAATCCTCTCGGTATCGTAAACCCGAACGGTTTTAATGATGACCTTACATACAAAGCAGATGATTTCCTGACGATGACAATGGGAACAGGCCCGTATATGTATCAGGGGGATTTTGACGGAAGCGTTTATACCTTTGTCCGCAATCCATATTACTGGGGTGAAGCTCCCGAAGCAGACACCTTCAAGATAAAGGTAATACCCGACAACGATGCCAAGGTGCTTGCACTCAGAAGCGGCGAGATAGATGCCATTACGGGTGCGTCAAGACTCAGCGCAGATGCTTACACCGAGCTCTCTGCGGACAGCTCTTTCGGCACAGCAATAAATGATGAGCCGACTCTCACAAATTACATAGGCTTCAATATGTCAAAAGCTCCTTTTGATGATAAAAACGTGCGTCTTGCCGTTGAATATGCCATTGACAAGGATTCAATATCAAATGATGTTTTTCAGGGAACGATGACACCTGCCGATACTCTTTTCAGCAAGTCAAAGCCTTACTGCGATGTTGATGTGACCGTTTACAGCTACGATCCCGATAAGGCTGCACAGCTTCTCGATGAAGCAGGCTGGACGGATTCCGACGGCGACGGCATAAGGGACAAGGACGGAACTCCGCTTGAAATGACTATGCTTTACACAAGCGATTACGGCAGCATCGGCGACGGTATGCTCGCCATTGCTTCGCAGCTTGGCAAGGTGGGCTTCAAGGTAGATGTTTCCGATATGGATATGATGACCTACTACGGAGCATCGATGAACGGTGAATATAATATTATCCACTACCGTACCTACGGCGGCTCATTTGACCCGTTCACCATTATTACCAATATGAACCCCGAAGTAAGTGCTGACCCCGTTGCGGCACAGTTTGCGGAATTCCTGCCCGATGGCATCGTTGCCGAGCTGGACTGCTCCTCCGATGAGAATCGCATAAATGAGATATACAACACTATCCTCACTACCATTCCCGACGAAGCTCTCTGCGTTCCTTTTGCAAACACAGTTGAGCTTGCAGCATGGAACAGCGATAAGATAAACGGCTATGAATTCTGCTCAGACAGCCAGTATGTCGAAGTAAGCGGAATTGACCTTAAATAAGATCAAGCGGCACATCTGTCAGAAATAACAGATGTGCTGCGCATTTGTTTTCAAGGAGAATTTATGAAAAAGATAAACCCCGAAACATGGAGAAACTACAGATTTGCAGGCGAAGAAGTCGGAAAAGACTGCACGATCTATTATCTTTCCGATTCCGACGGAAGCGGCAAAGGGATAATGCACGTCTATGAGGTCATGACAGGGATACTTATGTCCTATGATGTTCTTGATATGAAGTCATGCTGGCAGGACACTCCTCCCGTTCCGGGGTTTATTCAGATAAACTACTGCAACGAGGGCTGCTTTGAATTTGAGCTTGAAACGGGAGAAATAGGCTTCCTGAGCAGCGGAGATCTTGCAATAAGCGACACAAACGGCTCACAGTTCGTATCTTCACATATCCCCTACGGCAAGTACAGAGGCCTTTCCATTATGATCGACATTGAAAAAGCTCAACCTGTCATAGACAAGCGCATACCCGAAGCGGGAATAGACCTTAAACGCATTTCAGAGCTCTTATTCAGCAATTCACCGACCTTTTTCATAAGAGCCAAACCTGCTCTCGAGCATATTTTTTCGGAGCTTTATCATATCGATGAAAAGATACGCAAGCCCTATATGGTGCTGAAGACCTTAGAGCTTTTGTGCTTTATAAATGCAAGCGGATATGAATGTCAGGAGCGCCTGCCAAGCTTTTCCCATACGGTCGCAGAGGCGGTAAAGGAAGTATATGACTACATAAATCAGCATTTCATCGATGAGATCACCATAGGCGAGCTTGCATCAAAATTCTGCATTTCCGAAACAAATCTCAGCAGCTGCTTCAAATGCCTTTACGGTCAGCCTGTGGGTGCTTATATCAGAGCGAAAAAGCTCCGCTATGCGGCTGAACTTCTCTCGGGACGCACTGAAATGAGCGTCGGAGATGTTGCGCACCTTGTCGGATACGGCAATCAAAGCAAGTTTGCTTCGGCATTCCGTGCGGTTTACGGCTATCCCCCGCTCGAATACCGCCGTAGAATGAAAAATAATGCTTCGGAGCAAAAAAAACGTTTTTCGGAGTAGAAAAAAAACTGCATTGAATCTATAATTAAGAGGTACACAAAAAGTGTGCCTTTTTATTTTATGTTGGTTAGCCAATGCTAATAAAGGAGGAGCTAAATGTCATCTATTTTAAAGTATGCGGGAAAGTACAGACGGCACATTTTCACGGCGCTTGCACTTATCTCGATAAGCGTTCCCATAGGAGTCATTCCGTATTTTCTCATAAGCGGTCTTATCGGTGAATATATCAGCGAAACTGCGGTAATGGCAGATGTTGTGCGAACTTCTGCACTTATATTGCTTTGCTTTACGGTAAAATATGTACTGTACGGCGAGGGTCTAAATCTTTCCCACGAGGGAGCTTTCGGCACTCTTTACAATATGCGTGTAAAGCTTGCAGACAATCTTATGCACCAGCCGCTCGGCGAGGTCGCAAACGGCGGAACGGGAAAATACAAGAAAAGCTTTGTGGAAGAGATAGGACGCATCGAACTTATGCTTGCACATATGCTTCCCGAGGGGATACCCAATCTTGTTATGCCGTTTATTGTGCTTGCGGTAATCTTTGTGACGGACTGGAGAATGGGACTTCTTTCCCTTGCATCTCTTCCGTTCGGTATCATCGGAATGGGACTGATGATGAAGTCGGGAGTCAAGAAAATGCCGCTTTATTACGAAGCAGGCGCAAAGCTCAACAACGCCGTTGTCGAATATGTTTCGGGAATGGAAGTAATAAAAATTTTCGGTCAGACGACAATCTCATTCAAAAAATATTCCGACACTGTGGAGAATTACAAGGTATTTACTCTTGACTGGTTCAAGGAAAGCTGGCGTTCGATGTCGCTCGTTTATGCAGGAATGCCCTGCACTGTTCTGCTCACGCTGCCCGTGGGTGCGATAATGTATTACAACGGCACGCTTGACCTTAACACATGGATATTCGTTCTTATGCTTGATCTCAGTATGAGCGGACCGCTCACAAGGGTGATAAACTTCTTCCCGATGTTCCCGCAGGTGGATTATACCGTAAAACAGCTTGAAGCACTTTACAGCGCCGAGGACGTTCATTCGGGAAATGTTTCCGAAATGCCCGAAAGCTTTGATGTTGAATTTAAAAACGTTACATTTGCATACAAGGATAAGGACGTTCTCAAAAATGTGAGTTTCAAAGCAAAGCAGGGCAAAAAAACAGCCCTCGTGGGCGAATCGGGCAGCGGAAAATCCACCGCCGCAAGGCTTGCTGTCCATTACTGGGACGTTTCTGACGGAAGTATTACCATCGGAGGACGAGATATCCGTGAATACACCTTCGATACTCTTATGAATATGACAGCATACGTTGCACAGGATAATTTTCTTTTCAAGGGTACAATTGCCGATAATCTCCGCATGGGAAAAAAGGACGCGACAATGGCTGAAATGACGGCGGCGGCAAAGGCAGCTGCCTGCCATGACTTCATTTCAAAGCTTCCCCACGGCTATGATACGGAGGTTGGCGTTCTCGGCGGAAAGCTTTCGGGCGGCGAGCGTCAGCGTATAACCATTGCGAGAGCAATACTGAAAAATGCGCCCATAATAATCCTCGATGAAGCCACTGCATACACCGATGCTGAAAATGAGGAGCTTATAACAAATGCTCTGAATGAACTTACAAAGGGCAGGACTGTCATTATGATAGCTCACAGGCTCGGAACTATCGCAGATGCCGATAATATAGTTGTGCTTGACGGCGGCAAGGTTTCTGCAAACGGCACTCATGACGAACTTATGAAAAGCAGCAGTATCTACCGCAGGCTGTGGCAGATGAGCCTTGAAGCAGGCAGCTGGAATATCGCCGTAAAGGAGGGTGCTGAAAATGTTTAAATTCATAAAGAGAATAATGGGACTTTCGGGCGAATACCGCAAAAAGCTTGACCGTGCGTATGTCCTTTCATTTTTTGAAAGTCTTGCATCGAATGTTCCGATATGTATGCTGCTGTATGTGCTTATGACCATAATGAACGGCAGCTTCGGCAAAAGGACTGTCATCACCGCTTTTGTCGGCATTTTTGCAGGTGTTATCCTCAGAATGATATTCCGCTACCTGACCGATGTTAACCAATCCGGAGTAGGATATGAGATATTTGCCCGTGAACGTATGACCTTCGGCGACAGGATAAAACGTTTCCCGATGGGATTTTTCTCCGAGGGTAATATCGGAAACGTTACTTCCGTAATTACAAATGATATTTCCTTCGTGGAAGAGCACGGAATGGACACCCTCGGCAAGATAACAACTTCCGTTATCGGCATCGGTATATCATTCGTCTTTCTTCTTGTACTCAATGTGTGGGTAGCTTTGGCTATGGCAATTACGACAGCATTGTTTTTTACTGCGTTCGCTGCTGCTCACAAGGTCGCTTCGGAAGAAGCTGTAAATCAGCAGGAAGCACAGAACAAGCTTGTCGGAACAGTCATCGAATACATAAAGGGAATGCCCGTTGTAAAAGCGTTTAACCTTGCAGGAAAAAGCCACCAAGCTACCTCGGAAGACTTTTTAAAGCTTACCGAAGCTCAGATAAGATTTGAAAAGCGTTTTTCAACTCCCATTATCGTTTCACAGTGTATGACAGGACTCTGCATTTCGGCAGTCATTTTTATCTGCGGATATGTAGGACTTAACGGCGGAATGGAACTGCCTTTTGTTCTTGCAATGTCAGTGTTTGCCTTTGACCTTGCAGCCCCCATGCTTGCACTTATAAACATAACTGCATTCAGAGTTGCAGATGCTTCCCTTGACCGTTATGACAGAGTAAAACAGACAGCGGTAATGGACGACAGCGGAAAAGCAGTTAAGCTCAATAATTTTGATATTGATTTCAAAAACGTAACATTCGGATACAGTGACTCGACTGTCATAAAGGATATGAGCTTCCATATACCACAGCACAGTATGACCGCACTTGTTGGAAAAAGCGGCTGCGGAAAAAGCACCGTCGTAAATCTTATTGCCCGTTTCTGGGATACCGATTCGGGCACGATAAGCATCGGCGGAACTGATATCAAAGCCATGACAACGGAAAGCCTGCTTGAAAATATAAGCGTGGTTTTTCAGAATGTCTATCTTTTTAACGATACTGTTTTTAATAACGTTGCTTTCGGAAAAAAGGGAGCAACCAAGGAAGATGTTATTGAAGCCTGTAAAAAGGCTCGCTGCCACGAGTTCATATCTGCTCTTGAGAACGGCTATGATACCGTGATAGGCGAAGGCGGTTCGACCCTCTCGGGAGGAGAAAAACAGAGAATATCCATCGCAAGAGCGATCCTGAAAGACGCACCAATAGTTCTGCTCGATGAAGCAACAGCAAGCATTGACCCGGATAATGAAGCGTATATCCAGCAGGCAATAACAGAAATGGTAAAGGGAAAAACGCTTGTTGTGATCGCCCATAAGCTCTCGGCAGTAATGGGCGCAGATCAGATACTTATGATCGAAGACGGTCAGATAACCGCAAGAGGAACACACTCTCAGCTGCTTGAAACAAGTTCTGCTTATCACGAGCTATGGGAAAAACAAAAACAAAGTCTTGTCAGATAATTTTTTATCATACAGAACCCGTGCCGGTATATTTTGTCGGCACGGGTTCATTATTTTAATTTTTATCTTATACTAAACAGAAACAAGCGCATATATAATTTATTTAGAGCCTGTTCACATTAAAGTATTGCAATTTTTGTGAAAACATATTATAA
>CALANW010000016.1 GCA_937926145.1 uncultured Ruminococcus sp. | reverse complement strand
TCAATAATCGAAAAATCATTGAATGTTCCCGAAAATGAAATGCCCGATATGCCTTTCGTCATAAATCTGAACAACACATTCTATATTCAGCAGATATATGACCGACCGTATGCCATTGAGTTTATTCATTATGCAAAGGACAGCGGAATACCATTTGACGAAAATTTCGTAAATGAGTACACAGCGTATGTACGCAGAAACAAGCGAAAGCTTTCCGTTTCGGCAATATCCCGAAAGCGTGAGATATGCGGAGATGAAGTGAACTGGTTCGATTACGGAACAACCAAATATGCAGACAAAAGGATAGAGATCGACAGCAGCTTCGACTGCACAGAGATCATCGACCTTGCACAAACGTTATCCGATGATGCGGATATGTCGGACGATGAGCTTACGGAGCTTGCCGCAAATACATTTATACAGCTTAAAAAGCCTGTGGATAGAACGGTTATCGAGGTCACATTCTGCGGAAAGAAAAAGCTGTTTTTGTATATGGACGGAAAACTCGGTTCTCTTGAAAGTGAGAAATTCCGCAGAATACCCTTTGACTACAACAACGTATGGACAACCGTTATGGAATGGTCACGGTCAAAGCTTATTCAGAAAAAAGGAAACAGTATAGTTGTCCCCGATGCGGAGATGAAAAAGCTTGCTCCGAATGACAGAAAATATGCACAGCGTATGATCGAGGAGCAGTATTCGCTGAAAAAAGGAAGCAACAAAATGCTCCAGAAATTGAGCGAGCTGAAATCTTATGCAAAAAAGGAGCTTGACATAAAAGCACAGCAGGCAAAGCTGAAAAATGAGCGTGATGCAGGGATCACGGAGGAGGGCAAAAAGTAATGAAGGTTCTTATACGGGAAACTCTGAAAACTATCGGAGTAAACATATATGGCACAGACGGAAAGCTTCATACAAGGGAGTTTTTTGAAAAGTATTTTTCCGATGTTGAGGGTGCATACCCCACGCTTCCCGAAGAAAGGGAAGAATTTGATACGGAAGCGGAGTGGACTGTCATAACCGATGCGGACTTCCGCCTGCTTGCGGAAGATCTGGAAGCAATTCAGGACGCAATAGACGGTGTGCAGGAAAAGCTTGCGGAGGGTGACAGCAGGGCTGAATATACCTTTAATGCGGACTGCTTTCTTATATAACGGAGGGAGTGAAAAAATATGGCTGATACAAGAGATATCGACCTTGAAGCGATACTCAAAAGGCTTGAAGATCTGGAAAAGGAAAATCATTCGCTCCGTGCGGAGGTTGAAGAGCTGAAATCAAACGATATTGAGATAAAGTCGGAGCTTAACACTATCAACCGTTTTATTTCGGCTATGACCGAAAGTCAGAGCATTGACGAGGTAATGACGGAGATCGAGAGTGCCGCAAAACAGCTCACCGACAGCGATAAGGTCACATTTTACTGTATGGACAGCGTGAATAACAAATTCTTCGCCGAGGACGAGGGAAGAAGCTGGCAGTCCAAAGAGGAAACCAAGCTTTTGAAAAGCGTATCTGACAGTCAGAAAATACAAAACGAGGGTACAAAGGCATATATTCCGCTCGTGTCGGGAAACGGAAATACTCTTGGCGTTATATCCGCAGAAAGAAGCGGCGGATTCAATACGGACGACCTTTCCCGAAACTTTGTTAAGGGCGGAACGTTTGTAGAAAATATAAAGCTTGGGCTTGAAAAGGAATATCAGCATCAGGGCAGGATAACGGACGAGCTTACAAAAATGCTGAATCGGCAGGGACTTAACGAGTACCTTGCGAACACTATGGTCAAGGCATTTTCGGAGGGCAAGAGCGTTAATATCCTTATGAGCGATATTGACCACTTCAAAGGTGTTAATGATACATACGGCCACGATGCAGGAGATATTATTCTCAAAGGCACAGCCGCAGTTTTAAAGGATTTCACAAGGGACGGAGCAAATAACTGTTTCAGAATGGGCGGTGAGGAAATGGTAGCTGTACTCATAACCGACACTCCCGAACAGGCAATCGATATGGCAGAAACACTTCGCAGGAACATTGAAAATAATGTCAATGAAATTATGCAGGACGGAAAGCCAATGAACATTTCCGTAACGGCTTCTATCGGTGTTCACGAAATGCGGCCCGATGTTCCCTTTACATCCGACAATGCAAGAGCTGTATTTGATGCGGAGTTCAAGAAAGCGGACAATGCCGTGTATGAAGCAAAGGAAACAGGCAGAAACAAGGTGGTTTGTGCTGATGAGCATAATTATGTTTCATATCTTGCTATGAAAGCCACGGAGGTTTTTGTGAAAAG
>CALANW010000015.1 GCA_937926145.1 uncultured Ruminococcus sp. | reverse complement strand
GCAGATGAGGTGCTAAGGCTTTAGCCGGTGGTTTTTAGAGGTGACCTTAAGTTATAATTTTATTAATTTGGAGGAAGTAAAATGAGTAAAATTCGTATTGGCATCGTTGGCTACGGCAACCTCGGCAGAGGAACTGAACTTGCAATCAGACAGACCCCCGACACGGAGCTTGCCTGCGTTTTCACAAGACGTGACCCGTCAACTCTCAAAATTCTCACAGAAAATGTTCCCGTATATTCTATCAACGACCTTGAAGCACACAAGAACGACGTTGATATCCTTATTCTCTGCGGAGGCAGCGCAACAGACCTCCCCGTTCAGGGTCCAAAGCTTGCCGAAATGTTCAATACTATCGACAGCTTCGATACACACGCAAAGATCCCCGAGTACTTCGATGCAGTTGACGCTGCTGCAAAGAAGGGCGGCAACGTAAGCATCATCTCCGTGGGCTGGGATCCGGGTATGTTCTCCGTAAACAGACTTTATGCAAGCTCTATTCTCCCCGAGGGCGAAAACTATACATTCTGGGGCAAGGGCGTAAGCCAGGGTCATTCCGACGCTATCCGCCGCATCGAGGGCGTTGCCGATGCCCGTCAGTACACTATCCCCGTAGAATCCGCAGTTGAAGCTGTAAGAAGCGGCTCTAACCCAACCCTTACGACCCGTCAGAAGCATACAAGAGAATGCTTCGTAGTTGCAAAGGACGGCGCTGATAAGGCTCTTATCGAAAAGACTATCAAGGAAATGCCTAACTACTTCGCTGATTACGATACAACAGTTCACTTCATCACAGCAGAAGAAATGAAGCGCGACCACAGCGGACTTCCGCACGGCGGCTTCGTTATCCGCAGCGGCAAAACGGGCGTGAATAAGGAAACTTCACACGTTATCGAGTATTCGCTCAAGCTTGGCTCTAACCCCGAGTTCACATCGAGCATTCTCGTTGCATACGCAAGAGCAGCAGTAAGACTTTCAAGAGAGGGTCAGACAGGCGCAAGAACCGTGTTTGATATCGCACCTGCATACCTCTCCCCCAAGAGCGGCGCAGAACTCCGTAAGGAAATGCTCTAAATTGCGAAGCAAACCAGCTGGTCAAGCTGAGCACAGCTTGCGAGGGGTCAAGGGGGCGAGAAGCCGCCCTTGTCGCTCTCCGCAGAGAGCGAAACACTCTAAACTAACAGCATAACGTTAGTTGCAATAGCATAATCACTAACAAATAAAAAGGCGCAATTCACAAAAAAGGTAAAACAGAACGTGAGAAATCCGTTTCGTAAACCTAAAAAATGTGAATTGCGCCATTCTGTTTTCCTTAAACAAACTATCCTCGGCGAATAAACGTGAGGAACAAAGCGACAAACGTTTTAAGCCGACAACGTTTGAACGGCGGTGGGATATGAACATAGTTCTTTTATTTCATAAACGCCTTACGGCGCGGGACGGGAAATCCGTCACCTACAAGATTTTGGAAAACATTAGAGAATTTCATCATTTGCGTACGGACGGATATAGAATCAACCCCTACGGAATTTTGTCAAACCCGTTGATCAGCAACCGCAAAAATCCCCCAAAAAGAAAATTTCTTCTTGGGGGATTTTTTACGTCAAAATATTTAAAACAATATATAAGATCATCAAATGCGCAGGGTAAAAAGCATAGCAGAACCACTTGAACCACCGTGAATGATAGCCGCGTTCGCCATTGTAAAGCCATATCGGGATAAGTGCAAAGAGCGCAAGACTTTGCTGTGCAAGCTCAAATTCGTGTCCTGCAATCGTGAACGTGTAGTACATTCCTTTGAGCATACCGACGTTTATCACGGCAAGACATACAAACTGCGCCGCGAAGCTTTGCCACTTCCGCTCACGGAAAAAGTAAAACACAAGCACCGTCAAAACGCCTGCGCCGTAGTAATCGACCATTGCAAGCGTTCCCACAGCATAGCTCACAAGCACTGTGACCGCCGCCAGCACCCAGCCGAGAAAACGCTTTTTCAGCTTTAGCGCCTTTTCGATGAGAATTATTGTGAGCAAAGCAATGAGAAAAGTCCACAGTACATTCTGATGAAACGGATAGAACACCGTTCCGCCGTAGAAAAGGTCGAACGGAACTTCGGTTATCACTGCACATATCAGAAGCCGAAGAATGTATTTTTTCACGTTTGAGGTGTGAGAATAACCCTCCGCTATCATAAACGCGAATATCGGGAACGCAAGCCTGCCGATGCAGCTGAGCCATTCAGCCGCAGGGAAAAGCGTTGCCCAAAGGTGGTCGCAGAGCATAAAAAGCATCGCAAGGATATGGAGAGTGAACGAGCTTATACCCTTGAACTTCGTCATCGGAGAAGCTCCTCGGGGACTACCGCCGCCATTTTTTCATAAGCCTTTGCGCTCGGGTGGAGGTGGTCGCCGCTGTCATAGCCCGGGGCAAAAGCGGCAGGATTTTCGGGGTCACGGAGCGCCGCATCGAAGTCAACACAGCCGTCGATCTCGTCCGTAGTTCTTATCCAATCGTTGAACTCACAGCGAAGCTTGTCACGGAAATCAGCGTAGGTTCGCCAGCCGTAGATAGGCAGAAGCGTTCCTGCATAAACTTTGAGGTTCTGCTCACGGGCGGTCTTTATGTAGCCGCGCATACCCTCGATGAGATCCTCTGCTGTCGGGAGGTCGCTCCACGGACGGAACTTGTTCTCCATTACGCCAACGGGGTGGATAATGTCGTTGATGCCGTGCTGAATGAGAACGCCGTCTGCGCCTGCGACTTTTATCTCACGCGGAAAACGCACCGAGCCTTTCAAGCCGTAGGAATCGTAGGTGATGTTGTCATACTGACGGAGGATTCTTGTGCCGCTCGCCGCACGTCTTATAACGGAGCGGTGCGTCAGACCGAGCGCCGCCGTGCGGATAAGCAGATAATCGGGCCAGCTCTGCGCCGTGATAGAGTCGCCGAAGCAGATCAGCGCCTTGTTCTCGTCACTCGTGAGAACGTCAACGCCCGAAAGGAAATAGTATGTGTTCGTGGTTTTCGAGGTGTCCTCGGGGAGTTCCTTTTCCTGCGTACAGTCGCCGATAGCGAAGAACGCTCTCGAAAGAGGGCCTGTGATAACAACGCCCGAGCGCATCTCGGTGAAGCCTTTGAGATAGAACGAAACTGCGATATCATCACCTGCACCGACGGTGAATTCTATCTCATCGCTGTATAAGTCCTCGCCTGCGTGAAGAATAACATCGGGTCTGCCGCCGAATGTAACGGGGGTCGAGGTTTCGGGGTGGATAAGGCTTCCGCCTGCGCCGAGGGCAACGCTCACACGGTTGAGGATAACGTCCTCGCTTGAGCAGAAGTTATCGAAATGAAGGCGAATTTTATTTCCTGCAAAGGGTATGCTGACGGGATAACGAAGAGTCAGATCCTTTGCGTAGTTCTCGGGTCTGCGCTCTGCGATAGAGATAGCATTTCCCCACGCGCATACCCACTTTATGTTTTCCATAATTTTCTCCTTTAAACTGCAAAATCAAAAGCCGCATACTTTTTGTGCGGCTTTTGTCTTTATCGGTTTTGTCTTTATCAGAATAAATTGTTGCGTATTTCCTTTGATGCGTAAGCTCCTTCAAGGGTCTGTCCGGGAACATCGGGGTGAAGTCCGTCACGGAGATACTTGCCCGTGCCGCCGATGACCTCAAACTTTTCGCAGATTCCGCTGTTGTGGAAGCAGTCGATGACCTGCGCGCTCATCGCACCTGCGACCCTGCGCATAATTTCGATCTGCTTTTCGATCTTTGCATTATGCTCAGGTGTTGCGGTCTGAATCGGCGTAAGCACGAAAACTCTCGCCTGTGGATACTCTTCCATTATCGTCTGCAAGCACCAGCGCATAGCTCCTGCCTCGGTGAAAAGGTCGATATTTTCATTGTTTTCAAGCGACTTTCCCGTGAGAGCCTTGTCGGGGTCGCCAAGGTCTCCGATGAGGTCGTTCGTACCCATTGCGAATGCGAAAACATCGGGAACAGGGTGTTCGCCGCTCTTTACCTCTGCGATAAAACGCTGGATATGTACAACTGCACAGTTATTTGCACGCTTCTGCAATTCAACGAGGTCGTCCGTAGGCTCCCAGCCGTCGCTTATTCCCGCAAAATCGGGGGCATTGAAATCCTGAGTTTCAACGCTGCCCTTTTCGCAGGTCAGAACTCTCTTATACCAAACGGAGCTGCCGACCGCAACATTGTGGTGCGAAGCAAAGCCGAGATTTTTGTAAACATGATAAGACCACTGGTTGCCCTGCGTGATGCTGTCGCCGTCAACGCCGAAATGAAGTTTTGAAAAATCGATATCAAACATAGTTATAACTCCTATACTGTTAATTTTCCTAATATAATTATAGCCGAAATGCGGAAAATGTCAACTCATTTCGGCAAAACTACTCCTCGCAAATTTCAAACGGATATGCAACGTAATGCGGCTTTTCATCATTATGCCGTTCAAATATCCGCCATTGTTCATCTTCCCCGTCTGCCGAATTTGTAAAGGTCTCTATGATGCCGCCGTTCGACAGGGATATGTGCAGGTCATTATGAGCGGCAATTCGGATATTTTCTATTTTGCAGGGAAGCTCCAACAACGATCTGCATTTTGAAATGCTTTGCTTTACATCGTCCTGCTCCAAATACAATTCCGTATTTGACAGAACTATTCTGCCGTTCACTGTCACTCTGAATGGCGACTGGATATCTATTGCATACCTGTCCTCAATATTTATCCAAAGCATATCCGCCGCCGCGCCGATGTCATACACCGAACGACCTTTCAATATTTCAAGTAATGCGGAAATATTCATTTTATCCCCCAAATCTTTATTTTATCCTATACCCTTTCAAAATTTCTTTCCGTTCGTCCGTGATACGGTAGCTTTCGACAGCCTTTTGTATAGACTTGTTGTGCGTCTGTTTCGGCAGCTTTTTCGCCTTTATCACCTCAAAAGCGGCGTCATACTGCTTCGCAAATGCGGTCGCCATATACCATGCCTGCATCATTCGGATATAATATTCTTCCGAATCCACCGAAATGACAAGCTCCATCTGCCACGGTTCAAATTCTTCATCGAGGAAATGCCGCATCAACATTCCTATCGCAAAGCGAACGGTGTAGGTTTCGTCCGACTTTATCCACTTTTTTATATATTCAAGAAGCGCAGGCTTGTTTTTCTCAAAAATTTTCGGCGAAATTCCGTCGCATACCGCCCAGTTGTTTATATACGGCAGGAAGCGTTCGGTTTCCGCTATTGCTTTATCGAAGTCTTTTTCAAGCGAAATTATAAAGCCGTGGAGAGTGTTTTCCTCCTGATATTTGTGCGGAAGTGCGGAAAGGAACGCTTCGATGCACTCATCTTTCGCATATTTTTTTGCAAGCCTGCGAAGCTCGGGACTGCGAACGCCGATGAAGCTGTTTTTGTCAAGCGTCGGCACGAGCGAGGCGCTGAAATCACGGTATTTTTCGTCTTGGAGCGCCAAAAGCTCGTTTTCTATCTCGTTTATGATATCGCTCATAAATTTCTCCTCTGTTTTTGGTATAAAAATAGCATTGCTGTCAAAACTATGCTTTGAAAAGGCTTTTGCCTTATAATAAGTTACCTATTTAATGAAAGGTGGACATAACCAATGAAAAAATTTTTCAGCAAAGAAAATCTCGGCGGAAAAGGTTTTATATCCGCTTTGTGCGTTTGTATCCTTGCGGCTGGCGGTATCGGACTCTATTCCTACCGAAAGGCGGCGGACAAGCTCAATGAGGAGCTTATCGATATGAACAAGCCGAGCGTTACCGAAAAGGCTGACGGTGCGGAGCAGGCAAACGCCGAGCAGGAACAGGTCAAGAAGACCGAGAAAGCGCCCGAGGAAACCACTGCCGCCGAGCCTGCCGAAACCGAGCAGACGCAGAAAAGCAGTGCATACAATGTTTTCGTCCGTCCCGTGAACGGCGAGATCGTATGCGAATTTTCGGACGGTGAGCTCGTCAAGTCGAAAACTCTCAACGTCTGGAAAACTCACGACGGCGTTGACATCGCAGGCAAAATGGGCGAAAAGGTCAAGAGCATGACCTCGGGCACGGTAACGCAGGTCTACAACGACCCTATGCTCGGCGCGACTGTTGAAATTGACCACGGCAACGGACTTATCGGCTTTTACTCCAATCTCTCGGAGGATATCGCCGTGACTTCGGGTCAGACCGTTTCCGCAGGAACGGTCATCGGCAGCATCGGTGACACCGCCGAAAGCGAGATCGACGATGAAACGCATCTCCACTTCTCGCTCAAAAAGAACGGCGAGTGGATCGACCCTATCGCTCTTATCTCGGGTGAGGGAAGCTAAAATTTATTATAATTATTGCTATAATTATTGCCGTTTGGAACTTTCGCCAAACGGCAATTTTTTTATTCGGGTATTCTCCAATCGATAGGCTCGATGCCCCTTGAAATAAGGAACTCATTCGTCCTTGAAAAATGTCTGTTGCCGAAAAATCCGTTGTAAGCGGAAAGCGGACTTGGGTGCGGAGATTCGAGGATAAGGTGCGCAGGATTTGTTATGAGCAACTTTTTCGAGCGCGCATTTCCGCCCCAAAGTATGAAGACCATAGGTTTTTCGCGCTCGTTGAGAAGCTGTATAACTCGGTCGGTGAAAATTTCCCAGCCTTTGCCCTTATGCGAATTCGGCTGTCCCTCACGAACGGTCAGCACCGTGTTCATAAGCAAAACGCCATTCTGCGCCCACGAGATAAGCTCGCCGTGGTGCGGAGGTTCGATGCCGAGGTCACTTTTCAGCTCCTTGAAAATATTCTGGAGCGAGGGCGGCTGAGGTGTGCCTTTCTGCACGGAGAAGCAAAGTCCCTGCGCCTGACCCGGCTGGTGGTAAGGGTCTTGTCCGAGAATGACCGCTTTAACATCGCTGTAAGATGTATATTTCAGCGCGTTGAAAATGTTATACATATTCGGATAAATTCTGTAGTGCGAATACTCGCTGATAAGGAACTGTCGGAGTTTGAGGTAGTATTCCTTGTCGAATTCGCCTTTCAAAAGCTCGTCCCATTCGTTTCCTATATTGACCATTTTAATTTCCTCAACTTGTTCTTATTTGTACAAACGCTGCATCGAGAAGCGCTATCGTATCGTTCCAGCGTATATCGGACGCAGACGCGCCGAAGACTATGCACACAACATCGTGGTCGAAGCGCCTTGCGGTCGCAACAACGCAGTAGCCTGCTTCATCTGTCATACCCGTTTTCATTCCGTTCGCGTACATATAATAGCAGTCGCTGTAATCATGGATAAGCTTGTTGGAATTTTCCCATGAAGCGCCCTCGCCCGAAAGGAATGTCACATACTCGCTCGGTGTTGAAGCCGATTCGACGAGCAGAGGGAACTGCTGCGCATAAAGCGTTACTCGGAGCATATCCTTAACGGTGGTGTAGTGTTCGGCATCGTGGAAACCGTCGGGCGCGGAGAAATGGGTGTTTTCGCAGCCAAGATTTTTCAGCGTTTTATTCATTTCGTCCATAAAAAGCTTTACAGCACCGTCAGCTGAGAGGTTTTCGTCCTCGCCGAGAACACGTCCGATATTCGCCGCCGCGCAGTACGAAGCATCATTGCCCGAGGGGAGCATCATTCCGTCAACTATCATTTTAAGGTCAAGCTCGTTTCCGACACTGAGCATCGCAAGGCTCGAACCTTCGTTGACCATACTCTGCTCGTCGCCGACTTTGAAAACCATATCGTCTGTCGCATTTTTAATAGTTACGGCAGAAGTGAGAATTTTCGTTGTGCTCGCAGGGTAGCATTTTTCGTCCGCATTTTTCGCATAAAGCACCTTGTTTGCGGTCGAATCATAGACGATAGCATACTCCGAGCGAATGACCATATCTATCGGAAGCGTTTCGGGGATATCTATCTTTATTTTTCGTATATTTTCGGCAAGAGGGTCTTCGGGTTCGGCGGCTTCGGTGACCTTCTGCACCTCAACGACCTCGCCGTTTTCGTCAATGACGGTCTGCGTACCGCTCTCGTCCTGCGTTTCAAGGCATACATAGCCGTCCGTCTGAATTTCGAGCGGAACTTCGCTGTTGTTGCCTATCGTTATCAGCACGACAACTCCGACAACGAGTGCCGCAACACCGAGAAACGAACCTATCTTAGCCTGAGCCGCGCGCTGGCGGCGTTTCGCTTCGGGCGAAAGCTGCTTTTTGCGCCGCTGAGCGGAAGCTTTTTTATTATTCTTTTTATTTGACATTCTATGTACCTCAATATCGATAAAACGGAAAAACTATACAATTATATTGTACCTTAACACCGCTCATTTGTCAAGAATAAATATTGCATCAAGCAAAATTTATTAATATTTTGTTAAAACAGACTTGTGCGCTTGACTTTATCATAGAATTATAGTATAATATATAGTTGTAATATGCGGATATGGCGGAATCGGCAGACGCGCCAGATTCAGGTTCTGGTGGTAGCAATACCGTGTGTGTTCAAGTCACATTATCCGCACCAAAGAAACCCTCGCAGCTGCGTCAGTTGCGAGGGTTTTTATTGTTTTATCATATAAAAGCAAATGCACAAAAGGTCAGTAGTACGACAATTATTAACCATAAACATTATAATACTAAATACAGCTTTTGTGACATTCGATATCTTATACATTCTGCAAATAATTATATACTTCTCTGCTTTTATTCAAGCTGAGTTTATTTAAATTTCGATTCTTAATGAAATCATTAAAATTGCCTGCATTGATATTCAGTTCGGTATAAATACGATAATTGCTGATATTTTTCTGTCCTTTAAGCTTGATGATCTTTTCAATCATAAGCTCTTTGATATGATAATCATTTTCTTTCATACCTGCTTTGCATTTGTATGAATTAAAAACTTTCATATAGTTTTCCGGCAGCCTATTTGTATTACCCTTTTCCAACAATTCAGCAATATTTACATATTCCGCCTCGTCACCCACAGTTAGATATTTCATCAAAATATCAGCCTTATTGCTGTAATAACAATACATAAATAAAGGCTCTCTAAGTCTGTCATTGCCACTATATACCTCATCCATAAGCTTATGGATATTTAAAGTGTCATGCTCTGACAATGATCTGACATATTCAGTAAGAAATCCAAGCAGTGTCAGCTTTCTCATTTTTGAGCCTCCTCCCTATAATCTCTGTAATTATACTTAAAAACATTCCTTAATCTGTCATTCAGGATATTATCGTTGAAATCCTCACTGTTTATTATTTCGTCCATCTTATCCCAATCAATTGAATTAATGATCTCTGGATTCATTATATCGTGTTTATCTTTTGGTCGATCTGAAAACAGTTTTGATATTACAATATCCTCCAAAGATGCACTATAGAAATTGATTTTTCGAGTCGGAATATCGATTTTTACTCTTCTGTCGTAATAATCAGGTGCAAAATTCGTCATAAAAGCAAGTACATGATTATTTATATCATATTTTTCAAGAAAAGGATGTAGTTCTTTCGGATAATTTATTGCATCTATATCCTGTGTAGCTCTTGTTAATTTATCGATCAAAACTAACGCCCCACCTCCGACAATAACCATTTCATAATAAGTGTCATCATCGTCTAACGATAAAGAAACCTCTTCGTCAAGTTTCAAAAGGCGTTCAATGATCTCATCTTTTATTTTATTATTACCCATAAAATATCCTTTAATTAATACTATTAATTATTCTTGATTTTATTATATTATTTTCTAAGTCAATTGTCAAGCTTTTTATAAAAAAAGAGAGTTGATAAACTACCAACTCTCTTTTTTCTATTTTACGCCTTAGCTTCGACCTGCGCAGCCTTTTCTTCGCCGGGAAGAGGTTCGCCCTTGTAGAGGAGCTTGAGAACGATCGGTGTTACGATCGAGGAGCATATAATAAGCAGGATAACTGCTACGAAATACTTCTGATCCATAAGTCCTACGTTAAGTCCCTTTGATGCAACGATAAGCGCAACTTCGCCTCGTGTCATCATTCCGACGCCGACCTTTAAACTGTCTTTCCAGCTGTTCTTCGCAAGCTTTGCTGTAAGTCCGCAGCCGATGACCTTTGTTATAAGAGAAACTATAACGAAAAGTATCGAGAACACGACGAGTTCGCCCGTCATATCAGCAAACGATGTTTTAAGTCCGATATTTACAAAGAAGATAGGTCCGAAGATCATATAGGAGCTGATATCCATTTTCTGAGCAACATAATCACTGTCCTTGATGCTGGAGAGGATAATGCCTGCTGCATAAGCACCTGTGATATCTGCAATGCCGAAAAATTCTTCCGCAACAAAGGACATAAGGAGTGCAAATGCGAGTCCGAAGATCGGGATACGTCTTCTGTGCTCATACTTCTTGTTGAGCAGTTTGAAAAGCTTGTAGACAAGTATTCCGACGCCTATCGTAACAACGAAGAAAAGAAGTATCTGGATAAGCACTTTGCCGATGCTTGAATTGCCTGAGGTGTCTCCGCCCGAAAGGCTGATAACGAATGTGAGCACGATGATGCCGATAACATCATCAATAATAGCGGCGCTGAGGATAAGAGTTCCTACCTTTCCTTTCAAGTGACCAAGCTCTCGGAGCGTCTGGACGCTGATAGTTACCGATGTTGCCGTCATGATTGAGCCGATGAAGAGTGCGCGGAAGAACTCATTCGAGCCGACCTCGGGGAAACCGCCGTACATGAGCAGCGAGAACAGAACGAAGCCGCCGAGGAGCGGAACTGCAACGCCCACGCAGGCAACAGCCAATGCAAGAGGGCCTGTGCGGATAAGCTCTTTCAGGTCAGTTTCAAGTCCTGCAGAGAACATCAGCAGCACAACGCCGATCTCTGCCATCTGATTGAGAAAATCGGACGGCTGGACAATATTAAATATTGCGGGACCGATAAGAAGACCTGCGATGATCTGCCCAACGACCTGCGGCGCTTTGCATTTTTTTGCAAGGAGTCCCATAAACTCCGCCGCAAAGATAATTATCGCCAAATTCCTAAAGATTTCCATAAAATCCCCTCTTTTTTATAATTTTTAACTTTATAATTATAGTATCAGAATATTAACATAGTAATAATTATCTGTTACATTTATATTTCTGTAAGATATTCAGCTAAACTAACAACTGCCTAAAATAATTACAGCCGTCCTTTGTGAAAAATAGCGCAGGAACGCATGAAAAGCCGAAGCCGCCATTGTATTAAACGGCAGCTTCGGCTTTTATTATTTGAGTTGATCCGAATAGACTTTATAGTCGGGCATCACGGACGAAACGACCGCATAAAACCTTGGCGAATGGTTCGGTTCAATAAAGTGCGAATACTCGTGGACGAAAACGTACTTCGTACACTCTTTGGGATAGCAAATCAGCCTTGTGTTCATCACGATGAAGCCGTCCGTGACGTGGCAGCTTCCCCACCTCGACTTCATTTTACGAAGCTTTATCGGAACTTTTCCGATGCTGTACTTTTCGGTGAAAAGCTGCGATACTTCGTCATTCAGCTCTCGGAAAAGCTCAACCGTACTATTATAATAGAAATTGCGCAGAAGTATTTGTATATAATCCACGCTTTTCGTGTCAAATGTCAGTATCACAAGCTTTCCGTCCTCGGCGAAAATTCTGTCCTCTCTCCCCTGCCGAATTTCTACGGTCAGTTCTTCACCGAGAAAGCTTATTTTATCGCCGTTTTCGTATGTTCTTGCATCGTCATACTCGGTAAAATTGTATCTTCGCTCCGAGGATAATCTTTCGACCGAATTTTTGATAAAATCATACCTTGACCGCACGAAATCATCGATAAACTTTGCCGATACGCGGTTCGGGGCGGAAACGCTCACGCTTCCGTCCGCTCTTACTCGCATATTTATATTTTTGACCTTTTTTCGGGCGAGTGTGTAATCTATCACCTCGCCGCCACATTCAACGCTGCGCTTTTCGTTCATTATGAATACACCTCATCAACGGTCACGACGAGATTCAGGCGCAGGTCTTTCTCGGCAACCCGTTTTTTCAGCTCGTCAACTATTTTTTTACGTCCGTCTTCGTCAAAATTATCGCGGATAACCATATCGAAGATAGCGTTTATAACTTTATCACCATTAGTTATTCTGAAATCGTGTATCGTAATGCTTTCATCTATCTCTTTTGCCGTATCGAGGACAAGTTTTTTAAGCGCAAGAACGGTTTCGTCCTTGTCGGCAACGGGGTCCATATGGATTACGAGCATTATCCCAAGCTTTTCGATAACATCGCGCTCTATTTCGTCGATGACTTCGTGCGCATGGACGATATTGGAACTTTCGGGGACTTCAGCGTGAACGGAAGCGAATTTTCGTCCCGGACCGTAATCGTGGACGATGAGGTCGTGGATACCGCAAATTTCATTGGCTTTCAGAATTTCGTCCGTTATCTGCTGTATAAGTTCGGGCGAAGGCGTTGTGCCGAGGAGGAGTCCGATCGTTTCGCGTGTGAGGTCGAAGCCGCCGTACATAATGTAAACCGCGACGATAACACCGATATAGCCGTCGATCGAGAACGGAAGAAAATAACCTACTGCGGTCGCAACGATAACGGCTGAGGTCGAAATTACATCGTTTATACTGTCGCGCGCGGTCGCCCTCATCACGGACGAGTCTATTTTTTTGCCTATATAGGTGTAAGCGCAGTACATCCATAGCTTTACGAGCAATGAAAGTGCAAGAATTATCATCATTGGCAGGCTGAATGATATCTGTTCGGGGTGCAAGATCTTGTCAAACGATGATTTGAAAAGCTCGAAGCCGACAAGCATTATAAGAAATGCTACAATAAGAGAGGATATATATTCAAGTCTGCCGTGACCGTAAGGGTGTTCACGGTCGGGACGGCGGTTGGAAAGCTTCGCGCCGATAACTGCGACACAGCAGCTCCCCATATCGGAAAGGTTATTGAATGCGTCTGACATAATTGCGATACTTTTCATTGCCATTCCGATAAAAAGCTTCACGCCGAACAGAAAAAGGTTGCATATTCCGCCGAGTACGCCGCCAAGCACCGAATAGTTCTCGCGGACTTTTTTATCCTCGGTGTTTTCATAATTTTTCACGAATGTCTTTACCAACAGTTTTATCATGATTGTCACCCCAAAATATAAGGAAACGCTGACCAAGCAATCGGCAAATGAATGCGTTGATCAGCGTTTAAACTATTTTTTTATTTATTACTTCTTGATGCGATATCTCTTCTTAGTTCTTTCAACGAACTTTGTCCTCTTCGCGATAGGAAGAGCATCGGGTATCGCTGTGATAAGGAGAACGCCCGTATTGAAGCTTCCCGAATATCCGCCCGAGCCTGAAGCGCCGCTTCCCGATGTAACATCATCGAGGTTATCCTTGTAGATAACGAATGCGAACGGTGAACAGCTCGAAGTTGTGAACTGAACGCACCATACTCCGCCGACATCAACGATAGCGCTCGGAAGCACTTCAAGGTCGGTCGAGTTGATGAAGATATTATCGGAAACCGTGTCTTCGATGATTTCCGTTCCATCGTCCTTGAGGTGGATAACTGTGATATAGTCACGGTAATCCTTCATAACATCGGGGACAGGAACTGTGAATGTTACGTTGAATCCGTCATTCGGCTCAACTTCAACAAGTGTATTTTCGAGATAGAGTGAAATATCGAACGGGTAAACGATGAAGCTCTTCAAGCCGTTTGCATATCCGCGGAGAACTTCCTTTACGGCTCTTGTTGATTCATCATTGACGGAGAAATATGCGTCAACGGGGTCATCGAAAGCTTCATGGTTTGCTGCAGCGGAGATAAGCTCGCTGTGCGAGATGCCATAAGGCGCTGTGCCCTTGATGTTGATAGTATAGTCAACATCGGCAGCATTTCCCGAAGTCGGGATAGCGCTTACTGCGAGTGAATAGTCACCGATAACTCTTGAACCGTTCACGAACTTGTATGCTGCGACCATATAGGTGTACTTTTTACCGTTTTTAAGTCCCGTATGCTCGTATGCGCCCTTTGAAACGATGCTCAATGGCTGGAAATCACCCGTATTATCGTCATAAACATAGACGATGTAGCCGTCAACGCCCTTTGTGGTTGACCATTTGAGTGCAACTGTTCTGTTTCCCGGAGTTGCAACGAGGTCGCTCGGAGGCGGATAACTTGCGCCGATGCGGACCGTTATGGTGTTGGTCTTGCCGCTGACGATCTTCTGGTTATTGTCAAGCTTATAAGCTGTTACATAATATGACCATGTTTCGCCTTCGGTGAGTCCGCTGTGGATATAGGAATTCTTGGAAACATCTATCTCCAATGTTTTTCCGCTGTCCGAAGTACCATGAACGGTATAGCCGTCTGCACCTTTTACCTTTGTCCAGCTCAAAATAGCTGAATTTTCGTTTGTTGTTACGGTAAAGTCTATCGGAGTTGCGACAGCGCCGCCTACAACAGCGGAAACAGTAACGGACTGAACTCCGTAAACAGCAGAGCCGTTTACATTTTTATATGCAACGACATAGTAATAATATGTCTTGCCTGGGGTAAGTCCCGTGTGGAGGAACTCACTCTTTGTAACATTGAATGTTTCGGTCTTTCCGTCGCATTTTGCATAGACGATATAGCCTTCTGCACCTGCAACGTCGCTCCAGTCGAGCTTTATCTGTCTGTCGCCCGATGTTGCAACGAGGTCAACGGGCATTCCTACCGAGCCGCCGATAGTAACGGTTTCGGTATTTGAACGGTCGCCCTCGAAATACTGGACTGTACCGTCAGAAAGCACGGACGAGCGGTAAGGAACAACATAATAGCTGTAGGTCTGACCGTATTTTACATCGGTATGAGTGTACTGATTTGTAGTGATATCCTTACGGATAGTCGTGCCGTTATTTGTGATATAGAGGTAATATCCCGTGAAGTCGCCGGTTGCCTGTGTCCAAGTAAGCTTGACCGCATCGCCGTCCTGAACGGCTTTAAGGTCAGTTACTTTCATGATCGGGTTTCCGACAACTGCATAAGCCGTATTTGACTGCTCGGTTTTCTTAGGTTCGGAAAGTCCCGATACTCTCTTTGTACCTCTTACTCTAAACAGGTATATGTCACCTGCACGAAGTCCTGTAAGGACGTACTTTGTGCCTGTAATATTTTCTGTTGTGGTCGAAATAAGACTGCTGTTGCTGTCATAGCGTCTGATCTCGATCTCATAACCTGTAGCGGTATCAACCGGATCCCAAGTTACTGTGATGTTGCCGTCCGAAGTAACAGCCTTTACATTCTTAGGCGCATCGAACGGTGTTGCGATCTTGACAGTGTAGCCCTCGGGGTATGGCTCATACTCGCTCGCTGGACGCTTTACAACGTTGTACGGGTCGGAGGGGTCTGCTGTGAGGACGTATGATCTTACACGGAAAGTATAGTTGATATCGGGAGTAAGGTTATGAATAGTATAGGCGAACTTATTTGCCTGACCGTTTACTGCGACATCGGCAGCCTTCTGTGTGATCTCTCTTGCATTTACTGTGAAAGCTTCATCATAGAGCGAAGCGTAGGTATCGTTGTATTCGCCCGAGAAATTTTCATTTATATATGAAACTTCGTTGTCGATATCAGCCCATGTTACCTCAGGGTGATTAGCCTTGACCTGCGCGATAGCCTTGGATACGACATTTTTGGTAACTTCCTTGAGCGTATCGGTCTTGATGTACTGGATATCGAAGCCGACAGCCTTTGGATCGCTGCATATCCAAGAAATCTCTGCAAATTCATCACCGGGAACTACCTGAATGGTGTGAGGAGCATATAGCGTTTCCATTGCGAGCTTCTTAGAAACAACCGCAGGAGGATTGCTGTTTTTGCCGTCTGCATTCGGGTTCTTGGAGTTTACAGCTGTGAGGTAGTATGTATATTCGGTGTCATAAGCGATATTCTTATCGGTATAAGTGGAAGTTGCGCCGTTCGTGATAGTCGCAATAGTTTGTTTGCCGCTCACGGGGTCTGAACCGTACTTGAATGTACGCTCGATAACATAACCTGTAGCATTTTCAACGGGATCCCAAGTGAGAACAAAGTCAACGCCATTCTGTGTTACCGAGAAATTTTGGGGAACGGCAGTGTTCGTATAAACAGATGCGGCGTTTGCGTCAATGCTTCCGTTCGAACCTGCGCCCGGGATATGACCGGTGATGAAGTATTCGCTCTTATTTTCATACTCGGAGATTGAAGTGATATTGCTCGTTCTGTCCCATCTTGCAGGAACTATGTAATATTTGTAAGCCGTGGTAGGTTTAACTCCGCTCGCGGTAGTATCCTCATAAACCACGCTTCCATAGCCTATCTGTGAGTTTGTATCGTCAACCTTTGCGATAAGCTTGTAGGATTTATCCGTGCTTTCATATTCACTGCGGTAAACGAGGTAGCCGTAAGCATCGGTAGGTGCAGGGTTCGTATCAAGGATGACCTTTACCGTATCCTGCTGTGTATCATTATCGTGAGTGTAGATGACCTTTGTCTTGACATCAGCCATTCTTCTTGCTGAGAGATCGATCGAGTTGGAATAATGTGGGATAAAGGTTGTCTTTGAAACGTAAAGGTCATTTTTCAAAGTCGGAGTGTACTTTCCCGAAGCACCGTATGAACCCGAATAGTATCTCTGAACGTTAGCACCTGCATCATAAAGAAGCTGCTGACCGTGTGAACCGTCCTGGCTGACACTGTCCATATATCTTGAAGCAAAGGTTTCCTTTATTGGTGTAGGATTTGTTCCGTAATCTTTTACAGTATCGCTTGCGTCGAGTTCGTATGCAGTAACGAAAGTTCCCACGCCCGTTGTTCTGTTGGTATAGCCTATCCACTGCTGATTTGCGCAGAGGAAGAATTTATACTCCGCATCGGGATCGAGGTTTATAACATCGATATAATCGGTAAGTCCCGTAAAATCGGCGTTTTCTTTAAGGTATCTGCTTGTGCCTTTCCAGCTTGGAGCAGTATCGCACTGAACGAAATTTGTCTGGTTGTCCTTTGTGACAAAAGCGTAAACTTCGATACCATTGATAATACCGTCAGCCTTGCCCTTTTCACTCGCACCTGCAGGTCTGAGTTTTACAGGAAGAGCATCGCCCGTTGTACCCATAACATATTCGCTCTTGTTCCACTGGAGCTTGCAGCTTGTGGAAGTGATATCCGTGATGCCCGTTATCTTGGGCGCTTTGAATTCGTCAAACGGGATATTGATATCGTAAAGAACGCTCGCATCGCCGTCTATCGGGACGAACTTGCTGTATTTAACGGCGTTGTATTTCCAGTCTGCTTCAATAGCCGCCGACTGAATAGTCGGGAACACCGTCGGAACGAACATCATAACGAATGCGAAGCTGAGAACGACCGAAACCATTCTCGGCACGAAGCCTTTCTTCACATAAACTATATCATCTTTCCGTGTTCGGCTGTGCTTTTCGCGGCTCTTTATACCGAGAAAATTTCCGTCCTTATCGGAAAGAGCAATGTCCAGATTGCATACAATAAAATAGAAAAACTTAACAAGACCTGCTGCGGCAAGGCACGGCAGGAGCAGAAGCACGTTTTTTTCCGCAGTATCGGAAAGCTTCCTTAAAATTTTTTTACGTCTATTAAAATCAAGCATATATACCCTCCGTAAAGTAATATGTGCAAATTCCTAATTGTATAAAAGGAAGTCATTTGCATAGCGAAATGATTCCATAGATATTTATTAGATTATAACATATTATGAAAAATTTGTCCAGTACAGCAGGGTAAAAATTTGCACAAAAATACGCTTTTTATAACAGCATTTTCTTCAAACCTGCAAAACGAAGCCTGAACGCTTCGCATATAGCCGCCGCAGGGACGGAAAGCAGAAACCAAAACGCCGAAAACATCACGCATATCTGCCCGAACAGGTTGAGCGGCTGCGACGAATAGTCCCACACATTCCAGCCGAGAATCAGATTCACCACACAGCCGACCAACAGTTCGAGCGAGGTTATGACCGTGCAGCCATAGATGCATTTCGCGAGCATACCCTCATCGGGGTGCGCCGTGAAATGGCGGTACATTATCAGCAGACACACACCGCCCGTGAGGGTCATACTCCAGTGTGTAAATCCGCGGAAAAGTATCTCTATCATCGAATATATGAGTCCGCCCGACAGAAACACCGTCAGATCTTCCACAAAAGTTCCTTTTTTCATCATTTTTCGACCGCCTTTCGACAATATTTCCGACCAAAAATATTATGTCCGAAATGCGTGGGAGAAATAAGCGGAAATATTTCTGAAAAAAGGCGTTTTTTTCTTATTTTCGTGTTTCTTTCATTAAATTAACACAAATAAAGGTTATTATATAATCATTCCAAGGGAAACAGAAAAGTACCGAGGAAATATACTAATATCTGATCAACCTATAGCCGAGAATTTGTCTATAGAACGATCAGAGATCAGTATTAAACAAGATTATTTCTAAATTTCCATATTCTCCCTCTTTTCATTCTCAGCCGCGTCCCAAAAAGGCGCGGCGCAAGTTAAAACGACCTTTAGCAAGTGATATCGCTTCGCTTCACCGCAAAAACGGTAAACGGTCTTTTTATATAAATAGCCGACAGCGGAAATATTCGCACATACAATGTCGGCGGCAAAAAACAATCCAATATTTTGGTTTACATATATCCCCCGAAAAATTCCTCTTTTCAAGAAGATCAGACCGAAGAGTTCCCCCTCTCTTCGGTCTGATCTTTTATACTTTCTTTTTTTGCTTGCCCGTTGCGTTCTCGATATCTATCCTCCAGACAGCCGTTCTCGGCAGGCTCATTTTTATTGCGTTGGAGAAATCGGGCATATTTGACGGCGTGAAGCGTTCGCATATCGCTTTGAGCGCCGTTATTTTTTCCTCATCGTCCGTGACTTTGACAGCTTTTCCTCTTACAACAGCGGATTTGAAGTAGGTCGTGAACTTGTCCTCGGCACTGACAACATCTATTGCGGCAGTAAGACAGACATTCGGATTTTGGGACATTGCCTCGGCTTTTCGTCCGTTCTCGGCAGAGTGAAAATAAAGCTTCTCGCCTATCCTTACAACGGATATCGGCAGGCAGTACGGCAGACCGTCTTCGTCTATCATTGAAATTACTGCAAAGTCGGCTTTATCGAGGACTTCAAAGGCGAAGCTTTCGTCCTCTCTGCGCTCTTTTCTTCGCATAGCGGCAGCTTTTTCAACGGCATAAGGCTTTCGCACATTTTCGGCGAAGCGTTTCTCGCAAGCGCCGAACTCGGCATAGTTTTTCCGTGCTTCATTCAGTGAAACGCTGTTTGCGCCTTCCGCATAATCGGGGTCGCTCTCCTGCGTCTTGTCCTTTTCCCAGAAGCAGACGGGACAGATATCGTATTCATCGGCTGAATCCAGCGCTGCACAGCCGCAGCATTTGCATACATATTTCATACTTTCACCTCATTATAATAAATACCATTTAAAATTTAGAAAAAATCAAGCCGACAATCTCGAATATGTGGATTTCGGCGCAGATTATTTCTTTATTTTATTGGTGTTTATACTAATCTCTAATCAGAATGTGTACAAAAAATCAAGCAAAAGCTCGCATATATGGGTTTTGCGCCGATTTTTTGCCTGCACATTCATTAGAGATTAGCATTAGTATTACTGTCTTTCCCAATAGTCCAAGCCTGCGCTCGGCTTGAAAAAGGTTCGTATATAGCCGTCCGTGGAAAGGACGAGGAACTCGTTCGTTTCGGTGTCATAATAGAGGAAGTCGCCGTCATCTTTTTCGGTCTTATGCAGGATATTTTCGCCCTCGGCGTTGATGAGCTCGTTGGCGAGGTCGAGGTACTCGTCCTGCGTGATATCGCCGAACTCTGCGCCGTGCTTTTCGTAATGGCTGTCGAAAAGCTTCTCGCTGCGGAAATAATACTTCTGAACGGCTTTTTCCGTTTCGGATAGGTCTTCCTCCGATGTTTCGGGGATATCGGCGGAGGTTATTTCTTCGGAAATGATTGTATCATTCGCCGTTTCACTATCGGAAATTTCTTCGTTGGAATTTTCTCTGTCGAAAATCTTTCCGTCGGAAGTTTCGGTGTCGTCTTCGGAAACGGTTTCCGAAAGCGTTTCTGTCGGTTCTTCTTCAATGTCGATATAGCGGCTAATGTCAGTACCAACATAAGCTCCCTCTATCTCGCCGACATCATCTTCCGAGCAGCCGCAGAGCATCAGCAATGATATCATCACTGCGGCAAAAGCGGCAAGGAAATTTCTTTTTCTCATAAAGTTCTCCTTTAATACAAAAAGGCTGCCACATAAAATGCAGCAGCCTTTGCTATACTGTGAAAATTATTCAGCAGACTCGTCTGTGCCTTCTTCTTCAAGAAGTTCTCTGATAGACATGCTGATTCTCTTCTTTTCGGTATCGATCTCTGTGATCTTTGCCTTAACAACGTCGCCAACGGAAAGAACGTCCTTAACGTTAGCAACCTTCTTATTAGCGATCTGGGAGATGTGGATAAGACCGTCAATACCCGGAATGATCTGTGCGAATGCGCCGAAAGGTGTGATAGAAACAACCTTAGCTTCAACTACATCGCCAACAGAATATTCGTTAGCGAACTTGACCCAAGGATTGTCCTCGTCCTTCTTGTAGCCGAGGGAGATTCTGCCGCTTTCGCTGTCGAGTTCCTTAACGAAAACTTCGATAACATCGCCAACCTTAACAACTTCAGATGGGTGCTTGATTCTGTTCCAGCTGAGTTCGGAAATATGAACCATACCATCGATGCCGCCGAGGTCTACGAATGCGCCGTAGTTTGTGATGGACTTAACTTCGCCCTTGAACTTGTCGCCAACCTTAACGTTCTCCCAGAACTTAGCCTTTGCAGCATCCTTTTCTGCGTTGAGAACAGCCTTGATAGAGCCGACAGCCTTGAACTTCTGCTCGTTGATCTCGATGATCTTGAACTTAACAGTCTTCTTGAGAAGATTTTCAAGCTTTTCATCACGTCTTGCAGTAGCCTGAGAAGCAGGAATGAACACTCTTGTGCCCTCTGTGATAACAATTACGCCGCCCTTAACAACGTTTGTAACTGTACCTTCGAGAACTGCGTCCTCTTCCTTAGCCTTAACGAGCTTGTCGAAGCCGACCATAGCGTCAACCTTCTTCTTGGAAAGGTTAACGATACCTTCAGCATCGTTGATCTTGATAACGATAAGGTCAACTTCGTCGCCGACCTTAACTACATCGCTTACCTTGAGTGTAGGATCATCTGTAAGCTCAGACAGAGCGATATAACCTGTCTGCTTTGTGCCGATATCAACTGTTGCTTCTGTGTTGTTTACGGCAGTTATGTATCCTTTCACCCGTTGACCGGTGTATATTTTTTTGAAAGATGCGTCGAGCGCGCTGGCGAAGTCAAAATCCTCGTCATTGTTTTTGATAATTTCGCTCATGTGGTTTTGTACCTCCTTGATTATATATGCCGGGGTCGATGCTCCGGCTGTGATCCCGATGTTAAAGTTTTCACCGAGTTCACGGAGCTTTTCGGGGATATTCTCCCTTTCAAGCTCACCTGCGTCCGAAATGAGGATACAGGCTTTGCAATGCTCACGGCAGATGTCGTAGAGCTTTGCTGTGTTGGAACTGCGTTTGCCGCCTATGACTATCATAAGATCGGACTTTTCCGCAAGACGGACAGCACTCTGCTGGCGTTCTGCGGTGGCGCTGCAGATGGTATTGAACACCTCTGCTTCGGGGCATTCCGATCTGATGATACGGCAGCACTTTTCCCATATAATTATATTATACGTTGTTTGCGCAACAATTGCAACCTTTTTTTTAAAATTTTTAATTTTTTTTTGTAAAATCTCACGAAGTTCAGCATCATTACCGCAAATATAAGGCGTTTTTTGGCAATGTTTAACAATTCCCTGCACTTCATCGTGGTCTTTATCGCCGAGAATGATAATATCAAAGCCCTCGGCAGACTTTTCGGACACTATTTTATGTATCCTTGCGACGAACGGGCAAGTTCCGTCACAAACGGTAACGCCGAACGGTTTTCGCTTTTCGAGAAGCTCATAAATATCTCTGCCAACACCGTGAGAACGGATAACAACGCTTGTATTCTCAAGCGTTTCTATCTCCTCGGGCGAATTTATGACATTCACGCCTCGGCTTTTCAGCTCATTGACAACGGTCTCGTTATGGATTATCTCGCCGTAGGTCACGGATTTTCCGCCGTTTTCTATAATATTATACACGATTTTTACGGCTCTGTCAACACCAAAACAGAAACCTGCCTTATCCGCGATCTCAATTCTGTGCGGCATCGTTCTTATCCTCTATTTGTAGCGGAGCGTCGGCGGCTGTAAGCGCAGGACCTTCGACAAGTTCCGTAATTGCGCCCATTATGCGCTTTTTTACCTCTTTGAGTTCACGCGGAGAGCTGCCCTCGACGGCGAGTTCCTCGGCTTTTATCGGCTTTCCGAATTTGAGAGTGAGCTTTGAGCGGAAGTGCAGCTTTTCGCCCTCAAACACGATACCGCATGGAACGACATCTGCGCCCGACTTTGCGGCTATCATCGCAACGCCAGTTTTGCCCTTGCCGACCTTGCCATCCTTCGAGCGTGTGCCCTCAGGGAAAATAACAAGGTTTCTGCCCGAGCGGAGGATATTTATGCTGTCATCAATGACGGACATATCGCCTGCGCCGCGCGTAACGGGGAAAGCGCCGAGCTTTCGTATGAACCAGCCGAAAAGCTTATTGTGGAAAAGCTCCTCTTTCGCCATATAGGAAACGGGAAGCTTCATAGGCATTGTAAGAATAACGGGGTCGGCGTAGCTGCGGTGGTTGGAAGCCAAAACAACGGGTCTGTCCTGCGGAATATTCTCTATGCCCTCGATATGGAAATCGTAAAATATTTTGTACAGCCATTTAACGGGATATCTTACCCAAGCATACACAAACTATCAATCCTTTTCTGTAAATTACCTAATAGTATAGCACATTTCCGCTTCAAAATCAACCGTTTATGTGGATTTTCCGAATATTTCTTATAAAAAAGCCGCACAGTTTTGGGCTGTACGGTACAACATTCTGCTTCACTTGACAGAATTCGACAAATTTGTTATAAATTTAAATTGAGAGTATGTCGCCGCCGTATAATACTAATTTTTAATCAAAGTGTAGAAAAAAAAAAACGGCGCAAAAGCCATATATGCAAGCTTTTGCTTGATTTTTTGTACACTTTCAGTTTAAAAATTAGTATAAGCGTTCGGACGTATAAAATATATGGTGTTTCTCGGTGATCACGTGGGTTGTCGAGATTCGTCTTGGCAGCCGCAAATTAACAACAAAGGAGTGGTTGCCGTATGGATATTCTTACTGCAATCTACTACATAGCCGGCATTATTTACAGTGCTGTCTGTGTGTATTACACAATTAAGAACTCACATAAATAAGACAATAACCCATCTATTCGCAGTAGATGGGTTATTATGATATAATTTTTCATTAACCTACCGAGAGCGACCGTCTATGCGGCATACTCTCTTTTTCTTATTATAACACTTGAACCTGCCGTTGTCAAGCGCATTTTTACGGTTTTACGCGGCTCAATTACCAAAACATCGTACAGAATAATCAGAATGGAACTTTTTATACTAAACACCATTTAAAATTTTGAAAAAATCAAGCTGACAATCTTGGATATATGTGATTTCAGCACAGATTTTTTCCTGTATTTTATTGGTGTTTAGTATTACGGACAAATCAGCCTCCTGCAGCATAACACCGCAGTAGGCTGTTTTTTTATTCGTCTGTTTCCTCTTTTTTAGCTATTCCTTCGTGGGTTTTGTTAAATTCTTCATCGAAACTGTCGTCTTTTTCTTCATCAGTGTTGTCGATATCTTCCGTTACTTTAACTATTCCGTCTGCAATGTTAACAAGCGAACATGGCACGGTATCGTACTCCTTTAAGTAAAGCTTATAAGTTCCGTCCGTTATATCAAGGTCAATAGCGGCAGGGATCTTCAGCTGCATATTTGTGAGTGTACCCTTTTCTTCATCAATGACATTGATATCATAGATGTTATACTTTATCTCCGTGGGCAGATCTTCGCTGCCGATGTTGAGAGTTGCTGTTTCAGCAAAGCTCAGTTTTGCTGTGACGATATTGTCGGCATACTTGCTGACATCGGAAGATGAATCGAACTCGGGGTAATCAAAATAGATCTCGGGTTCGCCGTCATTGGAGATCGGGGTTTCGGAGGCAACAGCAGCTTCGTCAGGAACGATATCAAAGATGCTCGGGTCAGCACCGCCGTCCTGATATGCATGACGAAGCCAAGCAATGTCGTTAGCCTGCAGGTACAAAGCCTTTTCTCTGTTTCTGCTGTAGCTGTAAAGCGACGGCTCGTGGCTCGCCTGATCCTTATTGCCGAATGTATGGCCAAGTTCGTGTACGACTGTACTTAGCCAACGCTTATATTCAGGGCTTGTCGTATCCGAATTATATTCGCCGTATGCACTTTCGAGGTTAGGTCTGTTCAGTTCGATCTTTACACGGTCATTTTCCGTTGTACATGAGCCTACATAGCTGTCCTGGAACTCGCCGAGTATGATATAATTCTTCTGTACTGTAGGAACGACTCGGATATTCGCCGCAGGGAAAGCCGAATTCACTCTGTGGAGAGCATCATTGAGCAGATCAGCAGGCAGGCGGTTTCCGCGGTTATCCATATTGAAGCTGAAATGCCAGCCGTTGACAACGTTTCTTGTGTAATTGGCGCTACTCAACAGATAAGGATAACCGCTTTGAGTTTCGTCAGACCATCTGCCGTTTGAAATGTAAAGACCGTTGTAGGTCAGACCGCTGTTGTCATTGTCTGTGGACGTGAGAGGAACATAATATGTTTCCCCGTCCTTTTCGAGGCTCACATAGTCGGCATAGCCGTCAACATTCGTGTCTATATCATAAGACGGGTTGAAAACAGCCGTTTTGCCGTCCTTTGTATAGCCGATGACTTTGAAATCATCGGACATTTCAAATTTGACGATAGCTTCATTTTGTACAGGCTCGGGGTCAGGTTCGGGATTGGGGTCGGTTTTGGGCTCGGGGGTTACGCCCGGAACGTTGAGCTTTTCGCCGTTGAGCGTACCGTCAAGCGTTATGTTTTCGCCCGTTGTAATAGTGTAAATTGATCTTCCGTCCGAATCGGTCGGCGCTGTGAACTTTATCGAAGTTCCGTCTGTATTGACAAGTGCAATGGTATTGGTAAGTTCAAGATTGCCTGTGAGGACAATATCGCTTGCCGTTTCAAGAGTGATGCTGCCATCAACGTCGTCCTCGACTGCAAAGACGATAGTTTTGTAAGTACCTGCGCTTGGAAGAGCGAATTCGGAATTGCTCTTTAAGAATAGCTTGTAGATATTTTCGGAATTTCCGAGGTCTGAGATGCCCTTTATCGCATCTGCAAGGGTGTCGTATGTGCGGAAGTCGGAATAGGTCCGGTTTGCGCTGTCCCATACAGCCATTCTGACGTTCTTGCTTGTATCGGTTTTCGGTTCGGGAGTTACTCCGGGAACATTGACCTTTTCGCCGTTGAGCGTACCGCCAAGCACTGTTTTATCGCCTGTTGTAATAGTGTAAATTGATCTTCCATCCGAATCGGTCGGTGCTGTGAATTTTATCGTCGTTCCGTTCGTCTTGATAAATGCAATAGCATCTGTAAATTCAATGTTGCCCGTGAGGACAATATCATTTGACGTATCAAGGGTGATACCGCCGTCAACTCCGTCTTCTACTGCAAAGACGATGGTTTTGTAAGTGCCTGCGCTCGGAAGAGCGAATTCGGCATCACTCTTTAAGAATAACTTATAGATATTTTCGGAATTTCCGAGGTCTGAGATTCCCTTTATCGCATCTGCGAAGGTATCGTATGTGTGAAGATCGGAATAGGTTTGGTTTGCGCTGTCCCATACTGCCATTCTGACGTTCTTGCTCGTGTCAGGTCTTACAGCCTTTGCAACGAGGAAACTTCCCGAACGGACAGCTTCAAACTCACCGCTTTCACCGCTGATGACAACTGAGCCCTGACGGTAATTATTCGCAAGAAGAGATGCTGCTTTCACGCCGTCATTGATATCGTCGATAAGCAAAGTAACAATATGACCGTCTGTTACAGTTCCAAGCTTTACCTTTGCGGCTGCAGCGGCTTTATATTTCAATTTCACATCGCCATCTATAGTTTTTGCGCTGAAGCTTGCTTTACTGCTGAGTTCGATATAACCGTCAGAAGTTTCGTCTGCGCCAAGCTCGTTGAGGGTCGCTCTGGTATTTACGATGCACTTGCCGTTTGAAATGAATCTTCCGTTTCCGCTTATGTTGTTATACTGGCTCACACCGTCGATAACTGAAATATTTTTTGCGGAGAAAATGTAGTTTTTGCCGAGGTTTACGCTTATGGAAACTGTTTTTCCCGCAGAATTGACCTTGTTTATGACAACATCATCATCGGCATAAAGATCACCCGTGAGTGTGAGGTCAGTTTTCGTCGTAACTACAGCGGAAGTGTCAGCATTTTCAGCCATTTCGAGGATAAGCGAGCTATATGTGCCTGCCCTGGGAAGAACAAGCTGCTCGCCGCCGTTTACATATATCTTATATGAAGCAGAGTCGTTTTTGAGCCTTGCGATGTCGTTTGACGCATTTGCAAAAGAATCATAAACTCGCTCTTCGGAGGTCTGCTGAGCTGATTTTTCCCATACAGCTGTTTTTACGACCTTGTCATTATCAAGAGCCGCAAGATAGCTTCCCGAGCGAACTACAGAAAGCTCATTATGCTCCGCGATAACGGCATTATCCTTGATATAGTCGCCCGTAACAGAAGCAAGCTTTGTGCCCGAAGTGATATTATCCGCTTTGAATGTCAGCTTGCCTGCATCGGAGAAAGTAAGCTCCTTGAACTTGATATTTGCGGTGTTTATATTGTCATAAACGAACTCAACATTGCCGCTGATATTGACGTTGGAATTGAGAGCGGCCGATCTGCACTCAAATATGATGCTGTTGTTTTCCGCATCGAATGTTTCAACTGCCGCTCTGCCCGTAATGCGGCAAGTTCCGTTTGTTTTGAAAGTTCCCGTGCCGCTAAGGCTGGCGATATTGAGTTCTGTGCTGTCGATAGTCAATGTATATTTGCCGACATTGATGCTCAAAGGCTGACGTTCCTGCCTTGTGTTTACTTTGATGAGCTGAACGTTGCTGCTGAGTTCGAGATCACCCGTAAGGGTAAGACCCGACTTTAATGTTATCAGAGTTTCATCGCTTTTTCCATTGATGATGAGCTTTGAATAAGAACCTGCTCTCGGGAGTGCGGTGAGGGTGTTGTCAGCGGTCGTTACTGTAAACTCGCTGTCCTTATGATTTATTCTTGAAATATCGGTCATCGCACTTGCGAGGTCGCTGTAGATCCTGACACTGCCGTCGGGAGATTCGACCGTCTTAACGGCATTATCCGAAGCTTCGGCAACGAGGAGATTTCCCGAACGGACTGCGGAGAGTGTTCCGTCTTTGAGGATAACTGTGTTCTCCAAATACTCCTTGTCAAGCGATGCGATAGTGTCGCCCTCTTTAATGTCTTTGATATCGATCGTAAGCTGTCCCGAAACAACACCGCTGAGCTTGATATTCTTTGCGATAGACTTATCATAGGTGAAAACCGATACCTGCTCGCCGTTTGATGATGCAACGCTGACTGCTCCCGTAAATGCGGAGTTTCTGCCCTCAAATACAACATTGCTGTCAGCAATGGTAAGTGTATCGACCGTAAGCCTGCCGCTGACGGCGGCATTTATTCCGCTTAACGCAAGTCCGCCCTTGCCGCTGACATTAGCGATCTGGCTTGTTCCGTTTTCATCGGGAGAAAGTGCGGAATCCGAAAGCAGTGCGAGAGAGTATTTGCCGAGGTTCACGCTTACGGGAACGGTGGTTTCGGTCGTGTCCTCTTTTTTGCCCGTAACTTTTACCTTTTTAACAGTGATATTATCTAATTCAAGATCACCCGTAAGAGCGATATCTCCCGTGGTTCTGATCGTTACATTGCTGTCTGCTTTAAATATAATAGTATCATACTTACCTGCTGTCGGAAGAGGAAGCTTTGCGATAGGGTCGGAGAACATTTTCGGGTCGAGCTTAATAGTATAGCTGTCAGCGGAAGTTCCGTTTGCGGAGATCTCCCTGACCGCATCATCAAGGGTGAGATAGCGGCTCTTCTTGCCAGAAGTGTTATTCGTGACTTCAACAAGCTGTGAGCTGTCTTCAACAGCAACAAGCTTTCCGTTGCTCTTTACGATATCATAGTCTGCTTTTCCGTTGTTAAGAACGAGGTCATCGGAATACTTTCCCGTGATAGTGCCGATGATCATTTCCGAAACCGATTCGGGAGCATCGGAAAGCACAAGCTTTATCTTGTCCGAGCCGACTTCGACGCCGTTTTTGCCGATAACGAGAGGATACTTGTTTTTGCCCTGATCGTACACAACGATGCGGGTTCCCGAGTAATCGGAGCAAAGCTTCGCAGTATTTATCGTACCTTTTACATCGAGTGTTTCGTCCTCACCCGTAAATTCAAGTGCAGTTCTGGCAGTGAGATTGCCCTCAACATTGACATCGCCGTTGATCTTAACAGTGTCTGCATTTATCGAACCGACAGTCGTTTTGTAAAGGCTTACAGCTGCACTTGAAGAAACGGTCTTGATCTTACCCTCAACATTCAGGAGAACAAGTGCGTTTCTGCCTGCCGAAACGGTAAAATCGGACGGTTTGTTATTTTTCAGGGATTCGAGCGTGATATTATCGAAAGCCGTAGTGCCTGTGAGGGTGATACCGCCCGTAAATTTGAGAGTTCCGCTTCCCTGCCCCGTAAATCTGAGCGAAGAGAATGTTCTTGCGGCAGGCATTCTGAATGTGCCGCCGATGTTGGTATCTTCTCCGACTTCGACGGTGTAAGCAGCACCCTTATCGGTCTTGGAATTTTTCGAGATAGCGGCGAGGACATCGCTCCACTTCTCAAAATTGCCGTCTGTCACGGGCGAAGGAGTTTCGCCGTCTTCGCTTTTCGACGGGATATGTATAAGGGTGAACTGACTTGAAGATACCCTGCTGTCAGAGTCGGCTTTTGCGGGCTCACTGACGTTTTCGGACGGGAGAACGGAAGCAGTTACAGTTTCAAGCGCAAAGCTATGAGCCTCCGAAAAGCTCTCCGCACTGACACCTACCGAGAACATTGCCGTTTGGGTCAAAGTTAAAGCCGCACACACAGCTGCGGCAAGACATTTGAATTTCATATTATTATCCTTTCATTATAAATAATTGAGAATAAGGAAATATAAAGTATATTTTCAGACATTTTTCTATAATTGTGATTATATCACGAATTATTTGGGAATGCAAAAGCTTTGGTTTGTATTTTTGGTTAAAAATATAATTTGTTTAGTTGTTTAAATTGTATAGGTAGGGAGTTTATGGGAGTATT
The DNA here is from genome assembly GCA_937926145.1 of uncultured Ruminococcus sp. GTDB lineage: Bacteria > Bacillota > Clostridia > Oscillospirales > Ruminococcaceae > UMGS363. The sequence continues at coordinate 3,370 of CALANW010000015.1, read as the reverse complement.
GAGCCGTTATTTTTATTAGCAAAAGCAAACCGCTCCTTAACAAATGTTGACAGCTGCGATTCTCTGTGATAAAATGAAGAAAATGATGAATGTAAATGACGATGACGGCAGAGATCAATACGGTTCCTATTCTTGATAAACTTCAAGCTGAAATTGAATATAACTTGAAAATTTACAGATCAAACGTAACAGCAATTTATAGAAATATATAATAGTATATAATCAAACACAAGATACAACTGTGATTTTTAAGGAGGTATAATGGATAAAAAGATAAAAATACTATTCGTCTGCCACGGCAATATATGCCGAAGCACAATGGCGCAGAGCGTCTTTCAGGATATGGTGAATAAGTCCGGACTTGCCGAGCGGTTTGATATTGACTCTGCCGCTACGAGCACCGAGGAGATAGGCAATCCGCCGCATCACGGCACTGCTGCCGAGCTTCGCAAACACAATATTCCCGTTGTTCTGCACCGTGCGCGGCAGCTCACCAAAGCTGACGCAGAACACTTCGACTACCTCATCGGAATGGACACTGCCAACATTCGCAATATGCGCAGAATGACGGGCGCAGATGACAAAATATACAAGCTTTTGGCGTTCGCCGACATTGGCAGGGACGTTGCTGACCCGTGGTACACGGGCGATTTCGCTGCGACCTACGCCGATGTTACGCTTGGCTGCGGAAAGCTGCTCGAAAAGCTGAAGGAGGAACTTCACTATGAACAACAGTAAAGCCACCAACTGCGAAAGCTGCGTGAACTACGTTTATGACGATGATTACGACTGCTTCACCTGCATGGCAAACCTTGACGAGGACGAAATGAGCAGATTTCTCACAGGCACGAACTACTCCTGCCCGTATTTCCGACTTGATGATGAGTACGGCGTTGTAAGACATCAGATGTGAAAAACGGCAGCTCCGATTTTTCTCATAACTGCCGCTTATAATATGAAAAAAATCTGCGCAAAAGCTCTCATAAGTAGTTTTTTGCGCAGATTTTTTGTTTATACTTTGATTTTAATGTGCTCAAAACGGCGAAACGAACGCTTCGCTTTGATCAACATTTTCTTAAATTTTTATTTTGCAAATGTTCTGATAAGTCCTATAACGAACACGAAGATGACCAGAACGGGAAGTATATATGAGAAATAACCTTTGACGAAGCCTTTGAGCTTCATACCCTTGCCCGTGTTGACTTCGTTGAGGTAATTTTCCCAGCCCCAGCCCTTTTTCGTCGTGCAGAAAAGTATTACCGAGAGCGAGCCGAGCGGCAGGATAATATTGCTTACGATAAAGTCTTCGAGGTCGAGTATCGACGTGCCCTCGCCCATTGGCTGAAAGCCGCTGAGAACATTGAAGCCGAGGCAGCACGGGATAGAAAGCACAAAGATGAGTATGCCGTTTATCGAGCAGGATTTTTTTCTGCTCCAGCCGAACTGGTCTTCGGTGCAGGCGGAAATCTCCTCGAACACTGCAAGCACGGTCGAAAGCGCCGCGAACGACATAAACACGAAGAAAAGACTTCCCCAAAGTCTGCCGAGAGGGATATTGTTGAAGATATTCGGCAGGGTGATGAAAATGAGCCTTGGACCGCTGTCAACGTCCACACCATAAGCAAAGCAGGCAGGGAAAATGATAAGTCCCGAAGATATCGCAACGAATGTATCGAGAAGTGCGACATTCACCGATTCGCTCAGCAGTGCGCGCTCCTTGCCGATATAGCTTCCGAAGATTGCCATTGCGCCCATACCGATGCTGAGCGTAAAGAACGCCTGATTCATCGCATTTACAACAATGCTTCCGATGCCGACCTTTTTCACTTCTTCAAAATTCGGCTTTAAGTAAAACGCAAGTCCCTCTCTGCCGCCTTTCATAAAGAAGCTGTTTACCGCAAGCACTACCATTATAATGATGAGTGCCGACATCATCAACTTTGTAACGCGTTCAAGTCCGTTTTTTAAGCCTATCGAGCAGACAAGCACCGCCATTCCCATAACTATGGCAAGATAAAATATCATCATCGGAGCGTTCGCAAGCACGGATTCAAAGTGTGCGCCTATCTCCGAAGAATTCAGTCCCGACAGTTCGCCGCTCGCAGTCGATACGAAGTAGCGTATCATCCAGCCTGCAACGGTCGTGTAAAACATCATCAGCAGATAACTGCCGATCAGCGCCGCTTTTCCGTGGATATGCCAGTAAGTTCCTTTCGGTTCAAGCTCCTGATACATTTTTATAGGGCTTTTCTGCGAAGCCCGTCCGAGGGCGAATTCCATTGTCATTACGGGTATTCCGAGTATCGCAAGGAAAATAAGGTAGATGACAACGAAGATGCCTCCGCCGTTCTGACCTACGATGTATGGGAATTTCCATACGTTTCCGATGCCGATAGCACAGCCTGCGCTCAAAAGAATGAACCCAAGTCTGCTTCCGAGTTTCTCCCTGCCCATTAAAACGCCCTCCGAAATTATACTATAATAATACTTGCATCAAATAGCTGAACTGCTGATTTTTCAGACACATTAACCTATATATTACTATGTATTAGTCATAAAGTCAAGTAAAAAGCAAAATTCGATAATTTTTTTGTAACATTTGTGCTTTAATGATACACTCCTTTGGTGCATTTGAGCTTCTATGCGTTACTTGGATAGCTTGATAATAGAAAAAAGGCACAAAAACAGCTTCGCCGAACCGACGAAGCTGTTCATTATATATGCTGTTTTACGCAAGTTTTATTGTGCTGTATGTATAAGCCCCTGCGAGGATAAGCAGAAGAATGTCGCCAAAGTTGAAACTGCCGTTAAAAATGCTCATTAAAAGCGAAAGCACCGAGAGAACAGTCATAACGATGCCCCATATAAATGCATTCCTGCCGCCCTTTTTGAAAAGTCCGTAAAAGCACATTGCGCCGAAGCCTATAGCCGTGAAAGCGATGCCGATGATATTTCCGAGCATTCCGAGTGCCGTTCCGCTCCTTGTCATAGAGAAAAGCGCCCAGCTCATAAAATAGCCGTGACCGAACAGCGAACGCACTCCGAGCCATATCGCCGAAAGCGCAAGAATTCCGCACAAAACCGATGAAATCTGTAAAACCTTTTTCAATTTTTGACCCCCTTATGTCAGTTTATTATATAATAGCATAAAAATTGCACTGTGTCAAATTTTGTCACGGATGTTTCTTTCAATCCGGCGTTCTGAACAGCGCTTCTGCCCTGCTCCCCTACTTATTTTGACCGATGTTTTTAATTATAAAACATCAACAAATATTTTTGCCTTATTTTTAACAAAAAAGACAAATTTTTCGGCTCACATTTATTTCAAATGTGAATTGAAAATATTAATAATCCGTGATATAATTGATAC
>CALANW010000014.1 GCA_937926145.1 uncultured Ruminococcus sp. | reverse complement strand
TATATGGCTTTTGCGCCGATTTTTTGTCTACACTTTGATTAAAAATTAGTATTACCATTGAATTTATGCCGCTTTTGTAGTATAATAATAAAAACAGCTTATATTGAAAGGCGGTGTAATGCTAAACACCAATAAAATACAGGAAAAAATCTGCGCCGAAATCACATTTATCCAAGATTGTCGGCTTGATTTTTTCCAAATTTTAAATGGTGTTTAGTATAAAATGGTACTTGAAAATAAATTGGGCATAACCGATTCTGCACAGCTTGCCCGTGAAGAAGAACGCATCAGCAAGAAAAAAGCGGCTGAATTGTTTGAAAACGGGATACTTGATACCCTGAAAGCAGGCAGTTTTGATGCCCTAAAAACGATACACAAATATCTTTTCGGGGATATATATGATTTTGCAGGAAAAGTGCGGACCGTAAATATCGCAAAAGGCAGCTTTCGCTTTGCGCCCGTTATGTACCTCGATGCCGCACTTGCAAATATTGACAAAATGCCGCAAAGCACCTTTGATGAAATAGTTGAAAAATACGTTGAAATGAATGTCGCCCACCCGTTCAGAGAAGGCAACGGCAGGAGCGGCAGGATATGGCTCGACCTCATTTTCAAAGCCGAGCTCGGCAAGGTCGTTGACTGGAGCAAAGTCGACAAAGAGGACTACCTGCTCGCTATGGAAAGAAGTCCTATCCGCAATACGGAGATAAAAGTCGTGCTGAAAGCCGCACTTACCAACAAAATAAACGACCGTGAGATCTATATGAAAGGCATTGACCACAGCTATTATTATGAGGGTTATACCTCGTTCAAAGCAGATGAACTGTAAATACGAAAACTCCCTGCAAATGGCTTGAACTCGCCATTTGCAGGGAGTTTTTATACTAATTCTTGATTGTTCTATAGACAAAATCGACAGATAGAATAAGTTCAATCAAGGAAAGCGACCGCAGGCAGGCTGTAGCCTGACAAGGGAGCTTGACGCAGAGTGAACTTATTATATCCGAGAGTTTGTCTATAGGTTGATCAAGAATTAGTATTATACTAATTTTAAACTGAAAGTGTACAAAAGATCAAGCAAAAGCTCGAATGTATGGTTTTTGCGCCGATTTTTTGTCTACACTTTGATTAAAAATTAGTATTAGTGATGATTGAGCTTGTAATAATTCTGCTTGTCGATATACATCTTGCGGTCAGCCTCTTTGGCTATCTCCTCAAAGGGTTCATCTGCCTTTGGGCGGAACGCATAGCCGAGCGAAAAGCTGACATTGTGTTCAGCGCTTTCTTTTTTCGCCAAGCTTATCCTGCCGAGGATATCGTCCTCTTTCCATTCGGGAAGAACGGCAAGGAATTCATCTCCACCAAGTCTGTATACACTCTCTTTTCCGAACGAGGACAAAAGGATATTAGCGGCACTGATGATGTACTTGTCCCCTGCCTCGTGTCCAAAGCTGTCGTTTGTCCTTTTCAAACCGTTAAGGTCGCACATTACAACGCCGAGCGACTTGTTTGTATCATATTTCTGCCCGTATGCCCAGCCGAGCGCCGAACGGTTCCTGCATTTTGTGAGCTGGTCGTACATTGCTATCTCTTCGAGTTTTCGGGAATAATTGCGTATGCGAAGCATCATAACGATGACAAATTCCATTGTATCGATGAGGTCGGAAATGTTGTCCATTATCTCCCTCGGGGGGTTGTCCACCCCGTAAAAACCTGCGTATTTTCCGTCGATGTATATCGGTCCGGTAACGAGTCTTTCAATATTCTGCGGCTTAAGAAGATTATACATCGGCTCACTCGTCGCACGGTATTTCTCAATATCATAAATGATGATATTATGCGATTTCTGATATTCATGATACCAAACATCAAGAAGCCCGTCGAAAGGAACATTCTGAAGATTGCCTTTCTCTGCGTTTACGCCGTCCCTGCACCATTCGTATGTGTTGCTGAAAGTTCCGTCAAAGTTGTTTTCAAATATGTACGCTCTGTCCGAGTTGAGATTCTCACATATATACTGAAGAATATTATCTATGATCTGATCCGGCTTTTCGGCTGATGAAGCAAAATCCATCATATCGGTCACAAATTTGTGTTTATCAAGTTCTGCCATATTTATATATACCTCTTTGCTGAGTTATATTTTTTAATAATAGTATAATTATACCACGGCTTTTTCCGCCCGTCAATAAAAATAGTCTTCCAACTATGCTTTAATAGATTAAATTTATATGAACATTATTGTAATTTGTATAAAACCGTACCGCCGAACATTGCGCAAAGACACCCACTGTCATTCGGATGATCAATAAAATACAAACTGCCCTGCAAACGATAGAACCAAGCCGTTTGCAGGGCAGTTTATGTTTAATACTGATTTTTTACATTTTCAGTTTAAAAATTAGTATAAGTTTTGATAATATCAATTATATGCCGATACAAAATCCGCCGCAGCCTCTTCCGCAGTCTGATATGTTCCGTCTGCAAGCTTTTCGCCTGCAGATTCGAGAAGATCTATCATATATCTGTTGAAACTGCCGTCATTAACATAAGTGCTTTCAACCTTCTGCGGAGCAACTGTGTCAGCATAAAGCTCAATAGGTGCATTCTTTGTAACGGTTGGAACTCTTTTTACCGATGCAAGCGTATCGAGCTGTTCCTCGGTCGCAAGGAAACGCAGGAATTCGAGCGCATAATCGTAATTATCGCTGTTCTTATACTAAGAACCAATTAAAAACTATACAAAAAATCGAGCATAATCTTGCGTATATGGATTATGCGATGATTTTTTGTCTATAGTTTTATTGGTGATTAGTATTATTGAGGGAAAAGCCATACCAAGCTTCTTTATAATCGTAAACGCCATTATCGCCCATTGGGATAAAGCAGAAACCATAATCGAACGGCTCTGCGGAGAACTTTTCCGACTTTGATTCACGCTTTTTCATACCGCTTGCGTTTTCGGAATTGCATACCCAGAACGGAACATCTCCCTCGAAAAAGTTGAGGATAGCCTGATCGTAGTTATCATCGGGGTATGATGCATTAAGTTCAGGATCGGTATAACCGTTGTCGATAAGCTCTTTAAGGCGCGAATAAACACCCGTCATTTTCTGTACGGCAGCATCATCGCTGTTTGTGAGCTGTGTGAGGAAATCAGCATCGTTTCCGACAAGATCGGCGGTCATATTCGTGATGAGGTAGGAATATATCAGCTTTGACGAGCCTTGGATTGGCGTATAACCCTTATCTTTGAGTGCCTTTAAGGTATCAATGAATTCGGAGTAAGTCTGCGGAACGGAAAGTCCCTCATTTTCAAGCAGAGTTTTGTTCACGACCATTCCGTAAAGCTTCTGACCCGACGGAATCTTTAGAATCTTTCCATCAACTGTACAGCCGCGAAGCATATCTTCTGTCACCGCACTAAGGTCAATATCTTCGCCGAGAAGATCTGTGCAGTATTCGTTGACATAAACGTCAGTCTGAACGGAAGAACGTATATTATCATCAGCCGTCATAAAAATATCAACGTATCCACTCGCTTTCATATACTCGTTAAGGCGGTCTGCTCCGACCTGCTCATAGCTGAAAGTAACATTCGGATAGATCTCGTTGAAACTGTTCGTCACAGCGTCAAGAGCTTCATAGTTACCGAAAAAACCTGCAATATCAATATTTGTTGCCGCTTCCGTGTCAAGACGCGGAGAGAATCCCTTTGCCTCTTCGCTTTTTCCGCAGGCTGTAAAGACAGCTGCCGAGAGAATTGCGGCTGTAACGAGAGCCACGGTCTTCAATGTGTTCCTTTTCATTTTTTCTCCTCCAAAATTATTTTTCTTTATTTTTTACCGTGCGCAGGAATCGGAGTACTTTTTTATGTCGACAGGCTTGGAGATATGTGCGTCCATGCCGCAGTCGATGCAGGCTTTTATATCGTCCGCAAAAGCGTCCGCCGTCATTGCGGCTATCGGGATATTTCGGCAATAATCATCATCTTCGGAACGAAGAGCGATAGTTGTTTCTCTGCCGTTCATTATCGGCATCTGGATATCCATAAGTATAAGATCAAATTTTCCGCTTGACTCGCTGTGCAAAGTATCGATACATTCCCTGCCATTTTCGGAGCGTGTGCAGTTTACACCGTACTCCGAGAGCATTGTCGAAATTATCTCACAGTTGAGGTCGTTATCCTCGGCAACAAGTACATTCATTCCGCTGAATTCGCTTATATTGAGCTCGCTTTCGGAAACATTTTCGCTGTCCCCGACTGCATCTGACTGCTCGTTTGCAATTGGGAGGACTATTCTCACCGTGAATTCCGAGCCGGCACCAAGCTTGCTCTCGCATCGGATAGTTCCGTCCATAAGCTCGACCATTTGCTTTACTATCGCAAGCCCGAGTCCCGAACCTTGTATCTTGTTTATGCGGCTATTTTCGGCACGGTTGAACGAATCGTACATGGTTTTCTGGAACTCTTCCGTCATACCGATGCCGTTGTCCGCGACCTTGCATACGAGTATAACACTGCTGTCATCATTCGGCGCAGGCTCTTCATAAATGTCAAGCCGAACCTTTCCGCCGTTTCCCGTGTATTTTGCGGCGTTCGTCAGCAGGTTTATAAATATCTGGTTAAGGCGCAGTTCGTCCGCAACGAGATATTCATATTTAAAATCATCATAATTTCCGCTGAATTCAATATTCTTTTCGTCCAGCTGAGGACGGACGATGCTGACAAGGTGAGCTGTAAGCTGTTTTATCGAGAATTTTGCCTCGTTGAGAACCATTTTTCCGCTTTCGACCTTTGAAATATCGAGGATATCATTGACGAGCGTGAGCAGATGATTTCCCGCAAGCGAAACCTTGTCAAGACATTCGAGCGCGTAATCCATGTCGGTGATATTCTTCTTTGCGATCTCTGTCATTCCGAGAACGGCGTTCATCGGCGTTCTGATATCATGCGACATTGAGGAAAGGAACTCTGTTTTTGCGTGGTTTGCCTTTTCCGCCTCCGCCGCAGTTTTGCGGAGATTTTGGTTGATGAAAAAGATATGCGTTCCGTTTACAGCGATTATAAGCGCGACCGCAAGGCAGATTATTATAACTATCGCCCAGTTATTTATACCCATGTAAATATCATCAACGGGCATAGAGCCGAGAATATCAAGTCCCGTATCCGAGTTGAATTCGGAGTAGTACCAGTATCGGTCAATGCCTTTTGAGTCTTTGTATGTAAGAATACCGTTTTCCGACGTTTTAAGCAATTCCGAAAGCTCATCTGCGCCATTATAGTTGTCGGAGAAATTGTAGCTTCGCATAAATTCAATGAAATTTGCCGATTTGAGCGAATTTGAGGGGATAACATACGAGCCGTCATTTGCGATTATGCCGACTTCCGCCGTACTGTAATGCATAGGGAATATCCATATCTTTTTGATGCTTTCAAGCGGTATGACCCGCAGGAGAAGATAGTCCCTGTGTCCGTCCTCCGTGCGAAGAGTGACCCTTGTTCCGACACTGACGACCGACATCTGAGTTTCGGAGGTCTTGTATTTTCCGAGAACACACAATCCGTCATAATTTTTATCGAACATATGCTGCATATTCGCTTGGAATATCGTTGCAAAATAGTAGTCTTCGCCGATCATCTTGCTGTAGCAGGAAACAGAGTTGTCCCCCGTTTCGGGATAGGTCGAATAAGCCGCAAACGAATCCATATCGACAATGTGAGCAAGGCGATCCTGCTGCGTGTTTGACAAGCGAATATAGTCGAGCGCACCGTCAAGATCAAGATCGTTTTTCTCAATGTACTTCACCCAGTTATCGGCAAAAACTTTTTCCGTCTGAAGATAATTTTCCGAAATGCCTTTCATCGATTCAACAGCGGAAATAAACGCATTCAGCGTAGTTTCTTCCCGCTGCTGCCTGACGTGCTTGGAATAAGCCAAAACGGAGCAGACAGTCGCGATTATGAGCAGCATATTGAGCAATATGATAACTACCTTTTTGGACATAAATCCATTAAGGACGCACATAACGCCGTTGTTTGTTTTTTTATACATATAAAGGAGTTCCTCCAAGGTCAAAACGAGATGTTCTGACCGAATCATCAAGTGTTTTCATCTAAAAAAACATAATAACATTATTTTTGTATATTTTCAATGCAAAATCAAAACCACCCGTTGAACGGGTGGTTTGCAAAAGCCCTTAAAGGGCTTGGTA
>CALANW010000013.1 GCA_937926145.1 uncultured Ruminococcus sp. | reverse complement strand
TCTACGTCTCGTGGGCTCGGAGATGTGTATAAGAGACAGAATAAATTGCCTAAAAAAAGAATTATTGTTAAAATTGCAATAAGTTATTGACTTTTAAAGGCAATTTTGGTATGATATAAATATATAATTTTGAAATTTGGGGGCAAAAATATGGACGTATTTAATCAGTATGACGTATTTAAGGAAAAATGCTTTGCTTTTGCCGATGAACTCGAAAACAAGTGCTTTTCCGAAGCTAAATTTATATGTCATCCTACCCAGAAAAATGAATTGATATGCAGATGTTCTGACGAGGAAGCTAAGAGCAACGGACTTAATATCTGCCGTTATTCCGATATGCTTTTAATGTCTGCCGACAATGAAGAATGGCAGTCTTTCAATATCACAAGAGCGAGAGAGATAGCTGCCGAGAACGGTTATGTTTATCTTACCGATATTATGGCTGAGAACGCATTCTATGCCGAGGATTGGATGATAAACGGAAAGAATGATACTATTGTTGTAAGCGAAGCATATATGCGTGAAAAGGGCAAAAGATACGCTCCTGTCACTCCCCTTACCAACAGAGTTCTTCATTTCAAGAAAATCAATAATACATTCTTCTGGAACAAAGCAGAGATCGGTGAGATAATCACGCTTGATGCTGAATATATTCAGAAATGTGTTGATAAGTATCTTGCAAAATGTGTTGATGAAGCGCCTGATTTTGCAGATACGAATGACCTTACATTTGATCTTTTTGATAAAAAGGTCATCATTGACGGCAAAACCACAAGAATACTGAAAACCGATGTTCTTTTTGAACAGTTTAACGCTATTGCAGGTGAACTTTCCGAAGCTGACGAAATTTTTAAGGCTTCAGAATTTGAATTCTCTGCTGATGAATTTATCAGAAAGCTTGCTGTTGAAGTGCTTTCAAACAACGGCGTTACAATTACTCTTGACAAGTTTGTTTCCGAGTATGTAAACAAGTACATAGATCTTTCGGAAGAAGAACTTAAGGAAAAATCACACGGTATCAATATTGACGGAAACAGCACTGCTATGGCTGCAGTGAAGATAGCATTTACCGATGCACTCACAAAGTCTGATCTCTTTGAGTACAGCTATTCCGTTAATTCAGACAGTGACTACGTTTCGCTTATGAAAGACCTTGAACAGAAGGATTTTTCAGGCCCGCAGGGTTCTGCCGAAGAAAAGTTTCTTATTTCCAAGATACTTTCATTCAGACCTGAAAGCTATGGTATTTTTGCATATACGCTTTACAGATATCCAGAGGAAGAAGCTAATCTCGAAAAGCTTGCAAATTTCTGGAATGTTGCACCTGTAGATAAGGCTTCGCTTCAGCGCGTTATTTTTGATTCCTATCTGAATGCCGATCTTTTTGATGAAAATGGCAATTTTGTGTCAGGAATCAAGCAGGCTGAGATAATAAAGGACGAACTTGAAAAGGTCAATGTCAAGTATGGCTTTGAGGACAGAAGCTATATTGACGAGCTTGCTGAATATATTAAAGATGCTGACATTCGCAGCAGAAGCTTCAACGGAACTGTTTTTGACACTCCCGAGGCTATGAAGCGCGCAGTTGCAAATGAGCTTGAACTCCAGACGCTTTGCATTAACCTTTCAGCTCTCAACAAAGAGGAGCTTGATCAGCTCAAAAAGCATATTGAAGGTATTACTATTGACGATGTTACAAAGTCAAAATATCTTCTCAAAGTTAAGATGGCAATGAACTGCGTTGAGGAAAGTATGCTCGATCAGCTTTGCCTTGGTTTGCCGACGCTTGATGCTGATGAAACTATCAAGCTTCGTGACGATGTCCTTAAATCCGGCTATGCTGAATCTGTTATAAATGCAAAGCTTCCAGATATCAACAATCACCTTGATATCGCATTTACAGAGGAGCTTGACAGAAGAATTGCCAAGCTTGATGATATGGATACTGCCGAGATATCTACCTTGCTCCAGAGTGTAAATTCGGGCAGATATCCTGCTGTAATGGCTGAAAGCTATACACGCAAGATAGAGCAGTTTGCAGATGATAAGATCAAGGTTGAGATCGATCTTATTTGCAGCGGTATGGACGAATTTTCGCTTGATATGCTCACAGATGCAAAGCTTAAGCTTTCAAGTGATAAGTTCCCCGAAAAGTATACAAGTTCATATATTGAAGAGATCGACAGACTTATCGTTGATTATGAGCATCACGAAGTTGAAAAGCTGTTTGAAAATGTTGATTTTGCAACAGAAGAAGAACTCGAAAGCATTAAGTCCGTTCTCAGTGAAAAAAGCTACAGCGATGAACTTATCGCTCCCTATATGGTCAAGGTCGCACAGCGCGAACAGACCCTTATTGATGAAGAGCTTGATTCAATGTGTGAAAATATCGAAAATATGGAACAGGATCAGCTTGATGAGCTTCGTTCCAAGATCAATTTTTCCGATAAGAATTACAACAGCGAACTCAAGGATAAATGCTTTGACAGAATTGATCGCCGTGAGGCTGAACTCAAGAACTCTGAGCTTGCTGAACGCTGCAAGTATATCTTCTCTATGAATCAGGACGCTTTGAATGAACTCAAAGATGTTCTTCTCAGCGGTGCTTACGATGAATCTATCACAACAGTTTATCTCAAAAAGGTAACCGAACGTGAAGATGAACTTCGCCGTGAAGAGCTTGATGAACTCTGCTCGGGAATTTCCGAAATGGATATCGAACAGCTTGAAAAGCTCAGAAGTGAAATTGCTGAAAACGAAGAATATGTTGCAATCAGCGATGAATATTATGCTAAGATCGATGAATGTATCGACAATATCAAAAATGCTGAATATAACAAGCTTCTTGATACAGTTCAGAATATGTCCGAAAGTGAGCTTGAACAGTTCAAGTCCGATCTTTCCGATAAGCTTGCAGATAACCAAGTCACACTCGAAAACTTTGAGCGAGGCGTAAATAAGATAGCTGAAAGAGCCTCTGCTCTTGAAACAGAAAAGCTTGATTCTATCATCGGCGACATAAATACAATTGATGTGGATAAAGCAATTTATGCTCTTGATACTATTAAGAATGGTGATTTCCACGAGGATAAGAAGACAGAGCGTATTGAGCAGCTTGAAAACAGAATAAAAGAACTCCACATTGAAAACATTGAGAAGCTTATGGACGGCGTTGAAAATATGTCTAAGGAAGAACTTCTCGCTGTTAAATCAAAGATCGAGGAATACAAATGTCCTCTTGAACTTAAAACGAAGTACATCGTTAAAGTCGATGAGTGCCTTTCTTCCCTTGCCGAAAAGGAAGTTACCGATATTATCGGAAATATCAATAATCTCAGTGCCAAGAAGTCGCTTGATGTTATTGTTCGTCTCAGAACAATGGCTCTTGATGATACAGTCAAGAACAAGTATCTTGATATGATAGAATCACATATTATGGAACTCAAAAATAACGAGCAGAGAACATATATTATGTTCCTTAAGCAGAAGATCGATGAGTTCAATGTTTCAACAGCAAACTTCCTTGTTCCTACTCTTTCAAACCTCTTCTATCCTAAGTATGATGAAGCCTGCAAGAATTATATCTCCGTCGGAAGATATGAGCTTCCTATCTTCCTCCATGACAATTCGGGAGATAACGGTTTTGCTCTCACAACAGAGTATTTCTACTTCATCAACAAGGGCGTGTTCAATCGTATTAAGATCGACGATATCGTTTCGTTCCAGGCTAAGAAGTCGTTTGTAAGCACATCTATCGTTGTGACCGAGAGAAACGGCAACACCAACGAGATCAACTGTGCAATAAACAAGAATACCATCGACGGCACAGCTAAGGCTATGACTGCTCTTGTAAACTACATAAGAGATCAGCGTTCTGCTGAAAAGATGAAGGAACTTCTTGAAAATGCCGTTAAGGAAAGAACGCAGGAGATACCTGTTGCTGCTATAAACGCAGCAGTAAATGAAGCTCCTGCACCTAAAACTGAAACCGCTGAACCGACAGCAGAAGCAGCTGAAGAAAAGACCGAATCTGATGAAAAAACGGAAGAAGCACCTGCTGCTGACGAAGTTGTAGAAGAAAAAGCAGATGAACAGCCTGCTTCCGAAGAACCTAAGCCTCGTTTCTGCGACCAGTGCGGCGCAAGAATAACAAGTCCAAACGCTAAATTCTGCGCGGAATGCGGCAACAAGTTATCATAACCAAATAAAAGCACAGCACCCTTGCATTTAAACCTGCAAGGGTGCTGTTTTTATGACAAAAGACAAGGAAGAAATCAGAGAATAAAGCAAATAAGTCCTCCGCAGCCTTCGTTGATGATACGTTCAAGCGTTTCTTGAAGTTTGAGCCGAGCGTCAACGGGCATCTTATAAAGTTTGTTGTGCAGACCCTCATTAACAAGGTCGTGCAGAGATTTGCCAAAGATGTTGGAATTCCAAATTTTTGTTGGGTCATCATTGAATTCATTCATAAGATACATAACCAACTCTTCCGACTGCTTTTCCGAACCGACTATCGGGTTGACTTCGGTGACGATATCAGCTTTCATCATGTGAATTGACGGCGCAGAAGCTTTTAGACGAACACCGTATTTTCCACCCTGCTTAACGATCTCGGGTTCTTCGAGTGAAAGATCGCCGATATCGGGCATAACGATGCCATATCCCGTTGCTTCAACTTCATTCAAAGCATTTTCTACTTTTTCATATTTCTTTTTCATAGCGATAAGGTCTTTCAGAAGCGGCATAAGGTCATTGTCGTTTTTTATCTCAATGCCCGTTTCTTCACCGAGAATTTTGTAGAAAAGCTCACCGTCAAAGTCCAGCCTAATGCCTGTACTTCCCTTTCCAAGGTCGATTTCCGATATCTGCGAACCGGATATGTATTCTCCGTCCGAAAGTCGCTCGGTGAGCTTAGTCATATCACGAATATGTCTGATGTTTTCTGCAGCTGCTCTTATTGCGGAAACAACACTGCTTTTGAGCCAATGATTTTTGTCAAGCGCCGTTATCCATTTCGGCATAGTGATATTGACTTCTTTAACGGGGAAAGCGTAAAGCACCTGCCTTAAAATATCGCTTATCCCCTGCTCATCAAGCTCAAGACAGTTTACGGGAATAACTGGAGTTGAATATTTTTCCTCAAGCTCCGATGCAAGCTGCTGTGCGCTGCTGCTTTTCGGGTCAAGACAGTTCAAAACGATTACGAACGGTTTATTGATCTCAGTAAGTTCATTTATTACGCGTTCTTCGGCATCACAATATTCATCACGGGGGATGTCGGTGATACTGCCGTCTGTTGTAACAACAAGACCTATTGTCGAGTGTTCCTTGATGACCTTCTGCGTTCCAATCTCGGCTGCCATAGCGAAAGGTATTTCCTGCTCAAACCATGGAGTCATAACCATTCGAGGGGCTTCGTTCTCAATATAACCTATCGCAGCAGGAACGATATAGCCTACGCAGTCTATCATTCGGACGTTGAAAACAGCATTGTCCGAAAGTTTTATTTCTACCGCTTCTTCGGGAATGAATTTGGGTTCGGTTGTCATTATGGTCTTGCCTGCGGCTGATTGAGGAAGTTCATCAATGGCACGTTCTTTGCGGAATTCGCTTGTGATATTCGGAATAACGAGCGATTCCATAAATTTTTTTATAAAAGTTGATTTGCCCGTTCTGACAGGTCCGACAACACCGATGTAAATGTCACCGTCAGTTCTTTTGGCAATGTTGCTATAAATATCATTATTGACCATTCCGGAACACCCCTTTTACATTATTGGAATTATCAGCATCATATCATTGCCGATCATCTCATCTTCTATGTCGTTTTCGTCCATTATAAGTTTTGCGGAAGAGTGGTAACGCTTGGCAATATCCCAAAGACTTTCACCGCTTTCGCAGAAGTAAAGTTTCAATGCACAGTTTTCGTCCTTTTGTATAGGAGTATCTTCGTCTGCATAAATATCGGTGATACATTCCGCTGTCTTGGTACAGCAAATACTTCCGCAAAGCTTTAATTCTGCCTTTGCATCTACAGTTCCCTCAGATAAAATATTGTATGAGCAGGAAGTAGGTATCACGCTGATACTGATATATGCTTCATCAGAGATGTTTTCAAGGGGAATACTGTATGTAAAGTTTTCTTCCTTGTCAGCAAAAATACTTTTGCCGTCATCTGAACTTGCAATGAGTGTACAGCATATAGTTCCGTCTGCAGTGAGTTCACTGCTCTCATTGTTCGCTGTAAAGTGACAATTCTTTACACTTGCTGTGACACCGTAAACACGTTCAACTTTGTTTTCACCGGTATCAAATGAACAGCCTGCAGAAAATGCAGTGTTTATCCATTGCGGCATAGTATCGTAATGGATAGTTTCTCTTTGGTCGGAAGTTCCAAAAGAGGTCGAATATTCGTCACAGACGAGTTCGAGCGTTCCCATTCTGTATGCATTGCATTTTATCATTATCGAAATGGAGCAGTCAACGACTTTGGTGTTTCCGTCACCGTCCGAACGGGGCATTATTTCGCAGTTCATTATCTCTGCTTCAATATTGCAGTCAAATCTGTCATCAATACCCTCGATATCGATTATCTGCGAGAATGGAAGTGTAAACGTGAGCGTTTCGATTTTGTCTTCATCGCAGGTGTAGAACATATTTATGCATATCTCGCCTTTTGCGACCATTTTATTTGCGATTATCTTTTTATCAGTTGAAGAAACACATGCATCATAGTAAAGTATGTCATTTATGGCTGGTTTTGAAATGCCAAGTTCAAAATCATCAGTTATGCTGATCTGTTTTTCGGCATAAAGCTTGTTCACGGGGTAAGTTATCGGCTTTTTGCAAAGTTCGATGTCCATTCCGTAAGCATCACAGACAACTTCCTGCCTGCTGCTGTCGGTGACACATATATCGGTCGAAACAGCTCCCCTGATGTCGAGTCTTCGTGAATTTACAGCACGGCAGTTGATGTAGTCAACGCTGGGCTTTATACAAACTTTGGATTCGTTGCACGATCTTCCGAGTTCAACTGACTTCGTAAACATCATTTTCTGGTCTACAACGTGAACAGTGCAGCTGTTTTCATCATTATACGCTATCTTTATGTTTACGCAAAGTTCGTATGTGAGTTTGCTGCCCGAAACGCTGTATGAAGCTATCTTCGGCGAAGTGAAACATTTCAGTATCTTGAAAATCTCGGGGTAATAATCGGGAAGAACATAGTCAAGCTCTATCGACTGTTCCTGCTTGGTTTTCAGGATCAATTCGGACGAACATAACTCTTCCCTGTTGATTTTAAGTTCCATAGGTTTTCCTCCTTGTTTTGTCGTGGTAAAACAATTTTAATGATAAAAATTTCTCGGTAAGAGCATTTTTGTATCATCATCTGCTTTGTTCAATAATATTCAAAGCTAAAGGCTTGTATGCTTATATAGAAGCAAAAGATATGAACAAAAAATAAAATTTTGAAAACCCCTTGCATTTTTTATGTGTATGTTGTACAATGTAATCAATTACATAAGAGGAGGATTTTGTCATGAAATTTGCAGACGGCTTTTGGCTTAATCAGAAAGGCTATGATGTAAACTATGCATCACAGGCCTATGAGATCAAGACAGGAAAAAACTTTATAAATGTCCTTGCGACCACAAACTATATCCAGAACAGAGGTATGACCCTCGGCGGACCTGTTCTCGATATCACCTATTCCTGCACACAGAAAGATGTTATCAAGGTTTCCATAAACCACTATATGGGCACACTTGACAATGCACCTAAGTTTGAACTTTATGAAGATCAGGGCTTTACTCCCGAAATCGTTGACGGCGATGATTTTGTTGAACTCGTTGCAGGCAATACAAAGGTACACATTTCAAAGTATAGCTGGAATGTTCAGTTCTACTACAAGGACAAGAAGCTCACCGGCGGCGCTTGGAGAGCTACAACTGTTGTAAATGAAAGCCAGTTCAAGGTTTCCAGCAGACTTGAAGCAACACAGGACGATACATTCTGGTCTTATCCTCGCGATAATCGTAATTCTTATCTCCGTGAGCAGCTTACGCTTTCCGTTGGTGAATGTATCTACGGCTTTGGCGAAAAATTCACAACATTCGTTAAGAATGGTCAGAACGTTGAAACATGGAACTCTGACGGTGGTACTTGCAGTGACCAGTCTTATAAGTCCATTCCGTTCTATATCTCTTCAAGAGGATACGGTATCTTCGTAAATTCCTCCGATAAGGTTTCTTACGAAGTTGCTTCCGATACCGTTTCAAAGGTTTCCTTTACCGTTCCGGGCGAAAAGCTTGAATACTTCGTTATCGGCGGTGCAAACCTCGAAGAAGTTATCTCAAATTACACAACACTCACAGGTAAGCCTGCACTTCCTCCTGCTTATACATTCGGACTTTGGCTCACAACTTCGTTCACAACAAAGTACGATGAAGAAACAGTTACTTCCTTTATCGACGGTATGGCTGAAAGAGATATCCCGCTTCAGGTATTCCATTTTGACTGCTTCTGGATGAAGGAATTTGAATGGTGTAACTTTGAATGGGACAAGCGTCAGTTCCCCGATCCTGCTGCAATGCTCAAGCGTCTTAAAGCAAAGGGACTGGAGATCTGCGTTTGGATCAATCCTTATATTGCACAGCGTTCCGCTCTTTTTGCAGAGGGCAAGGAAAATGGTTACTTCATCAAGAATCTTGACGGCAGCGTATTCCAGTGCGATATGTGGCAGCCGGGTATGGCAATTGTAGATTTTACAAATCCCGATGCTTGCAAGTGGTATGCAGGCAAGCTCAAAAAGCTCTGCGAAATGGGCGTTGACTGCTTCAAGACCGACTTTGGCGAGAGAATCCCGACAAACGTTAAGTATTTCGATGGTTCTGATCCTATCGCAATGCATAACTATTACACATATCTTTACAATAAGACTGTATTCAATGTTCTTAAAGAATGTTACGGTGAAAACAAGGCTTGCCTCTTTGCACGTTCCGCAACAGTCGGCGGTCAGAAGTTCCCTGTTCACTGGGGCGGCGACTGCTCTGCTGAATACACTTCAATGGCAGAAACGCTCCGCGGCGGCTTGTCACTCTGCGCTTCGGGCTTTGGCTATTTCAGCCACGATATGAGCGGATTTGAAGCAACAGCAACACCTGATATCTACAAGAGATGGGCAGCATTCGGTTTGTTCTCCTCACATTCAAGACTCCACGGCAACTCTTCTTACAGAGTGCCTTGGCTCTTTGACGAAGAATCAGTTGATGTTCTCCGCTTCTTCACAAAGCTCAAGGGTAAGATGATGCCTTATATCTGGGCACAGGCTAACAAGACATCAACTGTCGGCGTTCCTATGATGAGAGCAATGGTTATCGACTATGCAGATGATGCTGCTTGCCTCTACCTCGACAGACAGTATATGTTCGGTGATAATGTTCTCGTTGCTCCCGTATTCAACGAAGAGGGCACAGCAGAGTTCTATGTACCTGCAGGTGTTTGGACTGATATCATCAGCGGCAAGAAGTACGAGGGCGGAAAGTACTACAACGAAAAGTTCGACTACTTCTCTCTCCCCTGCCTTGCAAAGCCTAACAGCATCATTGCTTACGGTGCATTTGAGAAGAACTTTGAATACGATTATCTTAACAATGCTGAGATCGTTATTTACGAGCTTGAAAACGGCAAGTCCGCTTCCTGCACTATCTACGATACAGATTCCAACAAGGTTCTTGAACTTACAGCTGTAAACAACAATGGCACGATCGATGTAAGCTTCACAAAGAATGCTTCACCGTTCAAGATCACTGTTTCGGGCGGCAAGACTGTTGAAGTTCCTGCTAACTCCGACGGTAAGATTTCTATCGCACTCTAATACTACAAAAGCTCACACGGTCTAAGTGATCGTGTGAGCTTTTCTGAACTTACAATATGTCGATTTATAACTTAATTTATTAAATTTTAAAAAACTATTGAATAGAGTGTCGTTTTGTGATAGAATGAATAAGATAAAATCATATTGTTATAAATGAAAGGATCTTTAACTATGGTAACATCTAAATTTACCAACCTTATCGACCTTAGCGATATGCCCGTTTCATGGTGGAACGAAATTGTTTCGCTCGGCGCAAAGATCGCAAAAGAACCCGAAAAATACGCTCACGAATGTGACGGTAAAATTATGGGAACGCTCTTCTATGAACCGTCCACAAGAACGCAGATGTCGTTCCAGACAGCAATGCTTCGCCTTGGCGGAACGATAATCGGATTTGATAATCCTGAAACTTCATCGGTTTCAAAGGGCGAGAATCTTAAAGATACAACAAAGATAGTTTCAGGCTATGCGGATGTATTGGTAATGCGTCACCCACTTGAAGGTTCTGCAAAGGCTGCTGCCTTGACAGCCGACTGTCCTATCATAAACGCAGGCGACGGCGGACATCTTCACCCTACACAGACCCTCACCGATCTGTTGACTTTGTACATAGAAAAAGGAACGCTTGAAAATCATACTATCGGCTTCTGCGGTGATCTCAAAAACGGTCGAACCGTTCATTCCCTCTGCAAAGCAATGTCCTGCTATAAAGGCAACAAGTTCATATTTATCTCAACGCCTGAACTTAAAGTTCCGTCATACATTATTGATATATTAAAAGCACACGGTTGTGAGTTTACCGAGGTCGATTCTCTTGAAGAAGTAATAGATAAGCTTGATATTCTCTATATGACACGAATCCAGCGTGAACGTTTTTCTGACCTTGATGAATACGAAAAGCAGAAAAATGTTTACCGTCTTGACACCGAAAAAATGTCCAAAGCAAGCAAGGATCTTATCGTTCTTCACCCTCTTCCGAGAGTTGATGAGATAGATATTGCGGTCGACGATGACCCCCGTGCAATGTATTTCAAGCAGGCAAAGTACGGTATGTATGTCAGAATGGCACTTATCCTCACTGTTTTGAAGAATGAATATCCATCCACGCTTCTTAGCGGAAATATTCACAACAGTATCAGATGCACAAACCCCAACTGCATTACTCACAAGGAAGCATATCTGCCGAGAGCGTTCAGAGGTAATGGAGATACTCTTGAATGTGAATACTGCGATGAACGCATCTTAAACCAGCACTAATATATAATACTAATTCTTGATCAACATATAGACAAACTCTCGGCTATAATAAGTTCATTCGGCGTCAAGCTTCCTTGTCAGGCAACAGCCTGCCTGCGGTCGCTCTCCAAGTTCAACGCAGTGACCTAACTGAACTTATTCTATCTGTCGATTTTGTCTATAGAACGATCAAGAATTAGTGTAAAGCCGTTTTGAACTAAAATCAAAAACGGCTTTTGTAATTGTAACAGCCTGACAAGAATTAACTTATCAGGCTGTATTTTTATGAATTTGAGTTATCTTTTTCGCGAATCTCAACTCGTCTTATCTTTCCACTGATAGTTTTGGGAAGTTCGTCAACGAATTCGATAACACGGGGATATTTGTAAGGCGCGGTCTGGTTTTTAACGTGTTCTTGGAGCTCTTTTACAAGCTTTTCATCACCCTTGTCCTTGTATGCCTTAGTAAGAACGATAGTTGCCTTAACGACCATACCTCTTATTGCATCTTTTGCGCCCGTAACAGCAACCTCGAGAACTGCAGGGTGTTCCATAAGAACACTTTCGATCTCGAATGGTCCGATTCTGTAACCCGAGGACTTGATAACATCGTCTTTGCGTCCTACATACCAGAAATATCCGTCATTATCCTTGTAAGCAAGGTCGTTTGTGTGGTAAACCCCACCTCTCCATGCCTCGGCGGTAGCTTCGGGGTTCTTGTAGTATTCCTTGAAAAGACCGATCTTTTCCTTTGTCTTAGGAATAATTACGATTTCTCCCTCCTGACCGTTTTCAACCTCGTTGCAGTCATCATCATAGATCTTTATATCAAAAAGCGGTGTCGGAATACCCGTTGAACCCGGCTTGGGCTCCATTTCGCACATATTTCCAATTGCGAGGACGGTTTCGGTCTGACCGTAGCCTTCCATTACCTTTAAACCGGTAAGGTCATACCAACGGTTGAATACTTCGGGGTTAAGTGCTTCACCTGCAATGCTTGTGCGCTCAAGATTTGAGAGATCGTAACCTGAGATTCCCTCTTTGATAAACATACGGTACATTGTAGGAGGGGCGCAGAACGAAGTAACTTTATAATCCTGAATTTTCTGAAGAATATCATTTGCATGGAAACGGTCAAAGTCATAAACAAACAGACAAGCAGCGCAGAGAAGCTGACCATACATCTTTCCCCACATACATTTAGCCCAACCCGATTCGGAGATAGTAAGATGCAGGCTGCCCTCGTGGAGCTTGTGCCAATATTTCGCTGTAACAATATGTCCGAGGCAATAATAATGTGTGTGAACGACCATTTTCGGATAGCCCGTTGTTCCCGATGTGAAGTATATCAGCATATTGTCATTGACGTTGTTCTGAATTCTTTCAAGTTCTGTCGGGTATTTAGCACATTCAGCGTCAAAGTTCGTCCAACCGTCACGTTCACCTCTGACGATGAACTTTTCCTTTATGCCCTTGTATTCTTCAAGTGCCTGCTCAATGTGATCGGTAACATCACCGTCTGCGGTTGCGACAACATAGTTAACGTCTGCTGCTTCAAAACGGTAGGTGTAGTCTTTTTTCATAAGCTGATTTGTTGCAGGAATGAGAATTGCGCCTATTTTATCAAGTGCAAGAAGCAATATCCAGAACTGATAGTGTCTTTTGAGAACCGAAAGAACCATATCACCTTTTTTTACGCCGTGTGCAAGAAGCATATTTGCGCACTGATTTGATCTGACCGAAAGATCTTTATAGGTGAAGGTGTGTTCTTCGCCCTTATCATTGACCCAGACCATTGCTTTGCGCTCAGGCTCGTTTTTTCCTATAACATCGATTATGTCGTAAGCAAAATTGAAGTTTTCGGGAATATCAAAATCGAGGCCTTTGATAAGTCCGTTTTCGTCAAAGGTCTCCTTGACATATTTTTTGTAAAGATCTTTCATTTCCATGGTTTATAGTTCCTTTCGATACAGTTTTTAGGAAGCGGCTGTTCAGAGAATTTTGGAGAGCTTTTCAGAGTATTCTGCTCTGAATTCGGCAAAAGTGCCATTGTCAAGAGCATCTCTGATCTTTTCCATAAGTGTGTTATAGAAATAGAGGTTATGAATTACAGCAAGTCTTCCTGCAAGCTGTTCATTTGACTTGAAAAGGTGACGAATGTATGCTCTTGAATGATTGCGGCAGGTCGGGCAGTCACATTCGGGGTCAAGCGGAAGTGGGTCTGTTTCATAGCAGGCATTCGTTGCGTGCATTATTCCGCTCCATGTGAATATGGTAGCATGACGTGCATTTCTGCTCGGCATTACGCAGTCAAAAAGGTCAACTCCTCTTGCGACTGCTTCGATGATGTTTGACGGAGTACCAACGCCCATAAGATATCTTATCTTATTCTTCGGCATAACGGGTTCAACATCTTCGATTATCTTGTACATCACATCGGTAGGCTCGCCAACTGCAAGTCCGCCGATAGCATAGCCGTCCATATCAAGTCTTGCAATTGCTTCCATGTGCTTTATTCTAAGGTCGGAGAAAGTACAGCCCTGATTGATGCCGAAAAGGAGCTGATGCTTATTAATAGTATCGTGTAAAGCGTTAAGCCTTTCCATTTCGTCTTTGCATCTGTAAAGCCAACGAACTGTACGCTCACATGATTTCTTTGAATATTCATAAGCTGCAGGATTTTCAACACATTCATCGAATGCCATAGCGATAGTCGATGCAAGGTTTGACTGTATCTGCATAGATTCCTCAGGTCCCATGAATATCTTTCTGCCGTCAACGTGGGAGTTAAAATATACGCCCTCTTCTTTTATTCTGCGAAGCTTGGAAAGTGAGAAGACCTGAAATCCGCCGCTGTCGGTGAGTATAGGCTTGTCCCAGTTCATAAATTTGTGCAGACCGCCCATTTCTTTTATTACTCTGTCAGACGGACGAACGTGCAGATGATAAGTGTTGCAAAGCTCGACCTGAGTTTTCAGCCCTTTTAAGTCAATTGACGAAATACCGCCCTTGATTGCAGCCGAAGTGCCGACATTCATAAAGCAAGGTGTCTGGAATGTGCCGTGAACAGTTTCAAACTTGCCTCTTCGGGCTTTTCCCTCTGTTTTTAAAAGTGTGTACATATTTTCTCCTATCTTCTATAATCGTAGATATTTTCATCTGAACTGTATCTGTCGATCAATTCGTAAATATCAACGTAATAATTCTTTTTATTGTTGCTGTCAACATAAACTGTGACTTCTCTTCCTATGAGGTCGGAAATATTACCCATAATGTTATCAGAGCTGTAAAGATATTTTTCACCGCTGTAAGGGTCAATAACTTCACACTCAGCTTTATAGGGGTGTATGTTATTTATGGTGACATACTTGTTTATGTCACCATTTGTGATAATACCTGTCAAGCACTCACCCGATCGTATCAGTCGTTTTATCTTTTGGTCGGAAAGTATCTTTTTTAGAATGAAGAACAAACCAAGCATTGCAAATATGCCGCCCAATGGAATAATGACAAAGCCAAGAATCTTTGAACCAATATTTGTTATTATTTTCGACGGATCATCGGGAGAATAATTTATTATAATAGTATCTCCTTCACGCATATCCGAAGAATAATAGTCGAGAAGTTCTTCATAGTGCTTGTCGTTTATTTCATATTTGACCCAAACACTGTGTTTTGCTTTACGCTCGCCGTCACTGTCATAATAATATTCTTTTTCAATTCGAGAGATCACGGCATTTGTTTGCTGGGCGTTATTTAAGAAATTATTGTTATGAACAGAGATAGCTATTCCTACTATAAGGAATATTATCCCAACAATCGCATAAATAATTCCCATAAGAAAGCTTACAGACGGCGCTTTTCTTATTTTATTCTTGTAGATCATAATGTTTTCTCCAAGCTAAGATGTCATTGATGTATTTATGTCAAACTATGAGCATCGCGTCGCCAAAGCTGAAAAATCTGTACTTTTCATCAACGGCGATCTTGTAAGCGTTCATTGTCTTTTCGTAGCCAAGAAAAGCCGATACAAGCATAATAAGAGTGCTTTCGGGAAGATGAAAATTCGTTATAAGTCCATCAATTACTTTGAATTCATATCCGGGATAAATGAATATATCGGTGTATCCTTCATGTTCGTCCATATCATCAAAGAAAGTTCCAACGCTTTCAAGCGTCCTGCATGAAGTTGTACCTACTGCGATAACACGGCCACCCTCAGCCTTGGTCTGTTTGATGAGATCGGCAGTTTCCTTTGGAAGATGATAGTGTTCCGAGTGCATTTTATGTTCGAGAACATTATCTTCTTTTACGGGACGGAATGTTCCAAGTCCGACGTGAAGTGTAACGTATGCAAGCTTTACACCCATATTTTCAAGCTCGGCAAGCATTTCTTTTGTAAAGTGAAGACCTGCTGTCGGAGCTGCTGCAGAGCCCAATTCTTTTGAATAAACCGTCTGATAACGTTCCTTGTCTTTTAGTTTTTCTTTGATGTATGGCGGAAGCGGCATCTGTCCGACTTCTTCAAGCGTTGTAAAGAAGTTACCTTCACACTCAAATTTTGCTATTCTGTTTCCGCCCTCGACTGTTTCAATTATCTCGGCTTTAAGTCTGCCGTCGCCGAAGCTGAATCTTGCGCCCGGCTTGGCCTTTTTGCCGGGGCGAACAAGTATCTCCCACAGCTTGTCCCCTTTTTGTTCAAGGAGCAGAAATTCAACGCAAGCGCCTGTTTCTTCCTTTATGCCGTAAAGTCTTGCCGGCAGTACACGCGAATTATTCATAACGAGCAGATCACCTTTTTTTAGGTAATCGCATAAATTATAGAAGTGACGATGCTCTATTTCACCGCTTTTACGGTCGATTTTCATTAATCGGGAATAATTTCTCGGTTCGATTGGTGTTTGTGCGATAAGCTCTTCGGGCAAATCGTAATAGAATTCCGATTTCAGCATAAAATACAAATTATCCTTTCACATCTGATTAAATATATTGCAGTTGATAAAATTTTACCACAAAAAAGCTATAAAGTCAAATGTATTTATACGATATTATATTAATTT
>CALANW010000012.1 GCA_937926145.1 uncultured Ruminococcus sp. | reverse complement strand
CTGGTGTAGCTCAGTTGGTAGAGCAGCTGATTTGTAATCAGCAGGTCGGGGGTTCGAGTCCGTCCACCAGCTCCATTTTCTAAACAGCTTCAAAACTGTTTAGAAATTTTTTTGGAGGAGTTCCCGAGTGGCCAAAGGGGGCAGACTGTAAATCTGTTGCTTCGGCTTCGGTGGTTCGAATCCACCCTCCTCCACCACGTTAAACCTTGCAGATAAGTCTGCAAGGTTTTTTTATGCTATAGTATATTTGTGGATAATAAATATATTATATATAGTAGTGTTGAAAATATATAGGCAATAACAACTTTTTTAAGGAAGTAATTCTGTCGGGGTGAATGACCGACATAACAAGGAAGGAATTTTTATGGTAAGAGAAGATTTAAGAAACGTTGCTATCATTGCTCACGTTGACCACGGCAAAACTACCCTCGTTGACGAAATGCTCAAGCAGGGCGGCGCTTTCCGTGAAAATCAGGAAGTCGCTGACCGTGTAATGGACTCGAACGATATCGAGCGTGAGCGCGGAATCACTATCCTTGCAAAAAACACAGCAGTAAATTACAACGGCATCAAGATCAACATTATCGACACCCCTGGCCATGCTGACTTCGGCGGCGAAGTTGAGCGTGTTCTTAAAATGGTTGACGGCGTTGTCCTCCTCGTCGATGCAGCAGAAGGCTGTATGCCGCAGACTCGTTTCGTTCTCCAGAAAGCTCTTGAAATGGGTCACAAGATCATCGTTGTCGTTAATAAGATCGACCGTCCCGATGCCCGTCTTGATGAGATCGGCGACGAGATACTCGAACTTCTCCTTGACCTTGACGCAAGCGAAGAGCAGCTCGAAAGCCCTGTACTCTTCTGCTCGGGCCGTGCAGGCACAGCTTCACTCAGCCAGTATGAAACAGGCACAGACCTTGTTCCTCTCTTTGAAACTATCGTAAATTACATTCCTGCTCCCGAGGGCGACCCCGACGGTCCGATGCAGATGCTCATTTCCTCTATCGACTACAACGATTATGTCGGCAGAACAGGCATCGGCAGAATCGAAAGAGGTACTATCCGCGTAAACGAAACCGTTACAGTCGGTGACTACCACGAAAACCGCAAGCCTTACAACAGCAAGATCGTTACTATATATCAGATACAGGGACTTAACCGTGTTCCCGTTCAGGAAGCTACAGTCGGCGATATCGTTTGGATATCGGGTATCGAAGACATCACTATCGGTGATACTCTCTGCGACAGCTCCAAGTTTGAACCGCTTCCTTTCGTAAAAATTTCCGAACCTACCGTTGAAATGACATTCTCCGTAAACGATAGCCCGTTCGCAGGCCGTGAGGGCAAGTTCGTTACTTCAAGACAGCTCCGTGAGCGTCTTTTCAAGGAAACTCTCCGCGATGTTTCCCTCCGCGTTACCGAAACCGAGAACACAGACTCGTTCCGTGTTGCAGGCCGTGGTGAAATGCACCTTTCTATCCTTATCGAAAATATGCGCCGTGAGGGTTACGAGCTTTCCGTTTCCACACCTAAGGTTCTTATGAAAGAGATCGACGGCGTTATGTGCGAACCTATCGAGCGCCTTGTTATCGACGTTCCCGAGGACGGCGTAGGCACAGTTATGGAAAAGCTCGGCAGCAGAAAGGCAGAGCTCCAGACAATGCACCCATCGGGCAGCAGAATGAGAATTGAATTCCTTATCCCTGCAAGAGGACTTTTCGGCTACAAGTCCGAGTTCCTCACCGATACAAAGGGCGAAGGCGTTATGAACAGCGTTTTCGACAGCTATCAGCCATATAAGGGCGATATTCCGAGAAGAAACACAGGCTCGCTCGTATGCTTTGAAACAGGCGAATCTATCACTTACGGTCTTTACAATGCTCAGGAAAGAGGTACACTCTTCATCGGTGCAGGTGTTCCCGTTTATGAGGGTATGATCGTAGGTCAGTCGCCAAAGGCAGAAGACCTCGTTATCAATGTCTGCAAGAAGAAGCACCTCACCAACACCCGTGCAAGCGGCTCGGACGATGCCCTCCGTCTTATTCCGCCGAAGATACTCTCCCTCGAAGACAGCCTTGAATTCATCGCTGATGACGAACTTCTCGAGGTAACACCTAAGAGCATTCGTATCAGAAAGAGAATCCTCGACAACTCTCTCCGTGCAAAGACAAGAGCAAAGCTCGGACAGTGATTTAATTCGGAATTAGGAATTCGGAATGCGGAATTAATTTTAATGCGTAATTCGTAATGCTTAATGCGTAATTGTTTTTTGTTCCGTGAATTTGTTTTACAAACCGTAGGGGACGGGTTTCCCGTCCCGTTTTACACGATTATATTATAGATATGGAATATGCAATTCGGAAAATTCTATTAATTCCATTCATAATTTCACATTTGATTTGGCGCTTGAATAAATTTGCGCAAATGTAACAAAATATTGAAAAGGCGGATAGTTTGTCCGCCTTTTTTCGGTTGGAGGGATAGGATATGACGTTTGAATACTGTCCGCTGTGCGGAAAAAAGCTTGGTGCAAAGGTATGCGGTGACGAGGGCGAAGTGCCGTTCTGCGAAAGCTGCAGCCGTCCGTTTTTTCCGTTTTCCTTTCCGTGCGTTATATGCTTATGCCTTTCCGAAAACGGCTCGGAGATAGCTCTTATACGCCAAAGCTACGGCTCGCATAACTTCGTAAATGTTGCAGGCTATATCAAGCACGGCGAATCCGCCGAGGACGCTGCCAAAAGGGAGATAAAAGAGGAGATTGGGCTGGAAGTTTCGTCCGTGCACTTCGTCAGGACTTTTCCTTATCCGCAGAAAGACAACCTTATGCTCGGCTTTGCCTGCAAGGTGAAAAAAGCCGATTTCACGCTCTCGGACGAAGTTGAAACAGCCAAGTGGTTTCCGCTTCATACCGCCGTGAACAAGCTTCGCGACGGCAGTATTGCGCAGCTTCTTCTCAAAGAATATATTAACGAAAGGTAGTGACCGACCTTGTACCGCAGCGAGTTCACAGACGCAGCGGCAGAGCAGCTTGCCGCCGATTACGGCTGTTATAAGCAGGATTTTTTTGCCGAAGAAAATATCGTTGTCCCGAACAAGCCTAAATCTGGCAGCAGGACTATCTTTGACGAAACGCCGTTTTTCCGTATGGCTACAATGGGCAGGAACGCGGTCATCTCCGCAGATGAGCAGCTTATCCCGTTTTTTGAGCAGCTCTGCGAAAAGTATTCGGGTGCGGAAATGTTCAGCGGAAAAGTTCAATACCTTGTGAACTGCAAGCTTGCCGAGTACAACAAGTCGATCGGCGACACGAACATCTATTATCTGCCCGATATACCATATAAATATCACCGAAAAAGCGGCGTGAACCTCAAAGTTTTCGAGGAAAACGAGATAAAATCGCAGCTATATCCGCACAAAGAGTTCACCAATG
Source organism: uncultured Ruminococcus sp. (assembly GCA_937926145.1). Lineage (GTDB taxonomy): Bacteria > Bacillota > Clostridia > Oscillospirales > Ruminococcaceae > UMGS363. The sequence continues at coordinate 58,414 of CALANW010000012.1, read as the reverse complement.
CACTTTTATATAAAAATCAGGGCAAAAGAACCGACAAAGTCGCAGTTTGCGCGCTGAACGGGAACGATATAATCGCAATGGCAGGCGCGAGCAGCGACAGCGAACGATTCTGGCAGATAGGCATTGATGTAAAGAAAGAGTTCCGCGGGCTTGGCATCGGCTCGGAGTGCGTAAAAGCGCTTACATACGAGGTAATGGCACACGGCGCTATCCCCTACTACGGAACTTGGAGCGGCAACATTGCTTCGCAGAATGTAGCGCGCACGACCGCCTATCGTCCTGCGTGGACGGAGATGTTTGCGCAAAATATTGATTAATACGAGATAGATCGGGATCTTTTATGCGGCAAAAAAGCGCATTGCATAAAAAATCCCGATTTTTTAATTTCTGCGGCTTTTAGTATTACATACTATTGAAAAAAGCCGAAAAATGTTGTATAATAAATTTATATTGGCAAAAGTACTGTCAGGCGTTTTGCCGAACACAAATTTATTTCTGCTGTTATACTAATTTTTAAACTGAAAGTGTACAAAAAATCAAGCAAAAGCTCGTAGCTGTTGAAAACAGCTTTATATGGCTTTTGCACCGATTTTTTGTCTACACTTTGATTAAAAATTAGTATTAATGTCCGGGGCGGCATTGTGGGCGTTCCCCACAGAAAGGAACATCGCTATGAATAAAGTCAGAGTTACGATTTGCGGAAAGGAATATGCGCTCAAAACAGAGGAGAGCGCAAGCTATTTCTATGCGCTTGCAAAAAAGGTAGAAAAGGAAATTGACGGAATGGTCGCACAGTCGGACAGCATCAGCGTTCAGTCTGCAGCTGTTCTTGCGGCTCTTTCCGCTTTTGACGAGGCACAGAAAGCCAACGAGAGCATCGACAATATCCGCACACAGATAAAGGAATATGTTGACGAAGCCTGCGCGGCAAGAGCCGAAAAGGAAGAAGCTTTGAAGCAGGTCGAGGAGCTTAAACTCAAGATAAAAGATCTTGAAAGTCAGCTCGAGATTTCCCAGATGAAAGAAACTATCGACAAATCGGTGAATAAAAAGTAATGAGCATCGAGATACTTGCACCTGCGGGAAGTCTTGACAGCATCTATGCCGCCGTACGATGCGGAGCAAATGCTGTTTACGTCGGCGGAAGCCGTTTTTCCGCTCGTGCGAACGCTACAAACTTCACTCCCGAGGAGCTGGAAAAAGCGGTCGATTACTGCCACCTGCACAACGTTAAAATTTATCAGGCGGTAAACACGCTCGTGTTCGACAACGAGCTTTCCGACTTTCTCAAAGCGGCGAAGCTTTCCGCCGAACTGGGCATTGACGCTTTCATCGTTCAGGACGTTGGTGCGGCTGAAATGCTCAAACAGGCTTTGCCCGATATGAAGCTAAACGCTTCAACGCAGATGTCTGTTCACACGAAAGAGGGCGCACTGCTTGCAAAAGAATCTGGTTTTTCGAGAGTTGTTCTTTCGAGGGAGCTTTCCTTTGAAACGATAAAAGACATTGCTTCTGCCGATATCGAGGTCGAAACCTTTATCCACGGCGCACTTTGTATGTCCGTTTCGGGTCAGTGCTATATGAGTGCGATGATAGGCTCGCGAAGCGCCGACCGAGGACTTTGCGCGCAGGCTTGCAGACTGCCTTTCTCCGCGATAAAAGGGCAGGAACGAAGCGACCTTTCGCTCAAAGACCTTTCGGGCATCGACTTTATCCCAGAGCTTGAAAAAGCAGGCGTTACCTCGATAAAAATAGAGGGTAGAATGAAGCGCGCGGAGTATGTTGCCGCCGCGGTTTCCGCCTGCCGTGCGAAAGCTGACGGAAAAGAACCCGACATCGATACGCTCGAAGCGGTGTTCTCACGAAGCGGATTCACGGACGGCTATCTCACGGGAAAGCTTGGTGCGGAGATGTTCGGAACGCGCCGCAAGGAGGACGTTGTTGCCGCAAAGGACGTTCTTCCGAAGCTTGCGGAGCTTTACCACAGAGAAACGAAAGCCTGCACTGCTGATTTTGAATGTACGATAAGATCGGACGAGCAGGTCACGCTCAGAATGAGTGCGGACGGCGAAACCGTGACCGTTCACGGCGACATTCCGCAGATAGCGCAGAACCGTCCTACCGACCGCGAAATGATAGAAAAACAGCTTTCAAAGCTTGGCGACACGCCTTACAGCTTCGGCGAGCTTAAAACCGACATTGGCGAGGGACTTATCGTTCCTGCATCGGCGCTCAATGCGCTCCGCCGCGAAGCTGTTGAAAAGCTTGACGAAGCGAGGATAAAGGCAAAGCGCAAGCCGCAGAGGTTCGTTCCCGTTGAGCTGAACTTCCCGAAGCTTTTGAATATAAAGCCGATGTCGTTCCGTGCAAGGCTTTACAGAGCCGAACAGCTTTCGGGTGTTCCCGAGAGCTTTGAGATAGCATTTCTGCCGATAGATACGCTTCTTTCGGGTGCGGTAAAGGGCAAGGTCAGGCTTGGTGCGGCTCTGCCGAGGTTCGTAACGGACGAAAAACTGCTTGAAAAAAAGCTTGAAAAGCTTAAATTGCTCGGCATAGACGATGTGCTTTGCACGAATTATGCGCATATAAAGCTTTGCCGCAGTAAATTCGTTATGCATGGCGACTTCGGCTTGAATGTGACGAACTCGCTCACGCTGAAAAAATACGCCGAAATGGGACTTGCCGATGCAACGGCTTCGTTCGAGATGAAGCTTTCGCAGATAAACCGGCTTGGTGATATGCTCCCATACGGCTTCATTGCATACGGGCGTTTGCCGCTCATGCTGACGAGAAACTGCCCGATAAAGCAGGCTGTCGGCGGCTGTAAAAACTGCACGGGAGGACTTACCGACCGAACGGGGCGCTTTTTTCCCGTAAAATGCGACGGAACGACAAGTGAAGTGCTGAACAGTGATGTTCTTGTTATGTCCGACCGCCTGAACGAGGCGGACTGCGATTTTGCAACGCTCATATTCACGGACGAAGCTCCCGAGCGTGTAAAGCAGGTCTGTGATTGTTACGAAAAGCGCAGAAAGCTTGACACGGACAGCATCACAAGGGGACTCTACTACCGTGGAATTATTTAAGCGGGGAAATTTTGCGCTCATTTGCGTGAAAAGCAGGTTTTAAGCCGAAAATTTGTAATATACGGTTGATTTTTGCCGCAAATATGGTATAATTAAAGTAATATTTATGTTTTAAGGAGAGTTTATTATGCTCGATATTAAATTTGTCCGTGAAAATCCGGACGCTGTAAAGGAAAACATCAAGAAAAAATTTCAGGATGACAAGCTTCCTCTCGTTGATGAAGTAATTGAACTCGATGCAAAGCTTCGTGCCGCAAAGACAAGAGCCGACGAGCTTCGTGCTATAAGAAACAAGACCTCCAAGGAGATCGGCGCACTTATGGCTCAGGGCAAAAAGGACGAAGCCGAAGAAGCAAAGAAGAAAGTAACCGCTTTCGGTGACGAGCTTTCCGCACTTGAAAAGGAAGAGAGCGAAACAGAAAAGGAACTCACCGCAAGAATGATGAGAATTCCTAACATCATCGACCCGTCCGTTCCTATCGGCAAGGACGACAGCGAAAACGTTGAGATCAAGAGATACGGTGAACCCGTTGTTCCCGATTTTGAGATCCCTTACCACTCCGAAATTATGGAAAGCTTTGACGGCATCGACAAGGACGCCGCAGGTCGTGTTGCAGGCAACGGCTTCTACTATCTTATGGGCGATATCGCAAGACTTCATTCCGCAGTTCTCGCTTATGCAAGAGATTTTATGATCGACAGAGGATTCACATACTGTATTCCTCCTTATATGATCCGCAGCAACGTTGTTACGGGCGTTATGAGCTTTGCGGAGATGGACGCTATGATGTACAAGATCGAGGGCGAAGACCTCTACCTCATCGGTACTTCCGAGCACTCCATGATCGGTAAGTATATCGACACTATCGTTCAGGAGGACACACTTCCGCACACTCTCACAAGCTACTCGCCTTGCTTCCGTAAGGAAAAGGGCGCTCACGGCATCGAGGAGAGAGGCGTTTACAGAATCCACCAGTTTGAAAAGCAGGAAATGATCGTTGTATGTAAGCCGGAAGAAAGCCCGATGTGGTTCGACAAGCTTTGGCAGAACACAGTTGATCTCTTCCGTTCAATGGATATCCCCGTAAGAACTATCGAGTGCTGCTCGGGCGACCTTGCAGACCTCAAAGTTAAGTCCTACGATGTTGAGGCATGGTCACCGCGTCAGAAGAAGTATTTTGAAGTCGGCAGCTGCTCCAACCTCGGCGACGCTCAGGCAAGACGTCTTAAGATCCGTGTAAACGGCAAGGACGGCAAGTACTTTGCACACACACTCAACAACACAGTTGTTGCTCCTCCGAGAATGCTCATCGCATTCCTTGAAAATCATCTTCAGGCTGACGGCACAGTAACTATCCCTGAAGTTCTCCGTCCTTACATGGGCGGCAAGGAAGTTCTTGTTCCTAAGAAGTCCTGCGTTAAGTAAAATTCGGAATTCGTAATGCGTAATTTTTTGCTTTGCTCAACTTTGTTTCGACGTTGCGAAGCCAAATAGCTGGTCGAGCTGAGCACAGCTCGTCAGGTGTCCAGAGGGCGGAAGCCCTTGGTCGCTCTCCGCAGAGAGCGAAATTCCCCTAAACTAACAGTTAAAGGCATTGCCGCAATAGCGAAATCACTAACAGCCAAAATGGCGCAATTCACATCAAAAAAGGCAAACCCAAAATGTGAATTGCGCCATTTCTTTTACCCGAAGAACCATCCTTGAAGCAAAGATCCACGAACGAAGTGAGTGGATCTGAAGTTTCAACGCATTACATGAGATATGTCAGTAAGACCAACAACAAAGCCTCAATCCATATCTGTATCATCATAAGCTTTGAAAACCTTAACATTAATGTAATACACCAAATATTCCAATATGTGCGCAAGCCTGTCGATCGTAACAGTCGAAACCGCATTTTCCCCGTTCACATCTTTGGTGAGTTCCCTGACATCATCGCATACCGAGCCTATGCAAAGCCCGTTCTGCGGTATTTTCACCGCACCGTTTTCATCGAACTCAAGCTTTTTTTCAATATCAAAAATCTCATCGCTTTGCAGTTCCCGATAATAGTCCGAAATGACGTCTACCCTGTCAATGTCCATATCTTCAAGGTATTCCGTAACCTTTTTCATCGCTTTAGTTAATAATGACAACTCAATATCCATATCAATACCCCCATAAAAATATCACCTGAACCTCAGATACTCAATAAACTTTTTCACCGCTGCCGAGGCGTTTTTTCTGCTTTTCAGCACCAATCCGATATCACGGTATGCGGGAACATCAAGCTCCTTTGCGAGAATATGATACGGCACCCGTTTGAGTATAAGCTGCGGAAGTATCGCATTTCCCAAACCGCTTTCGACCATTGACATCACGGCGTAATCGTCCCATGTTGTGAAGCGCACGTTCGGTTTAAGTCCGTTTCGCTCAAAGACGGCGGATATCTCGGCTTTCGCGCCCTTTTCAAGCAGCATAAAAGGCTCTTCGCAGAGGGCGGCTATCGGGAATTTTTCAAGGTCGGCATACTTATGGTTTTCGGGAATGACCGCGAGAAGCTTGTCCCTTTCGAGGAAGATGCTTTCAAACTCGGGACGGCTCGGCAGGCGCAGAAATCCGCAGTCAACTCTGCCGCTCGCTATCCAATCCTCTATTTCGGTGTAATCCCCGAGGAGAAGCTCATAGTCGATATTCGGATAATCGCGCTGGAATGCTTTGATTATGTTCGGCAGCCAGTGCGTTGCGGCGCTTGAAAATGTGCCTATGCGGATAAGTCCCGACTGCAAACCGTTCAGCTCGCCGACCTCGGCTTGAAGCCGCCCGTACTCCTCGCACACGCTCTTGACATACGGCAGGAGCTTCATTCCGTCCGAGGTAAGCTTCACTCCCGATTTTCCGCGTTCAAGCAGGGTGACGTTCCACTCTTTTTCAAGGTCTGCTATCATTCGGCTTATGCCCGACTGGGTGTAGTTGAGCATCTCCGCCGCCTTTGTAAAGCTGCCGTACTCGACCGTTTTTACAAAGGAAAGATACTTTTGTATGTTCATTTCCATAGGAATTCCCTCTATCTGATTTTGTTATAGATAATATGAGAAACATTCGCTTTTCAAATACTTAACATTATGATACAATATTACAGTAAAAAAATCAAGGAGAGTTCTGATAAAAATGATAAATGTAAGCGAAATAAAAACAACAGCGCCCGAAGCTTTCAAAACGCCGCTTCAGGAAAAGGTCTACCGCACCTTGGAGGAGCTTTCGATACCTTATGAGCGTGTTGACACGGACGAAGTTATCACAATGGAGGACTGCGAAGCGGTCGATGAAAAGCTCAATATGAAAATGGTGAAAACGCTGTTTTTGTGCAACCGTCAGCAAACGGAATTTTACCTTTTCATCACCTGCGGAGATAAGCCTTTCCGCTCAAAGGATTTCGGAAACGCGCTCGAAATTTCCCGTGTTTCCTTTGCGCCGAAGGAGCTTATGGCGGAGATGCTCGGAACGGTAGTCGGAGCGGCTACGGTGTTCAGCGCTCTGCTTGATACGGCGAAGAACGTCAATATAATCTTCGACAAGGACGTGCTTGAAGAAGAATACTACGGCTGCAGCGACGGCACTACGACGGGTTATATGAAGATAAAGACAGCCGACATCACAAAGAAGTTCCTGCCGCACACGGGTCATAAGCTTCAAACGGTGAGGGTGTAAAATGGGTGACGAAAAAAGCTCGGTCGGTGTGAGCTATTTCAAATATATTCTTGCACTGCTGCTGTTCGGCTCGAACGGAATTGTCGCAAGCTTTATCAGCCTTTCAAGCTATGAGATAGTCCTGCTGCGAACATTTATCGGCAGCCTGCTTCTCATAGCGATATTCCTGCTGACGGGTGGAAAATTTACTTTTTACAAGCAGAAAAAGCAGTCGGTCTTTCTTATGATATCGGGCATCGCGATGGGCGCAAGCTGGATATTTCTCTATGAAGCTTATGCTCAGATAGGTGTGAGCGTGGCTTCGCTTGCATACTACTGCGGTTCTGTCATCGTAATGGTGCTTTCGCCGATACTGTTCGGGGAAAGGCTCACTCCGCCGAAGCTTATAGGCTTTGCCGCCGTGCTTGGAGGGATTTTTCTTGTCAACGGTAATGCAGAGGGCGAGCTGAATAAGTGGGGAATTTTCTGCGGATTTATGTCGGCGGTTATGTATGCCTTTATGGTCATTTTCAATAAGAAAGCGGCAGACATAAAGGGTCTGGAAAATTCGATGCTCCAGCTTTTTGTGAGCTTTCTGACGGCGGCGGTGTTCATCGGCATAAAGCAAGGCTTTTTGGTGGATATTCTCTGTGAGAGCATCGTCCCGATACTTATTCTCGGGATTGTGAACACGGGGATAGGCTGCTATTTTTATTTTTCATCGATAGGAAAGCTGCCCGTTCAGACTGTTGCTGTCTGCGGATATCTTGAACCGCTCTCGGCGGTGCTTTTTGCTTCGCTTTTCCTCGGGGAAAGAATGACGGCTTTGCAGGCGGTCGGAGCGGTGCTCATCATCGGCGGCGCAATGGTCGGCGAGCTGGTGAAAGCACGGACAAAACAGCAATGATGATTCGCTCAAGGCGCTTATCGAAAAAAAACAATACCCTCGCCGTTCGCATTGAACAGTGAGGGTATTAATTATACTGTTACACAATATTTTCGCTTATGCCGATATAAATATCGTAGGCATTGTCGGAGGGATCGCGTTCGACAATGTACGGTGCGGTTATCGGGGTGAGCGAATTTTTTTCGATATAGTTATTGAGTTCGGCAATGCTTTTCCGTATTGTTCCGAAGCTGCCGTAGTGCCTAAGCCTTGCTGCATTGACGAGCATCACACGTTCTTTGAAGCTGTAATGCTCATTCGAGAGGAACTCCCTGTTGATCGGAACAAGAAATTCTGTTCCGTCGTTCCGCTTTGCAACAATGATATCGCCGCAGATATCGAACTTGAGGACGGAGATATTCTCCTTTATCCCCCTTAACATCTGCGGAACGAGATCATCGCTGACATCTGCACAATGCGAAAGCACTTTTTCCGCTGTCAATGTCTGATGTTCAATTACCAAACTGCCACCGCCTTATACTAAGGAAACGCTGATCAATACATTTGTCTGTACTTTGATCAAAAATCAGCATTAGCCAAAGATCTTGTTGAGGATATCCATGATTTCACGCCACATATCTCTTACCTCCAATGTAATTTATTGTAAATAAGATACATCGTATCGAGATAATTTTAAACGAAAATCGAGTTAAGACCCCGTTTTTTTATGTGAAGCGGAAAAATATTGAAAATTTAACGTTTTTGTGATATAATATTATTGGAAAAAATTTATGGTCAGAACGGGGCGGTGAATATGAGGATAGCAATTTGCGATGATGAAAAGTTCTTCCGTGGCGAACTGAGAGCGCAGCTGGACAAATACGCGGCAAAATTCGGATTTGACTTTGCCTATTCGGATTTTTCGTCGGGGGATCAGCTGCTGGCGAGCGATATCGAGTTCGATCTTATTTTTATGGATTACCAGATGAGCAGCATCAACGGCATAGACACCGTTGACAGGCTTCGCAAACGGAATGACAAGACCACAGTTATATTTATCAGCAGCTGTCCCGATGCGGTCTTTGGCAGTCTGCGCGTACAGACGCACCGTTTCCTTGTCAAGCCGCTTGACTTTGAAGAGCTTTGTGAAGCGCTCGATTCGTTTATGGAAAAGTATAATTCCACGGAATATATCCTTGCTTGTGATGAAGAGAATGACCGTATGAAGCGCATACCCGAATGTGACATTGTTTATGCCGAAGCCGACAACACCTATTGCAGAATTGTCACCGAGAATGGCTGCTATTTGTACAGAAGCACACTTTCCGAGTTGGCAAAGTCGGTAAAGTCAGACTTTTTCTACCGTTCGCACCGCTCATATCTCGTGAATATGAATTATGTGGAGAATTATTCGCGGACGGAGATAGTTTTTGAAAACGGCGAGCGCGCTTTGCTTACGAAAACGAAGCACTTTGATTTCCAGAAAAAATATATGGCTTTCCTCAAACACGGCAAAAGGGAGCTGACGGTATGATATATTTTCTGACTTTTATGCACACCGCTGCGGCATTTTTGACCGTGCATAATTCGTGCAGGCTTGCCGAGCTTGTGACCGACCGCAGAGGGAAGCGCGGATATATCCTGCCTGCGATATATATTATTTTATCGGCGGTATATACTTTTATCTGTAACGCTATGATGAAGCCGCTGATCGATATTTTCCTGCTGGCGGCGACATATATCTGTCTGTTTTTGTGCGTAAAAAGAGCATCGGGCAGCGGAGTGATCCGAACCGTTTATATCGTGCTGATGTATCTTTCGGCGGATTCACTTCTTCTTTCGCTCGCCGAATGTGCGGTGAGCATTTTCCGCGAGGATTATTCTTCCAAGTATATAAAGTCGGTGATCTCGCTGATAAACGGTGTTCTGCTTTTTCTCGCCATACATAAGATAGACAAAGGGCAGAACGCGTTCCGACGGTTCGATGTGATACCGAAGCATATTTATGTTCTGATACTGCTTGCGCTGTTTTTCAGCGGCGGATTGATAGAAAGCCTGCTGACGATAACCAATATCCGCGTTCAGGTGACGCTGAGCCGGGCTTTCACGGTGATAAGCATAGTTCTGCTGATATTCATTATAAATTCGCTCGTTTTTTACTGCATATCTAAAGTGTATCTTGAAAATGTTTCGTCGATGCTCGAAAAGCAGGTGAATATCCAAGTCGATTACTATAAAAAAGCTGACAAGCTCAATAACGAGCTTCGCAACTTCCGCCACGACTATAAAAATCATCTGCTCTGCGTTCAGGGATTGCTTGACGGCGGAGAATATGACGAAGCAAAGGACTATATCCGTACTATAACGCTCCGACAGACAGCTTCGGGCAGGGAATTTTCCTCGGGAAATGCTATTGTAAATGCTATTCTTGCCGATAAATCCGAAGCCGCAGAGAGCATTGGCGCAGAACTGCGTTTTCAGGGCATAGTTTATGAAGATATCCCTGCGGTCGATGTCTGCACGATGTTTGCGAACGCTCTCGACAATGCCCTCGAAGCCTGCGCAAAGCTTACAGACGGCGAGCCGAAGATAATTTCGGTAAAATGCAGCTATGTAAAGCACATTCAGTTCATAACCATATCAAATCCGACTGCGGAGAATGTGAATATCGTCAACAATGCCGTTCAGACCTCCAAGGAGGACAAAAACGCTCACGGTATCGGACTTTACAACATTCGCAGGACAGTCGAAAAGTATGACGGTGAGTTTAATATCTCCTGCAAAGACGGGGTGTTCGTGCTTGATGTTGGTATTAAGGTAAATTAAAAAATGCTGCCTGCAGTTTTGAACTGCAGGCAGCATTTTAATATTTTATCTGTTTCAGATAACATTATATTCCTTGAGTATCTTCTCAACGTCCGTTCCCTTGATCTTTTCGAGGAGCTTTTTGAGTGCAAATCTTTCGATAAGGTTATAGTCCATGTCGGTGATCTTTTTGCCGTCACGAAGCTTTACGGTTGCATCGAGCAATGCACGGATATCATAAACGCTTCCCCATACTTCGGGTACGCCTCTGTCGATATTGAGGAGAGTGTAAACTGCTTCCATACCTGTACGCATCGAATACTCGGTAGTGAAGATAGTATCACGCTTTGTTTCTGCGAACTGTCCGAGGAATGCGAAGTTAACTGCACCCTGAGGAACAACATCGGGGCGGTCGCCGTACTCACGGGGCATAAAGAATGCTGTGATATAAGGCATCATACACGGAACAGTGTTTGCGCTGTGTTCGGCGAGGTCTTCGATCTCATTCTCGGGAACGCCGATATGATAGAGCCATTCCATACAGATCTCTTTACCTGTGCAGTCACGCATCGGCTTCTTTACATAGTCGCCGATCTTATCGGAGAAGAGAGCATATACCCAAACAAGGCACTGATCCTTGGGCTGGCTTCTGAACTGCGGCTGACGGTTTATAGTCCAGCTTAAGAGCCACGATGAATCCTTAGCGGTTACGATGCCGCCCGTTACGACCTTGCCGGAGAACGGGTCACGCTTGCATATATTCTTGATATAAGGGATAATGCGCTGGTCGAGAGTTGTGACGGTTGCGCTCATCCAGTTTGTCTGTTCAGGGTCGGAGCAGAACTTATCGGGGTGACCGAATGACGGATCCTGTGCGGCGATCTTTTTCCACATATCCCAGCCGCCGCCTTTTTTTATCTCATAATTATAAGGAGCAGGTGTGTTCTGGCTGCCGATAGAGGAGTTCTCAACGCAGCCGCCGTTGGTGATGAACACGAGGTCGTTTTCGGTAAGGTCGATAGACTCCTCGTTACCGTCGCGGATAACATCGATGCGTGTTGCCTGCTTGCGTTCGGGTGTGCAGTCGAATTCAACGTTCACTACCTTTACGCCGAAGTGGAACTGAACGCCGAAGCTTTCGAGGTACTTCACCATAGGGAGTATCATTGATTCATACTGGTTATACTTTGTGAAGCGGAGAGCCTTGAAGTCGGGAAGTCCGCCGATATGATGAATGAAACGCTGGATATAAAGCTTCATTTCGAGTGCGCTGTGCCAGTTCTCGAATGCGAACATCGTGCGCCAATAGAGCCAGAAGTTCGAGTTGAGGACTTCGTCATCGAAAACATCGGTGATGCGCTTGTTCTGGAGTTCCTCATTCGGTGTGAAGAAGAGCTTCATTATCTCCATTGCGCCCTTGTCGGAGATGTCGAATTTTCCGTCTGTGTGAGCATCCTCGCCTCTGTTCACGGTCGCACGGCAGAGTGAATAGTTCGGGTCAGCCTTGTTGAGCCAGTAGTATTCATCGAGGACGGAAACGCCCTCTGTTTCGATAGACGGTATCGAGCGGAACAAGTCCCACATTACCTCAAAGTGGTTGTCCATTTCACGTCCGCCTCTCATAACATAGCCGACGTTCTCGAACTTCCAGCCGTCGCAAGCGCCGCCTGCGATCTGCTCTTTTTCAAGGATATGAACGTGTTCGCCTTTCATCTGTCCGTCACGGACAAGGTAGCAGGCTGCTGTCAGAGCGGCAAGACCGCTTCCTACGATATATGCTGACTTTCCGTCAACGCCCTCGGGCTTCAAAGGTCTTGCAAATGCTTCGTAATTTCCGCTTGAATAATACATAAGATTACCTCCTGAAAGATTTTATGTTAGGTCTTAAATGTAGTTTTCCCTTTCGGTAACTATATATTATCTCAAAGTGAAATTTTTTTCAATAAACAGAAATGCCCCTCTGATAAGTTCTTTATCAAAGGGGCAAAACAGATTATTTTTTTATCATTTGAGTAATTTTGATAAAAATTTTTTGATAAGAATTATTTGTTCGTCTTAAATCGTTCAAGCGCAGCTGTGACATTTCCGCTCATAACAACGGAAAGATCGTCGATCATTTCGTGAGGGTCGTCTTTCATTCCTCGCTTCACCCAGTCGAGCATAAGTCCGACAAAGGCGTACTTGTAAAAATCGGCGATGAACTTTTTATCCTCATCACGGACGTTCATTCCTGCGGATTTTTCTTCAACAACGCCGATAAGGAGATCGTAGGTTAGCTTGTAGAGGTAAATTTCGACCTGCTCACGGCTGACGGAGTGGTAAACATTCAGAATGAACGGCTTGTTGTCAAGAACGGCTTCAAAAATCTGCAAAAAGCCCTGCTGCCAGGTGTCGTAGGTCTTTTTGCCCTCGAGAGCCTTTTTTGCGTCCTCAACGCAGCACCACTCGATAAGGTCATAGATATCCTTGAAATGATAATAAAAGGTCATACGGTTGATACCGCAGTCCTCGGTGATGTCGTTGATAGTTATCTTTTCAAGCGGTTTTTTCAGCAGCAGATTTTTCAGCGAAGCTTCAAGCGCGCGTTTCGTTACCTGTGACATTGTTCCCGACCGTCCTTTCTTTTTCAGGCTGTTATTATTTTATCATCGGTTTCGGGGTTTGTCAAGGAAAGAAAAACTACATTTGGGGTACATCTGCAAGCAAAATCAACGGAGGTTAGGGGAAGAGATAGTTGAGTCAGCGGCGAATTTTGAATAAATATGTTTCTATTTCATAATTTTGTTAATCTATATATTGTATAGCGTTGTAAAATGTGGTATAATTAGGGAAATACTTAATAAGAGCTTATTTTAAAGCAGCAGAAATATTGATTTATACTAATTTTTAAACTCAAAGTGTACAAAAAATCAAGTAAAAGCTCGAATATATGGCTTTTGCGCAGATTTTTTGTCTACACTTTGATTAAAAATTAGTATTAGATACACTTAAAATGACAAAAACAAAACAAAAACATTGGGGGTAAAAATGGCTATCATCGGAATTGATCTTGGAACAACAAACAGCCTTGCAGTATGTTACAGAAACGGCGGGACAGAGATCATAAAAAATTCGTTGGGGGATAATTATACGCCTTCCGTGGTCAGCGTTGATGACAATGGAGAGGTGCTGGTCGGACGTATTGCCAAGGAACGTCTTATTTCGCATCCGAATAAAACAGCTGCGGAATTTAAGCGTTCAATGGGATTGAGGAAGGATATAGTTCTTGGCGGAAAGATATTCTCTCCGGAAGAACTTTCTTCGCTTGTGCTGAGAAAAATAAAGGAAGATGCGGAAAGATACCTTGGTGAAGAGATAACTGAGGCTGTGATCAGCGTTCCTGCATATTTTGATGATAACTGCCGAAATGCCACAAAGCTTGCGGCAAAGCTTTCTGGCATAAATGTTGAAAGGCTTGTAAATGAACCGTCTGCCGCCGCTCTTGCATATCAGGCACGTCACGGATTTGAAGACGGTACATATATGATAGTGGATTTTGGCGGCGGAACTCTCGATATTTCTATAGTTGATTCCTTTGACAGTGTTATGGAGATACTCGCGGTCGCGGGCAATAATCACCTTGGCGGAAAGGACTTCAATGATGCTGTTGCCCAGTATTTCTGCAAGGTGAATGGACTTGAAATGAATGCTTTATCCCTCGATGACAAAGCCAAGATATACAAGCTTGCGGAAGACTGTAAAATAAGTCTTACACAAATACCGGTGGCAATGATGATAGCCAATATTGGAAACAAGCAGTATTCAATGACTCTTGACAACAATAAACTGATAGAAATATCTTCGGCTATATTCGAAAAGGTCGCTTTGCCTATCAGAAAGGCTCTTCATGACAGTCGTTTAAATAGACGATGTTATCCTTGTTGGCGGTTCATGCAAAATGCCAACGGTTCAGGCTTTTATTGAAAAGATAACGGGAAAGAAACCCTGCACGGATATTGACCCTGATACTGCTATTGCGGAGGGTGCAGGTATTTTTGCAGGCATAAAGGACAGAAACGACAAGCTGAAAGATATAATCCTGACGGATATATGTCCTTTTTCTCTTGGCACAAATGTGCTTGATGAAGAATCTGGCGAACAGGTAATGAGTTTTATCATCGAACGGAATTCACCGCTTCCGACAAGTCGTGTGGAATTGTACTGCGCAGCACATGAAGGTCAGACAAGAGGACGGTTCAAATTTTATCAGGGCGAAAGCCGTATCCCTGACAGAAATCTTTTTCTCGGAGAGTTGGAGGTAGCGCACCCTGCGGCGGGAAGAGGACAGCCAACATGTTCAGTGCGAATGACATACGATATAAACGGTATTCTTGTCGTTGACGTTGATACCATTGCAGATGGCAAACATTTTAATAAAGTCATACTCAGCAGGAGCAGCACTATGAGTGACCCGGATGTCAAAATCGCTCTTGCAAAGATGGAAAAACTCAAAATAAGTCCTGCCGATAAGGAAGAAAATCGACTGCTCATCGCCCGTGCGGAGAGAATGTTTGAAGAAGCACTTCCCGAAGAAAGAAATCTTATCAGCGAATTTTTGAGCAGGTTTCAGAGTGCGCTGAAAACGCAGAACAACCGACTAATTCGTGATTCCGCAGAAGAGCTTGAAGCTGTTCTCGGCAGAATGGAATACTGATATGTGGGAAATTCTCGGCATAGAGCCGACAACCGATCTTAAAACTATAAAAAAGGCTTATGCAAAGCTTGTAAAGCAATATAATCCCGAAGAACACCCGGAGGAATTCCAGCGCATTTACGCCGCCTACAAACGTGCCTGCATTTGCGCGAAAGCCGCAGACAGTCAGAACGAAGCTGCAGCGAAGAAAAAATCGGAAGAAAAACCGACTGATAGATCGGTGGAAAATGACACCGCAAACGAGATACTGCATTTTGACTTTTCCACTGTTGATATTTTCACTGATTATGATCTGCCAATTGAAAAACGCTTTGAAAAAATGCTTGACAATATACATAATCTACTCATTGATGATGAAAGAAAAGACAGTATAACCCAATGGTTATGGATATTTCAGAAAGACGATTTTGAACTTTTGTCAGACAGTGCAGACTTTCGTGCATCTGCCAATAAGCTTTTCGAAAAAGAGTCTTTTTCGCCCGAAACGGCAAGTGCAATAGCAAGAGTATTCGGGCACAGCTCAAGAGCCATTCCATGCGAAAAAGATCGTTCAGGGCGGGAACGTTGGCGGGTATGGATATCGGGAAGCGGCACGAAAGCTCCGTTGAGAGGATATAGGATGCCAAGCTATATGAACTCGGCATCCTACGATGAACCGTTTTATATAAGTGTTGGTACAATTCTGAAGATCATCGTTATAATTATTATTATCGTTTTGATATTGATAAAATTGCCTGCAATGATCGATAAAGCTTCCGAAGGAGATGACAAACCAAGGCCGGTAGAAACAACGTCCGTCACCCAAAGCGGAGAAATGGGCGAATTAACGCTTTATTTTGATGAAAATGGGACTCTTATCGGAATGGATAAATGAGATAGATAGTCTTACCGCAAAGGAACAGGCAGGTCATGCCGATGTTCAGACCACAATGGAAATTTACACGCATCTCGATAAAATTTACAAGGCAAAACAAATTTCTAAACTCGATGAGTATTTAAGCAAGATAGGATAAGAATTTTTGCTCCATTTTTGACCCTTTTGGCAACACTTTTAAACCATAAAACAGCAAAGACAAAAGTCCGCAAACCACGGTAAAACCTTGATTTGCGGACTTTTTTATCTGGTCGAGGTGACGGGACTCGAACCCACGGCCTCTGCGTCCCGAACGCAGCGCTCTACCAAACTGAGCCACACCTCGATATATGCTGCTTCAAATACAGCATTAATATTATACAACATAAATCAAAAAAAGTAAAGAGGTTTTGCGAAATTTTTTTATATTTTTTTGCAAGCCCATTCCTCAGATATTTCTGCGCGAATTGACTGTCAAAATATTGACTTAAAGGGCATTTTAGGATATACTGATATTATATGGTTGCATCTAAAAACCACCGGCTAAAGCCTTAGCACCTCATCTGCTTGCAGATTTTCCGTCATCTTGCACATAAATTTCTTGACATACGGCAGTATGCCTGCGAAATTTCTATAGAAGCTGACGAAAAATCTGACTGCACATCTGAGACACTATGGTTTTTAGATGCAACCATATATAATGAGGTAATTCTTTATTCCGATAAAATCTATATATAAAAGGAGATATATACTATGTCCGATTTTTCAAGACGTTTGCCCGTTTATCTGCTGCTCGATGTTTCGGGCTCAATGGCGGGCGACCCTATCGAAGCTGTTCGCCACGGCGTTAAGGCGCTCATTTCCGAGCTCCGCAGTGACCCTCAGGCGCTCGAAACCGCCTATCTTTCCGTTATAACGTTCAATTCAGCCGCACGTCAGGTCTGCCCTCTGACCGAGCTTATGCTTTTCAGAGAGCCTACACTTACGGCAGGAGGCCCGACCGCCCTCGGGGCGGCTCTTCGTCTTCTCACCGACTGCATAAGGAATGAAGTCCGCAAATCTACCGAAACGCAGAAAGGTGACTGGAAGCCGCTCGTGTTTATCCTTACCGATGGCGTTCCTACCGATGAATGGCGCGAAGCCGCAGCTATGCTGAAAAGCACAAAGCCTGCAAACATCATCGCGTGTGCAGCAGGTTCTTGCGCTGACACTTCCGTCCTCAAAGAGATAACCGACAGCGTTCTGCTGATGAACAACCTTTCCGCAGGCGACCTTGCGCAGTTCTTCGCTTGGGTTTCAAGCTCCGTTAAGCTTTCGAGCAAGAGCCTTGATGCGAAACCCGGCGCAGGCATTGAACTTCCCCCACCGCCGCAGGGCTTCGTTATTGTTCCGTAAACGGACGTGGAGGACAAAATGGACGAAAATATCAAAAAGCTTTCCGATAGTGACGTTACCGCGCATACAGCCGCATTGTGGAAATATGCGCCTATACCCGACTCGCCCGAGCCTTATCCCGAGTACCGTTCTTCCTATAAAAATGAGAACGGCACGGAGATAATCGCCGCGCGTGTCAGGGGCAAAAAGCACAAGCACGAGGGCACGAACTGCGACGACTGGTATGAATTTGACACGGTGGGTAACTGGACTGTCTGCGTTGTTTCGGACGGCGCAGGCTCAAAAAGACTCTCACGCATCGGCGCGCGTATATCGAGCGAAGCCGCTTGCGCTTATATAAAGGAACAGCTTTCCGCGCTCGACCGTTCGCAGACGGAAAACTCGCTTGCGATGCCATTCGACAAGGCTGAATTCACTGCCGTATGCACGAAGCTTGCGGAGATAATGCGCTCGGGATTTGACGCGGCTTATTCCGCAGTTGAGGGGGCGGCTCTTATCCGTTCGGAAGATGAAAATATTACGGCTGAACTCGGCAGAAATTGTGAAGTGAAGGACCTTTCCGCAACTCTGCTTGCATCTGCCGTAATTCCGCTCGAAAGCGGGGAAACGTTCGTTATCTCCGTTGCGGTCGGTGACGGTATGGTCGCCGCTGTCAATGCCGACGGTGAATTTTCCTCTGCGCTGAAACTGCTCGGAAATACCGACAAAGGCGGCTTTTCGGGTGAAACCGAATTTCTCGACGAAACAAAGACAGCCGAAAAGCTTTATTCAAACACAAAGATAATGCGCGGAAAAGTTACTTCCGTGATGATGATGACGGACGGCGTTTCGGACGATTATTACCCAAGCTCGCCCGAGCTTCTGCGGCTCTGGCTCGACCTTATGCTCAACGGCATCATTGATTTCCCGACCGAAAGCTACGAACCCGAAAAGGGCGAAGCGCCCGAACCCGAAACTCACCCGTGGGTGAACGACAGCAGTGTTGAAGTTTCGCTCGCTTACTCGAAAAACATACTCGCGAAGAATAAGCTTTCTCTCGAAGAATTGTGGGGAAAGCGTTTCGGCAGTCTTATGCACAAGTCCTCACTCGAAGCGTTCGGGAAAAAGCTTGCCGATGAGAAGAGCGAACGGCTCAAAACTTGGCTCGACAACTATTCGCAGAGGGGCTCGTTCGATGACAGGACGCTCGTTATTATAGAACCCAAAATTCCGAAAGGGGTACAGTAAAAAGTGAACAGGATCGGAGAGGCTATTCTTGCAAGCGGCAGGAAGCTCCAGTATGTTATCACCGACAACCCTCCGCGCGGAGGAATGAAATATACATATTTTGCACCCGATAAGTCTTATGTTGTGCAGTTTTTCAACGACCCGTCAAAGGTCGATGCGAATATGCGCAGGCGTATCGAGGCGATAATAAGCAAATACAATCCGACTATCCCCGAAAGCAAGGGCGGTGCGCTCGGAACGGACGAAAAACGTGCGGCATATTTTGAAAAGCGTTTCTGCTGGCCGACCGATATCGTTGTTTCGCCCGAATTCGGACTTGTTTCGCCGTCCTATCCGTCCGATTTCTTCTTCGGGGACGGTGCTTCGGATTACCTTGACCTTAAAGGCAAGGACAAGAAAAGCAACTGGTTCACATCGAGAAACCGCCGCTTCCTCAACAAAACGGAGCTTGGCGATTTCCGTTCGATGCTCCAGATGTCGCTCCTGCTGACGCGCTCGATAAGACGACTTCATCAGGCGGGACTTGCACACTCCGACCTTTCCAACAACAATGTCCTTATCGACCCGAGAAGCGGAAACTGCGTTGTTATCGACATCGACTCGCTCGTTGTTCCCGGAATATTTCCGCCCGAAGTTGCAGGAACGAGAGGCTACATTGCCCCCGAAGTCCTCGCAACGATGGAGCTTGACAAGAACGACCCTCGGCGAAAGATACCCGGTTCGGAGACCGACCTTCACGCCCTCGCCGTGCTTATATATGAATACCTCCTGCTCCGTCACCCTCTTATCGGACCGAAGATATTTTCGACCGAATCGGCGGAAAAGGACGATTTTCTTGCGCTCGGTCCGAAGGCTCTTTTCATCGAAGATCCGAACGACCGCTCGAACCGTCCCGAAAATCTCGATGTTACGATAAGCGACCTCGGAAGTGACCTTGAAGCGCTGTTTTTGCGCGCGTTCGTTGACGGACTTCACGCACCCGAGCTTCGCCCGACTGCAATGGAGTGGGAAAGGGGACTTATCAAGGCCTGGGATATGCTCCACCGATGCGAAAATCCCGACTGCGACCACAAATGGTTCATTATGCACGATGTAAAGAACCCCGTGTGTCCTTTCTGCGGAACAAGGGTGAAAAGCGACATTTTACAGCTCGATATCTGCGCTCAGCCGAGGGGCAAAAAAGGTCAGTGGCGAAAGCATTCAACGCTCATCGCCGAGAACAACACTCCGCTTTTCAAGTGGCATACACGCACCGATGTTTTCCCCGATGAAAAAGCCGATACGGGACTTGAAGCGTATATATGCTCGCACGAAAAGGCTTGGTATCTCATAAACAGCCACGCCGAGGGACTTATGTCACCTATGGGAAGTCCCGTTCCCGCAGGAAAGGCGATAAGGCTCACAAACGGAACAGTATTCCGTGCCTGCCGTGAGGAAAACGGCTCACTTATAAAGGTTTCAATAATCAAAGGAATGAAATAAAAGATGACATTCAACGGTCTTACTGATAATCAGGCGGAAAGCCACAGAAAACAATTCGGCTCGAACCGCATTGCGGAAGAGCCTTCAAAAACTGCGGGGAAACGCTTTTCCGAACGCTTCGGGAGAGTGCCCGTAAAGGTATATATAATAATCCTGCTTTTGTGCTTATGCTTCGGGATAATTTTCTCGCTCGGCGGAGGTCTGCACGGCATCATTCCGTGCGTGATTTCCGTTGCAGTGAATGCTTTGGCGCTTTTTATCGTATGCGTATGGGAAAGTGCGCTCCACAGCAGAAAGGGGAAAACACGCGCTCTGCACAGCGGAAACAAATGCAAAGTTTACAGATGCGGAAACTCCGTTGCCGAGGTGAATTCGGGCGATATCGTCAAGGGCGACTATGTTCTGCTCACAGCAGGGGATATCGTTCCTGCCGAGGGCATCGTTCAGACGGGTGATATCACCATAGACAAGGACGGCAGGACAGACCTTGTGCGACGTGATATGAAAGATGAGCTTGAAGAAGATATTTCGGGCGAATACACGCTCGAAAAGGGAACGCTCGTCACCTCGGGTCACGCTGTAATGAAAGTTACGCAGGTCGAGGAAAGCTTTGCTAAACCTCTTGTGATATCATCGAAGAAATATACGTTCTGTATATTGGCGAGTGCTGTTCTGACGGCACTGCTGGTCATTTTTGCGGCATATCAGGCTGAAAAAAGCGGCTTTGGAATGACTTCGCTCCCGATGAAAACGGCGCTCTTCGCCTCGCTCATTTTTATGGCAGGAGCAGGTCTGAAAGACCCTCTCGGGGAATATCTTTCCGCAGGCAGAACGGAAATTCGCCGAAACGGTGCTGAGATGAGAACGCTCACGCCTAAGTGTGATGTTCTTTTCATCGATAGAAGCGGCTTTGTAACGGACGGAACTCCAACGGCGGTCGGCTTCACGGACGGAAGCGGCTCGACAATGACGAAATTTTACGAAGTCCCGTATCCTCTCGGAACTATTGCGGCGAATGCGGCGGCTGAGAACACTTCCTCTCTTGTGAACAAGGGCAGGATAATCAGCGCAGACCCTTATGAAGCCGCAGAAATGACATTTATGGCAGAGCGCCTTAAAAGCACGGTCGAGCTTGAGATAAACGCTGAGCTTGTCAAAGGCGATCTTCCTGCAAACGGCTGCAAACGCTTCCTGCGCGGCGACCCGAGCGAAATTATAAACGGCTGTGAAAGCTGTTTTGACGGAACGGGCAAGGAAAAAGCATTTTCGTCCTCGGCGGCTGTAAAAGCGCTTGCGGAGGAGCTTATTTTTCAGGGCAACTCCGTCATTGCTTATGCGGCGGAGCTTTGGGACGGCAGAAAGGTTTTCATCGGAATGATGACCATTCGCGAAAAATACCGCGGCAATGCCGAAAACTCATTCAAAAAGCTTTCGGAACACAGCTGCAAGCCAATACTTCTCGTTCCCTACGATGATGCTTCGCTCCCCGACAAGGCTGTTGCAAGTGCAGGCGCGGACGATGTTATCTCATACAAAAAGCTTATCGAAATGACCCCTAACGAAGCCGCAAAGGCACTCAAAAAAGTTAAGATAATTACAGGCAGATGCGACAAGAGCAAGCTTATTGAGCTTGCAAAGGCGGCAGGAAAAACTGTCGGCACGACTGCTGTTGATGTTCATGATGCGCTCGAATGCGAGAACGCCGATGCTGTTTATGCTTCGTCCGAAAGCTGTACGGCGGCAAAGGAAATTGCCGACTGCACCGCGCTTGACGGCATTGAGTCCGTAGCTGTAAGTATGGACTGCGCAGATGAGATAAGAAAAGGCGCTTCGGCTTACGAAGCGCTGAGAGCTGCGATAATAGTGTTAATGGCGGCGGCAATGTATTTCGGCGCGAAGATAGGTGCATCTGCTGTCGGCAATGCTGTTATCATCGGCGCGGCGGCTGTAGGCACGTTGTTGACAGGCATTTCGGCACTCCGATTCGGTCAGATATGCAAGAGGCACTGCACTGAAAGCGGCGCAAAGGAGGTACGTTCGTGAAAGCACAGGAGCTTCAGAAAATGCTTGACTCTGCTGAAATGAACGGCGAGATAAAGATTCCCCACGGCGAATATGAGGGCAATTTTACGGTGGGCGTTCCCTGCACTATATATGGAAACGGCGCGCTTCTTCTCTGCGACCGAGGAACTGCGCTTACGATAAATGCGCCCGATGTTGAGATAAACGATCTGCATATTGAACACCTCACTCCGAGGATAGGAACGGCGCTTTGCTCGTCCTGCAAGGGGACGGCACTCAACGATGTGACCGTCAGCGGCAAGGTCATGGGCATTGACGGCGAGGACGGATATTTCGGTATCCCGACCGTGATAAACATCGGTGCTTTTCCTGCCGATACGCTTTGTACCGTGAGAATACACATCGAACTTCCGACCTCCGCACGGCTTTTTTCAAATGCAAGCGGAGTGAACATTCCCGAACCAGAACTTTCCGCAGGTGAAAACACAGTTCTTATCGAAATTGAACCGATGCGAAGCGGAACTCTGCTTTATGGTGAACTTTCGCTCGAAACTGGCGTGAAGCGCAGAATATACATTTCGGGCGAGGCTGTTCCGAACGCTTACGGTTTTGAGGACGGCGCACTCATATACGAAGCCGAGCCTGCACCGACCGAGGACGAGATAGGCGAGCAGGGCGTTATCTATCCCGATGAGGAAGAGGACAGCGCCGAAGATGAGCTTCTTGCGCCCATGCCTTATGATGATGAAAAAAAGCCGCGTGAGCTTCTTATAATCGAGCGAGGAATGCTCGTCAAGGCAGATTCGCCGACGGCGCAGATCGAGCTTCTCTATGACAACAAGGATTTCCCAATGGAAGTCGATGCGTTCGCGTTTATGGCGAATGACGAGGGAACGGTCACGCAGAATGACAGGTTCGTTTTCTTCGGCAATGACCACTCGCTCGGCGGCGGAGTTCAGCTTCTCAATGCGCCCGACAAAAAGGTTTTCCATATCAATTTTGACCTTATCCCTCATGATGTTGCGGAAATAGATATTGCGTATTCTATTTACAGCAATCCGCTGAACCTAAATTTCAGCGACCTTTCCAATCCTGCCGTTTCGATAACGCTTGCGAACGGAACGAACTATATCTTTATGCTCCCGAAGCCGCTCGATGTCGGAACGGTTGTCGGCATCGAGCTTATCCGCAGTGAGGACGGCTTCCGCATCTCGCCGCTCGGAATGATATATCCGAGGGGACTGGAAGACCTTTGCAGGAACTACGGACTTAATATTTTAAAGTAAAACAAAAACGCCGTTTAGCTTGTTCCGACAAGGCAGTATCGGCGTTTCTTTATAAGGAGAAATATGAACAAAGCAATTTTCTGGGATTTTGACGGGACACTCGTCCATTCCGAGCATCTCTGGAGCGGTTCGCTTTACCGATGCTTACAGCGCTACACCACGCACAATGACATTACGCTCGATGATATCCGTCCGCCGATGTCGCACGGCTTTTCGTGGGACTTTTATTATGAGGATATGCACGAAATTACGGGTGAAAAATGGTGGGACTACACCTTTGAACATATACAGAGGGTATATAAAGCTGTTGGGATTACGGAGAGTGAAGCAAAAACGCTTCTTCCGCTTTTCCGAGAAGTTCTGCTCGAACCCGAAAACTATCATTTGTACGATGATACTGTTTTGACGCTTGAAGCGCTTCGTGAAAAAGGCTACAGGCACTATCTTCTTTCGAACAACTACCCCGAACTTGATGTTACAATGGATAAGATAGGTTTGTCGCCGTATTTTGACGGAATGATAATTTCTGCGCAGGTAGGCTTTGACAAGCCGCGGCGTGAAATTTTTGAGCTTGCGCTCGAAATGGCAGGAAACCCCGAGAAATGCTTTATGGTCGGCGACAATCCGCAGAGCGATATAAAGGGTGCGCTCGGTGTTGGTATTCCTGCGATACTTGTACATAATAACGATGCGCAGGGGTTCGATTGTACGGTTTGTGAAAATTTGTCGGATATGATCGAACTTATATGAAAAAAACACGTTTTGTTCTTTTATTCCATTTTCAAATTGATTTCACATTATTCTCACATAGATGCTTTAGAATATAAACTGTGATCGGGAGGAAATGATAAAAGATACCTCCAATAAATACAGATAATGAAAGGCGGCATTTATATGTACGATTCAAATAACTATACTTATTCAAACGGCGGATTCACACCAACAGACCCTGAGCAGAAGCCTCCCAAGAAGTCGGGCGGTGCAGGAAAAATTATTGCAGGCTTGCTCGCAGTAATTCTTGTAGGCGGTGCATCGGGCTACGGCGGAGCTTATCTCGCACGTTCAAACGACAGCGTAAGCACATCGGCTTCGGTCCAGACTGAAGCGCCTGCTATCACACAGCAGACAACGGTTTCCTCCGACAGCGGCAATTCCAACAAGGTTTCCGCACTTGGCTCAACTTCAAGCTCTTCGGACGATGAAATGACAACCAATGACGTTATCAAAAAGGTAAAGCCTTCCGTTGTTCTTGTTTCCTCCACATTCACCTCCGCAGGCGGCGCAAGCACAGGTACGGGCATCGTATTCAGTGCAGACGGCTACATCGTTACCAATGCGCACGTTATCACGACCGAAGTTAAAACGAGCATGAACAGCAACAATCAGTTCGACCCGTTCAGCAACTTCTTCGATAATTTCTACAACAATTACAACAACTCGTCAAGCCAGACCGAAGTTGTAAAGGCTGATAAAGTCACCATTACACTGGACGATGAGACCGAGTATGACGCAACTATCGTTGGCTACGACGCTAACACAGACCTTGCAGTCCTCAAGATTGACGCAACGGGACTTACTCCTGCTGAAATAGGCGATTCGACAACGCTTGAAATGGGCGATAAGGCTATCACGCTCGGTTATCCTCTCGGACTTGGACTTTCCGCTTCAAACGGTATCATTTCGGGACTTAATAAGGAAATGAGCGTTGAGGTCGCAGGCGGCACAGCAACAATGACGCTTCTTCAGACCGATGCGGCAGTAAACCCGGGCAACTCGGGCGGTCCACTCCTTAACAGCGAAGGTCAGGTAGTCGGAATTACTTCCTCGAAGATAGCAAGTTCCGAAGTCGACGGCGTAGGCTTTGCAATTCCTATCACGGACGCTCTCCCTATCCTCAATGAACTTATGACAACGGGCACAGTTAAGAACACAACACCGAAGATCGGCATCACGGGTACTGAAATTTCGTCCGCAGTAAAGCGTTACTATAATCTCCCCGTAGACAGCGGCGTTCTCGTTGCTTCCGTTGAACCTGGTTCATGCGCAGAAGCCGCAGGACTTGAAGCAGGCGACGTTATCGTTAAAGCTGACGGCACAGAGATCTCCACAATGGACGAACTTGTAAAGATCAAGAATAAGCATAAGGCAGGAGAAATAATGACCCTTACCCTTGCAAGAAGTGACGGAGATGTTGATATCGAACTTACACTTGATGTTGACGAATAAGTTTGATCTGTAATTCATTGCGCAAATTTAGTTTAAAAATCAATTGGGCGGATATTATATCCGCCCGTTTGGTTTATTAAGATCGGCATACATTTTTATATTGGCAAAACAGATAGACAGAACGGGAGATTTAAAATGAACGAATACATCGAACTTACCGCTGAAAACATTGACGATGAGCATATCTGCTGTGCTATCGGTGACAAAAAGCATCAGTCCGGTGTGAAATGTAAAAAGGCGTGGATAAAGTCAAAGCTTACCGATGGTCACGTTTTCCGCAAGCTTGATGCGAGGGGCAAAACTTTTATCGAGTATGAGCCGATAGAAACGGCTTGGACACCTGTTATCGGCAAAAATTACGAATACATTTATTGCTTATGGGTCGCAGGAAGCTTCAAGGGCAAAGGCATTGGCAAGGAACTGCTCGAATATGCTATTGAAGATGCTAAGTCAAAGAACATGAGCGGCTTATGCACGCTCGTTTCAAAAAAGAAGAAGCCTTTCCTCGGCGAGAAGAAATTCTTTGAGCATTTCGGTTTTAAGGTCGCTGACGAGGTGGGCGAATTTCAGTTGCTTGCACTTAAATTTGATGAAAATGAGCCGCCGAAATTCAGTGACAGCGCGCGGAAAATGGCAATTGAAAGCGAAGATTTCACGGTCTATTACAGTCCTGAATGTCCTTATGTTGAATATGAGGTCAACGAGCTGACCGAATATGCACGGGAAAACAATATCCCGATAACGTTCATAAAGGTGGACACGCTCGAAAAGGCAAAGAATGTACCCTGCGTTTTCAACAACTGGGCGAATTTTTACAAGGGAAAGTTCGTTTCAAACACTATCCTTAATGCGAACTCATTCAAAAAGCTTATTGGCTGAAAAATATATATTATCCCGAAAAGACAAGGCGTTTTTTCGGCATTTTTTATTGCATTTTATGCAAAAATATGCTATACTATTAAAGATAATATTATAATTAGGCAGAGTATGCACTTTTTTATATAAAATTTAAGGAGTAAATATGGCTTACAATAATAATAGAGGAAATGCACCGCAGAAGCGCAGTTCCGACAACAGAAATTTCAGGAGCGGACAAGGAAATGACCGCGGATATGACCGTAACGAACGCGGCGGCTCACGCCCTGTGGGAAGAAGCGGCGGTTACCGTGAAAGACGTTCCAACGATGATGAGCGTTTCGGAAATCCGTCCGAGCGTTATGAGCGCGATGAGCGCATTGAGCGTGACGATGAACGCGATGACAACGGCGGTCTTATCATCGGCAGAAATCCCGTTATCGAGGCTTTGAAATCGGGAAAGCAGATAGACACGGTCTATGTTGACAGCGACAGCGGCGGAAGCATCGGTCTTATCTGCAAAATGGCAAAGGAACGCGATATTGTTGTAAAGCAGGTAAGCTCGCAGAAGCTTGATTCGATGTCGGACGGAAAGTCGCATCAGGGCGTTATCGCTTCGGGCGCTTGCGCTGAATATTCGAGCGTTGAGGAGATACTTGCAAAGGCAAAGGAAAAGGGCACTGACCCGTTTATCATAATCTGTGATGAGATCGAAGACCCACACAACCTTGGCGCGATAATTCGTACAGCCGAGGCGGCTGGTGTTGACGGGGTTATCATTCCGAAGAGAAGAAGTGCTTCGCTGAATCAGACGGTCTACAAGACTTCGGCAGGTGCGGCGAGCTATGTTCCCGTTGCGAGGGTATCTAACCTTGCGGCGGCTATCGACGAGCTGAAAGAGAACGGTGTTTGGATATACGGCACGGACGCTTCGGGCGAGGATTACACAAAGGTAGACACGAGCGGACCTTGTGCTATCGTTATCGGTTCGGAGGGCTTCGGAATGGGCAGGCTCACCAAGGAAAAATGCGATTTTCTGTTGAAGCTGCCGATGTTCGGTCAGGTCAACTCGCTGAACGCTTCGGTTGCGGCAGGAATTTTTATGTATGAAACCGTCCGAAGACGCGGACTGAAAAAATAAACGGTTAGGGGGTGAAGAATTTTGGCAGACAAGCTTTACTCGGTCGATGATATCATAAACGAATATTCGGGCAAAGGCGGCGGAGATGACGGCAAAAAGGAAAGCGTTGACGAGCTGCTCGAAAATTTCCGCAAAAACGATCCCACCGAAACGGTAACACTGCACAACACGGATATTTTCGGGAAGATAGACGAAGAAGCCGCTGATGATACGGGCGGAAAATCGGAAAAGCCGCCGAAGTCCGAGGGCGCTTTTGAGGAGAAGTACAGCAAGCTTTCCGAAAAGATGAACGAGGTCGCAAAGCGTGAGAGCGAAACTCCCGAAAAGGTCGTAAAAGGACAGGGCAGGGAGCGTTCTTTCTCAGAGAAGATAGAAAGCGGCTTTGAGGACGATAAAAAGGCTGAAAAGGGCGATTCGCTCGCTCAGCGCTTCAAAAACAGAAAGAAGCAGGAGGAAGCGGAAAAGGAAGAAGCTCCTACGCCCGAACCGACTGTACAGAAACCCGTTCAGCCAAGTCCTTTTGACAAATATGAAGCAATTGCGCAGGACAATGCGGACGGCGATGAAGCGGAGGACAAGACTTCCGAAACGATAAAAAAGGGCAAGAGCCTTGATGAGATACTTGATGAATATTCCAAGGAACGCCCTGCGCAGAGAGCGAAAAAGGAGTTCACTCAGCATCGCAGCATAACAGAATTCTTCACTCGGAAAATTCCGACAGATGATGCGGGCGGTGAGCTTTCCGATGAGATGCGCCGACTTCGCAAAGAGAGAATGTCGAGGACTCAGGGTGTTACTCCCGTTGAAAGAAAGTCGATATCGGATATCGACTTAAAGCTGGAGGACAAGATACTGCCCGATACGGCGCAGTTCAAGATAGACGCTGAATCGGCAAAGCTTGACGAGCTCAAAGAGCGCAGGAGCAAGAAGATAAAGGATTTCGTTCTTGTCGGTGACGAGGAGGACGAGCCTGACGAAGATACGGACGAAAAGGCTATCGAAGATTATGAGGAATACGATGACGCGGCGGCTGTTGTCAGCGACATTGACCGAATAAAGGGAACGCTCACGCTCAGGCTCATCGTGGTTGCGGTCTGCCTTGCGGTGAGCGCGTATATCTCGCTTGCGAACGACCTCAACATCTTCCCGATGTTCGATCTGCTCAGCAAGAGGACCCAGACAAACACATATCTTTTCGTCAATGCGATAATAGGCATACTTGCGGCATTTTCGGCTTATCCCGTTATAAGCTGCGGACTTTCAAAGCTGTTTTCGATGAAAGCCGACTGCGACAGTCTGAGCGCCGTTGCGATGGTGACGGGCATTGCGAACTGCGTTATAATGTTCGCGAACAGCAATCTTATAAAGGGCAGCATCGTACATATTTACCTCACGACGGCGATACTTTCGCTGCTGTTCAACACGATAGGAAAGCTGCTGATAGTGACGAGGACAAAGCGAAGCTTTGGGTTCGTTTCGGGCAGCGGTGACAAATACGCTCTGCTAAAGGTCGAGGACGAAGAAACGGCGCAGAATTTCACGCGCGGAACGCTTCGTGATTTTCCGAACCTCGTTTCGATGAAAAAGACGGAGATGCTCCGCGACTTTCTCAAAATTTCGTATGCGCCCGACAGCACGGACAATTTCTGCCGTGTATTCACGCCGATAATACTTGCGGCGGGAGTGATAGTCGGAGTGCTTGCAGGCTTCGTGGCAAAGGGTGAGTACGGTTCAGCAGGCGCTTATGTCGGATTCTCGGTATTCACGGGCTGCGTTGCAATATGCTCGGCAGTTTCGCTGATGCTCGTTGTAAATCTTCCTATGGAGAAAGCTTCAAAGAAGAATTCGGAGCTTCAGGGCGCTTTGCTCGGATATGATGCAGTTGAAGAATTCGCCGACACGAACAGCGTTCTCATTGACGCTGCGCAGCTTTTCCCTCAGGGAAGCGTTACTCTTTCGGCGATAAAGGTTTTCTCCGA
This sequence comes from uncultured Ruminococcus sp., assembly GCA_937926145.1. Lineage (GTDB taxonomy): Bacteria > Bacillota > Clostridia > Oscillospirales > Ruminococcaceae > UMGS363. The sequence goes on along the minus strand of CALANW010000012.1, from coordinate 28,808 downwards.
CACGAGGATAGATGAAGCTATCGTTGAGGCGGCGAGCCTTACGAATCAGTCGGGAAGCATACTGAAGAATATGTTCTACGACATCATCGCAGGAAAGACCGAACTTCTTGACCCCGTTGAAAGCTATATTTTCGAGGATTCAATGGGACTTTGCGGCTGGATAAACAACAAGCGTGTGCTTCTCGGCAGCCGTGAACTTATGATAAATCACAGCATTGAGGAAGTTCCCTCGGCGGCAAAGGAGCAGGAATACACGCGCGGCGGAAGATCGGCGGTATATCTCTCTATTTCGGGTGAGCTTTCGGCGATGTTCATTGTTGAGATAAGCCCCTCGCTCGAAGTCAAGAGGGCGCTGACGGAGCTTTCAAAGCAGGGCGTTTACACGGTGATAAAGACGGTCGATTCACTCATTTCGATAAATCTTATTTCGGAACTTTACGGAGTTTCGTCCGAATATTTCAAGCTGCTGCCGTTCAGGCTTTATGAAAAGTATGAAGAAACTGTTTCGTATGAGCCGAAGGTAAAGGCAACGGCTGCCTGCTCCGGAAAATTTGCGGCGCTTTCATCTATAATATGCGGCTGCAAAAATCTCCGTGGAACTATCACGACCGGCATTGCGCTCGAGGCGGTTTCGGTGCTGCTCGGAATAATGATATGCTTCGCAATGGTGCTTCTCAAATGCTTCGGCGAGCTTTCGGCAACAATGACCTGCGCTTACAATCTTTGCTTTGCGCTGGTGTTCACAGTTTTTCAGACTTTCAGAAAAACATAAGATATTGGTGACATCGGGTGAGCTTGAAAAAATATTAAAAATGGTGAGCGAAATTGAAAAAGAAGACATTCGGCTTTGACAAGAAGATACTTGTCTACATCTGTGCGATAATGGTCATACTTCAGGTACTTGTTACGGGTGTTGGATATGCGATCTCGAACAAGATAGTCGGAGATGAACAGCGCGGAAAGATCATTGCGGATATGCAGGCCTATGCGAATGAACTTGACAGCTGGATATATGACAAGGACGAGGGACTTAACCTTGTCGGACGTTCCGTTGCGGATTACGGACTGGACAGAAACGAAACGATGAAAGCTCTCAACGATCAGAAAGCGCTTGACAGCTCGATAATGGAAAACTATGTCTGCTATCCGAATGAAGATGTAGTTTTTGCCTCGGGTATCCCTGTTCCTGAGGGTCTTATCGTCACCGAGCGCGACTGGTACAAGGACGCGGTTGCGGCAGACGGAAAAATGATCTGCACCGACCCTTATATCGATGCGAACACGGGCAGTCTTGTTGTCACCGTTGCAAAAATAATCAAAAAGGGATCGGAGCTTTTCTGCGTTGTCGGTGCAGATGTTACTATTGATGAACTGGTTGCAAAATGCAGCGAGTTCAAGATATATGATAATTCATACACGTTCCTTGTTTCAACAGCGGGCGATTTTATCGTACACGAAAACGCTGATTTTCTTCCGACTGCCGCAGACGGCGAAGCAAAATATGTTAATGTTGCCGATGTGCCGCAGTATTCGGGAAAAAATATCACAGCCGATTCCGTTGTAAAGATAAAGGATTACAATAACAAAACAGTCATGGTATGCACCTCGCCACTTTCAAACGGTTGGCAGCTCGGCTACAGCATCGATTACAGAGAATATTCACGTTCCCTCCGTATGCTTAAGACAGTCTACATTGCGATCTTTGTTCCTGCGATACTGGCAGTTCTTTTCGGAGGAAGGTTTATCCTTAAAAAGTGTCTGAAGCCTGTAAAGAGCATACATAAGGCTATCATCAGCATGGAAAGCGGCGATCTCAGCTATGCTCCCGATTATTTCGGCGATGATATTCTCGGCGTTCTGTGTGAAGCGCTTGCAAAGACGAACACGGCGCTCAAAGGCTATGTAAATGATATTTCAACAAACCTTGAAAATATGGCAAACGGAAACTTCAATGTTCAGTTCTCGGCTGATTATGTCGGCGACTTCTCCTCTATCAAGGGCTCGATCGAGGGTATTGCTTCTTCGATGCAGAACATTATCGAGGGCGTAAGCACAGCTTCCTTGCAGGTAACTATCGGCGCAGACAGCGTTTCCGAAACAGCAACAAGCCTTGCAATGGGCGCAAGCGAGCAGTCGCAGACCGTTGACGAACTTAACGAGATAATCGAACATTTTATGACGCTCGTTTCACAGAGCGTTGAAAACGCCGGCAAGGCAAGGGATTACTCCAACCAGACGGGTGAATGTATCGAGAACAGCAACGTCAGCATGAAAGAGCTTCTTGATTCAATGGAGCAGATCACCGAAATGTCAACGCAGATCGAAAAGATCGTCAAGACAATTGATGATATCGCGTTCCAGACCAATATCCTTGCACTTAACGCCGCTGTTGAAGCCGCAAGAGCAGGTGCGGCAGGCAAGGGCTTCGCAGTCGTTGCCGATGAGGTAAGAAACCTTGCATCGAAGTCGGCAGAAGCCGCAAAGGGCACAACGGCGCTTATCCAGAACACGACCGAAGCTGTCGCAAAGGGCTCGGCTATCGCAAATGCAACTGCCGAATCGCTTGATGCCGTTACAACAAAGTCGAGAGATGTAAACACCCTCGTTGAGAGCATCTCCAACGCCTGCGACGAGCAGAGAGCGCAGATAAGCGTTATCACGGATAAGCTCAGCGCTATTTCAGATATCGCCAGAAAGAACGCCGCAACTGCCGAAGAATCCGCCGCATCGAGTGAAGAACTCAGCGGTCAGGCAAGAACACTCGACGACCTTATGGCACAGTTCAGAAATTAAAAATGAAACTGCCCTTAGAAATTTCTCTAAGGGCAGTTTGTTTATAATAGTATATTTTTACAGCATAAAAGCCGCCGCAGTTCAAAATGAACTGCGGCGGCTTTGCGTCACCTATTATGATGTTGAACAATGGTGTTTTTCTTGATGTCAATATGTATTGTCGTTCGTGATGTCTTTGCCTGCTGTCTTAAATTCTGTCGAAACGTGATGTTTTGCTGAGATGTCATAACCTGATGTCGGAACTTGTTGTTTTGCCGAGTTGTCATAGCGTGGTGTCAATATTAATTGTCATTCGTGGTGTTTTTTCGCGCTGTCAAAATCAAATGTCGGGTAAAAATGTCATTCCTGCTGTCGATCATGATGTCATTTATTTTGTTTAATTAAACACTTGAATTATTCCTCGGTCTTGTTGGTGTCGATAACTTCGCCTTCAAGTACCTCGTGCTTTTCCTCTGCTGCTTCGGCAGCTTCGGGGGATTCTGCTGTTTCGGTCTGCTCTGTTTCCTCGGCAGGCTCTTCCTCCTTGGGAGGTTCGGGCTTTATGAGCTTTGCGCCGCAGTGACCGCAGTATGAATTCTCGATAGGACATTCAGCGCCGCACTCTACGCACTTTACTGCGCCCTTGAGGGAGAGTATCTGCGCTTTCATCTCGTCGATAGAGTTGAGAGCTTCTGTGATCTCGTTTACGGTGTCTGCGATATCTGCATCGGGAGCGTCCTTATACTTATTATAATAGAACTCGCCGATAGCGGAATAATTCGAGCGGACAACGCCCTCTTTTGAGAGGATCTTGCTGTTGAGTCTTGCGGTTTCGCCTACAAGCTTTGTTTTTTCGCTGACTACTTTACCTGTTTCGCTGATAGTTTTGCTGATTTTTTCGATTACATCGTTCATTATGTTTTCCTCCTGTCTAAAGTAGGTGTTTAGTGTTAAAGATGATCGGCAATCCTTGACATTGCTTACATCTTCCGCACGGGAATATTTATCTTGCTTGACATTTAATATTATACAGCATATAATATTAAATGTCAATACCTTTTATAACTTTTTTTATAATTTTTTTCTCATCGCCCGAAAGTGACGGTTCTATGCGGAAAATCGAGCGGAATTCTTCGCCGAGTTCGTTTAATTCGCACTCGGTAGAGGTGTAAAGCGTACCAAGACGCTCGCCTTTATGCACAAAGTCGCCGACTTTCTTATCAAATATTATGCCTGCGGTCGGGTCGATAGAAGCTTCCTTGGATTTTCTTCCTGCGCCGAGTTTGAGGGATATCATTCCCGTTTCTTCGCAGGAAATTTTGTTTATAAAGCCGTCTTTGCTCGAGAAAACTTCGAGGGTATGCGAAGCTTTGCCGAAAAGCGAGTAATCTTCGGTAACGTTCGGGTCGCCGCCTTGTGCGGAGATCATTCTGCGGAGCGTTTCAAGCGCTTTTCCCGAGGTGAGGGCGTTTTCAGCTATAGCAAAGCACTCCTCAAAGCTGCCCTTGCCTGCAAGTCGGAGCATTTCCGCTGCGAGGGTGAGCGAAACTTCGCGCAGGTCGGCGGGGGCGTTGCCTTTAAGTGCTTCGATAGCTTCAATGACTTCGAGCGAGTTTCCGACAGCCATTCCGAGCGGTTGGTCCATATCAGTGAGGACGGCGGAGCATTTTCTTCCTGCGAGAGTTCCGACGCTGACCATTGCGCGGGCGAGCTTTTCTGCGTCTTCCTCGGTCTTCATAAATGCGCCGTCGCCGACCTTTACATCGAGGACGATGCCGTCTGCGCCCGTGGCAAGCTTTTTGCTCATGATAGACGAGCATATAAGCGGTATGCTGTCAACGGTTGCGGTGGCGTTACGCAGGGCATAGAGCTTTTTATCGGCAGGGACGAGCGAACCCGTCTGACCTGCGACTGCAAAGCCGACATTCTTCACGCAGGACATAAATTCGCTGTACGAAAGCGAGGTGTTGAATCCCGGTATAGCTTCGAGTTTATCGATAGTTCCGCCCGTATGTCCAAGACCTCTGCCCGACATTTTGGGGACGTATATTCCGCAGCTTGCGGCGATAGGGGCGGTTATGAGCGTTGTTTTGTCACCGACTCCGCCAGTGCTGTGCTTATCGGCGCAGAATTTATCGAGGTCGGGTTTCATCATATCGCCCGAGCGCGCCATTGCCATTGTGAGGTCGGTGGTTTCTTTGTCCGATAAAGAAGAAAAGCATACCGCCATGAGCCACGCCGAAGCCTGATAATCGGGAATGCTGCCGGAAACATATCCGGCAACAAACCAATTGATCTCTTCAGCAGAAAGCTCTGCGCCATGCTTTGTCTTCTCTATTAATTCATACATTGTAATCATAATACATCAATTCCCGTATAGTAATACTTCAAGATCTGATCGTATGTATAGCCAAGTTTTGCGAGGTAGTTCGCGCCGTTCTGGCTCATTCCTACGCCGTGTCCCCAGCCGTAGGTCGTGAAGATGAAATATCCGTCCGAATAGGAAATATCGAAGCTTGCGCTTCTGAGATTGTATGAAAGTACGCTTTCACGAAGCTTGCGTCCCGTGATAGTAGCCTGTCCGTCAACGTCAACGGTCGAAACATAGTTGCCGTCGATGTGTCCCGTAACGGTGAGCCAGTTTTCGGGGTTATCCGAGAGTGTTATGCCGAGGTAGCGTTCGAGTGAGGAACGTATCTCGCTTTCGGAGAACTTTGTCTGCTTGCCGTAGTTGGGGTCGCCGTCCGCATCGAAAGGACATTCAACGCTGACGAGGTATGGAATACTTCCGCCCCATACGTTTACGGACGAAGCCGTATATCCCGAGGATGAAGCCATATAAACGGTCTGTGCGACCTTGCCATTATAATAGCAGCATTTTCCCCAAACAGAGGAAACAAGGTCAACGATACGCTGCGGCGGATCACTCTTTACGAGGACGGACGGTGTAAGTCCGTTTACGTTGTGATACTTGACGTAGGAATAAGCAGCGACAGCCTGCGCTTTGATAGCTTCATCGCTGAAATAAGTGGAAATTTCGTTGTTTACGATCCTGCAAACGAGGTCGAAAGCATCATCGGTATGTACAGAGCCGCCGTATTTCGCGGTGAAAACTTCATTGCCGTCCGATGCAACGGTCTGAGTTACATTAACGTTTTCGTTCGTTATAAAGGTCGGAGTTGTTTCGGTCGGATTATCGTCGATAGTAACGACAACATCGGCAACGGAAACGGGGGCGATATCCGCAAGGCGGCTGTCTACGGCAGCGGTAGCTGTTGCGGCAGGTTCATAGTCCGATGATGGGTCATCGTCTATGATAACATCATCGTCGTCATCAGCATCTTCGTCATAATCCTGCTGATCTTCCATAAGGTCGTCGGCGGGATCGTCTTCTGTTCCGAGCTGTGAAAGCACCTTTTCCTGACCGTTGTCATCGGCGAAAACGTTGTTGTGCGAAGCTGTGTTCTTGTTTTCGTTCGTATCGCCAAGCTCTTCGGCGTGACCCGAGGGTAGGCTCATCGGAATTTCGCTGTCATCGGCAAAATTCGGCGGAACAGTGGTAACTGCTTCGTGCTTTGTGACGATATCGGAATAATCCATTCCTGCATATTCCGAAACTGCGGCGGAGGTCGCTTCGCCAATGTCTTCTCCCGTATCGGCGTCCGTTTCGGTCGAATAGTAGAAGTCCATTGAGATCGGCTCTTCATCGACATCTTCGACAAGGCAGAAAGCAAAGGTATAGAACCCTGCGACCAGCAGCAAAGATGCGATGCCGCTCAAAACTGTACTTTTTTTCATAGTGATTTCCTTTCAGATCTTATTCTGTATATGAACCGCCGTTGAACTTATAGTAGATAGCAGGCCACTTGGGGTTCTGATTTACATAGAAGTTCGAGGTATCTATATTATCGGTGGTTTCGCCCGAACGAAGACGTCTTGCGATAACAACATGACGCGCTTCGTCCCATTCGTATGCGCAGGTAGAAAGGGTGAGGTATTTATCGTTTTCATCAAAGTCGATCCCTGTGATGAACTGGCTGCGGGTGGTTATTTCTTTCTTGAAGTTCTCGAAAGTATAAGTTCCGCTGTCCTTGAAATTGACATAGTTTATGTAATCGAACACGTTTCCGTCGTCATGCTCGGGGAGAGTGTTTATGACGAACGAGGATATGATGACGTAAGTATAGTTTTCGTAATAGTTATCGTAGTAGACAAATGGGTTTTTTAGCCAGTATTTGAGATCCCATTTATAATAGTCGAGGTTGCCGAACATTGAACCGTCGCGGTTATTGTGACCGTAGAGGATAATGTTGTCGCTCTGCTTGTCGGAATAATCGTTGATAACGTTTCGGGGGTCTGCAAAGACCGTTCCGACCGAGCGCACCTGATCGTAGAAGTTGTGCTTTAAGTAGTAGCTGTCGTCACGCTGAACGACAGGCTCACCGAACACATCGGGGATATAGACATAGCCGACATAATCGGGGTTTATCGCAAGCATTTCTTCCGCAGCTTCGGATTTTACAAGCGGCGGACGCTGTTCCTCGGGGACTTCATCGATGTTATCGGAGGGGAGAACGCTGTCCGCGGTATCGTTCTTGCCTGCGGAGCTGCTCGAAGCGTTGTTGTAGATAACGTTGAGCTTGTTGTTGTTCTGCTTCGCTTCAAACTGGTGGTAAAAATACACCGCAAGCACCGCGATGCAGGCGATAAGCACAACTATCGCGAAAAGTGAGAATATTTTGCTGGCTATTTCCTTTCCCGAGTCGCCCTTATGAGGGATAAATGCCTCGGAAAAGCTTTTTTTCTTCTTTTTTTCTTTTTCTTTATAATGTTGTGACTGGTAAACTTCATCGGCGAGTGCCATTATGTAAAAACTCCTTTAATTCGCGGTAACGGTGGTGGTTTCTTCCGATTCGGTTTCGGGAACGCTTGTGACTGTGCTTTCCTCGGTATTTTCGGTATCGGAAGTTTCCGCAGTGGTTTCTTTGGTAGTTGATTTCTTTTTCTTGGAGGTCGTTTCCTCGGCTGTGGTTTCGGTCGTGGTCTTCTTGGATTTTTTCTTGGTGGTTTCCTCAGCCGTTGTTTCCTCGGAGGTATCGGCGGTAGTTGATTTTTTCTTCTTGGAAGTGGTTTCTTCGGAGGTTTCTTCCGTGGCTTCCGTAGTGGTTTTCTTCTTTTTCTTTTTGGTGGTAGTATCTTCGCTTTCATCATCGGAAGCATCGGGAGGAACGGTCGTTACATCTGCATCAACCTCAACATTAAGATCGGTGTTGTCTGCGTTTAATGTATCTGCGCTGTTTTCCTCGTCGGAAGCGGAAGTTTTCTTCTTTTTCTTTTTGGTCGTTGTTTCGCCGTCCTCTTCGTCGGTTTCCTCGGGAACGGTGGTTTCCTCGGTCGTTGTTGTGGTTTCACCCGACATTATAGCTGTCCAGTCAACGCCCCTTGCGTAAGGGTTGAATGAAGCGGAGGTGAAATCATAATCGGAAACGCTTTCGCCGTCGCGGAGCTTTCGTGCGAAGACAACGAAACGTGAGTTGGAGAACTCGTTCGAGCAGGTCGAGAGGACTAAAAGCTTGTCGCCGAACTCTGCTTTTACGGGGGAGATTATCTGATTGCGCGACTGGACTTCGCCCATATACCAATCAAAGGTGGCTTCGTCATTGAGCGCTTCGATATAATCGTGATAATGGAAGACCTCGCCGTTGGAATCCTGCTTTTCGAGCGCATTGGTTACGAAAAAGGCATAGATAAGGTATGTGCCAGTTTCATACTCGGTGCGGAGCGTTACGGTCGGGTTATCGGCGTAAAATTTAAGGTTCTGCTTATAGTTTTTGAGGTTGCCGAACATTGTTCCGTCTTCCTGATTGTGACCATAGAGGACAAGGTTTGGGGAAACATAGTCCTCACTGACGGTGCAGCGGTAATCCATAAAGATAGCGCCGCCCTTGTTCTGCTCGTCATAGTATGTATGCGTGAGGTAGTAGGTATTGGTCGTGTCCTCGGGGTCTTGGACTACGGGCTGGTAGATATCGCAGCCCTCAAGCTCGATAAAGCCGACCACCTTGTCGCTTATACCTTTATAATAGGACATAATGTCGATATTATGCTGCTGTTCCTCTTCTTCGGTCGGGGCAATGGTGATAACGTTGCCCTCGCTGTCGATAGTGGTTTTTGCCGTTGTGGTAACAACTTCCTTTATCTGTTCGAGGTCTTTTACGGCTCTGTCCGACTGGATAAGAGTGCTTGCGAGCATAACGCCTGCGCTGATAAAGATTATCACTGCGATGATGAACACGATCTTTCGTATCATCTCGAAGACGGTATCGCCTTTCCACGGAAGAAGCTCTTTAAGGATATTCTTCTTCGCTTTTTTGGCATTATCTTCCGCAGCTTCTTCAGCTGTGAGGGTGATAGGTTCGGGTTCAAACGGAGGTATATCATCGGTTTGAACGGTTTCGCTTTCGGAAACGCTTTCGGCACTGTCGGGTTCGGGGGAGTTTTCTTTCTCGGTCGGAGCGTCTTCCTTTGCGAAATTTGCTTCGTCCGATTCGGGTTCGTCGTCGATTATTTCATCATCGGAAACATCGTCAACAGTATCATCGGTTTCATCGATATCTTCTGGGACGGTTTCGTCTTCCTCGATATCTTCGCTTTCATAATCGATGATAGCATCATCAACGGTTCCTTCTATGCTCGGCTCGGGGAGAATGTCGCCCCAGTCGGGGATATCGGCATTGAGGACTTCAACGGTTTCCTGCGGTTTGTTTTCGGCTTTGTCGGAATCGTCAAGTCCGTTTGCGAACACACTTGAAAAAGCGCCGCTTTCGCCCGTGCTTTTGTCGGAAAAGCTTTCCGCAGGGATAACGCCGTCAAGAACGGCTGTAGGCTGCGGCGGAGCTTCGGGTTCGGAGGGTTCGTTTGTTTCCTCTTCGGATATATCATCAATGATATTACTTTCTGTAATATCATTTTCCGTATTTTCTATGGTTTCGGGAACTGCGCTTTCCGTTGGCGAAGTGTTTACAGGCTCGTCAAGGCCGGCGGTTTCCTGCCCTGCGGAGTTATCCGACTCGGGCAAAGCTGAGGATTCTTCCGACTTTGGTTCTTCTGTGGCTATAGGCTCGTCTGACTTGTCCTGTTCGGTGATACTCGGCTCGGGTAATGCTTCGTTTGGAACGTTTTCCTGATTTGCATCAGCTTCGGGAGTACTTTCCGAAAACGGAGTTTCCGAACTGTCGGGGGTATCCTCCGTCTGCTCGGCTTCGCCCTCATCGGAAGCAGGCTTTGCGTGGCGCGGGATATACTCGCCGCTCGGCGAAAGCTCCTCAGAGAATTCCTCGTCATAGTCTTCTATTATATTGTGCGATGCGGACGGGTCGGCTTTTTTCTTGTCGAATTCCGCAATTATATCATCGACCGTAAAGTCGAACTTGTTATCTGACATTGAAAACTATCCTTTTATTGATTATAGATGAAGCTGTAATCGGGTTCTTTTGCTTCGTAATTTACAGATGCGAGAGTTGTATCGACCTCTGCCGATTCACCGTCACGGACACGTCTTCCGATGACAACGAAACGGGACGGTTCAAACTCGTTCGAGCAGGTGGAGAGGGTGAGGAACTTATCGTTCTCGTCAAAGTCAACGCCTGTGTTTATAGCTGTGCGTTCGAGAATATTTTCCTTGAACGAATCAAATGGGCGGTTCTTGCCGAAGTTTATGTAATTATGGTAGTCGAAGATGATACCGTCACGGGTGTGTCTTGGCTCGACTTCGATAACGAAAGCGGCGATAATTTTATAGGTGTATTCTTCATAGAGGTTGGAGAATTCAAAGGTCGGGTGGTTGACATAGAAGTCGAAGCCTTTTGTGCTGCCCGAGGACGGCTTGACCTTATAATAATTGAGCGTACCGAACATTGTGCCGTCGCGCTGGTTGTGACCGTAGAGGATAATGTTCTTGCTCTGGTTGTCGTCATAATCATTGACATTGCAGCGGTAATCGGCGAAGACCGTTCCCGGCTGAGCTTTCTGACCGTAGAAATTGCGGTCGAGGTAGTCACTGTTGTTTTCCGTCTGGACAACAACGTTGTCGATGTATGTACCGCCGACCTTTATCCAGCCTGCCGTATCGGGATTTTCGTCAACGAACGATTTCATACTGTCGAGCAGTACGAGCGGAGGGGGAGCGGTAGTTACCGTGGTTTCCTCCTCGGTGACTGTGGTAACGGGCGGAGTTGTTTCCGAGGTTATGACTGTTGTATGCTGGCTTGCAAGTTCATCGTTGAGCTTCTTGTTGCGCTGTTCGCCTATGACAAGGCAGATAAGTATGATGACCGTCACAACGAGTACGGCTGCGGCGATGATAGTGACGATCTTTGAAGCCTTTACTTTCGGCGAATCGTCCTTTTGCGGTATAAATTTATCGGAAAAGCTTTTATTTGACATCTATTTTTACCTCGTGTAAAAATTTTTCTTTGATAAAAATTTTATCTATGATAGATAACGTTCCAGTCGGGTTCTTTTGCGCTCTTGTTCGTATAAGCCTGAGAAGTATCGACAGACGGGTCTTCGCCTTTGCGTGTGCGGCGTGCGATGACAACGAAACGGGACGGTTCAAACTCGTTCGAGCAGGTCGAAAGGGTGAGGAACGAATCGCCGTATTCAACGTCAACGCCCGTGACTATCTGCGAGCGAAGCTCAACGTTTTCGATGAAGTCCTGATACTGAGCTTTATTCTCGAAGTTTATGTAGTTATGGTAATCGAACACAACGCCGTCGGCGGTCTGCCATGTTTCAACGGGAGTTACGAAGCAGGCGATTATCTTATACACATCGGTGCTGTAATTCGAGCTGAAAGTTACGGTCGGGTGCGATTTATAGAAATCGAGGTCGTGCTTATATTTTGCGAGGTCGCCGAACATGGTCTTGTCCTTTTGGTTATGACCGTAGAGGACGAGGTTGTCCGAGCGTTCGCGCGCATTGAGCGTTGCACGGCGGTCGAGGAAGATAGTCCCTGCCTTGTTCTTGCTGCCGTCAAATGCACGTTTGAGGTAATATGTATTGCCGTCGCTGCTCTTTTTCTGGACAACGGGGAGGGCAATGTTGGTATCGTCTATCTGCACCCAGCCGACGGTATCTTCATTTATTGCGAGGAGCTGTTTTGCACTCGGGAGAAGCTCACCGCCGTTGTCACCTATGGAGATATGCGATATGATAAGGTCTTTGAGGTTTCCGTTGAGAATCTTTGTGCTGACCGACTGCCAAAGCTCGCTTCCGAGTATAAAGATGCAGCCGATGAGTATCACAAGGCAGAGCTGTGTGAAGATCTTGCTGACGACCTCTTTTGCGCCGTCGCCTCTCTGAATGAGCAGCCAGTGACCGCGGCGCTCCTTGCGTTTTTGTTTCTGCGCTTTTTTATAGGCTTTTTTAGCCTCACGGGATAATGCCATCTGTTTATCAGTTCCTGATCTTTCTATAATTATTAGTAGTATAATTATACAGCAAACGGGTCAAAAAGTCAAGAAAATGCGCTTGTTTTGTAGCATTTGACAAATAAACTTTCAGATAAATTACACATAAGAAAAAGAATTTTTTACTCAAAGGCATATTTCAGAATATTTATGCAAAAATATACTCTCTGTATTGACAAAAAGGCAAAAATATTGTATAATAACATCACGATTTTATAACATAAGTTTATGCTTTGTGGAGGGTAAGATATGCGTTGTCCGTTCTGCGGTTTTGAAGATACAAAGGTCATTGATTCCCGTCCTGCTGACGGTCAGAAGCGCCGACGCAGGGAATGTACGAGCTGCGGAAGAAGATTCACGACCTATGAATCGGTCGAAGTTCCCGTTCTGCTCGTCACGAAAAAGGACAACACGGCGGAGCTTTTCAACCGCAACAAGCTTATCGCAGGAATTTCCACAGCCGTGAAGAAGCGTCCCGTTTCCGCAGAGGACATCAACCGCATCGTTGATGAGATCGAAAGCTACTATGCGAACAAAATGGTGACTCAGGTCACAAGCTCGGAGATAGGCGACAGGGTTCTTGCGGCTCTTCGTGAGATAGATGAAGTCGCATACGTTCGCTTTGCGTCCGTTTACAAGGATTTTGATGATGTTGACAGTTTTATTGACATCATTTCGGAGCTTCGGGACGGGGAGAAGAAGTAAACCTGATATAACATATAACAAAAAACACAGTCTGTCTGAATGGCAGGCTGTGTTTTGGCTTTTATTCGTATTTTTTTATTGCATCGATTATATCGTTGATGATAAGCTTGCTTTTGCTGTCAAGGCTGCCTATCTTTTCGGAAATAACATCATCCGAGATATTTCCGTCCGTGCCGAGGAGCAGGTAATTGGGCGTGGTCTTCAATGCGGCGCATAGATCCATAAGAGCTTCCAAACTCGGTGCGGAACGCCCTGTTTCGAGATTGGAGATATACTTGTAATTCACGTTGATCATTTCGCAGACCTGATATTGTTTTAGACCAAGCTCTTTTCTGCGTTTTGCCATTCTCTGTCCTACTTCACAGTAGTCGATATTCATTGTTATTCGCTCCTTTCGGGATTTTTGTAGCTTTTTATTTATATATTATCAGCAGAAGAAAATATAAAAAACCATTTATTAGGTGAAAATTCTACTTGACAAATAGAAAATTCTGCTTTATAATAAGAAAAAATGTAAAAAATCTGCTTGATAGGCAGTTTTTTCGGAGATAATCTCAAATCAGACACAGATCACAGGATATATTTTTATGGGAGGTATTTTATGAAAGCTATTGTATGCGAAATGTGCGGGAATAACGAATTTGTAAAGCAGGGCGGGTTTATGGTATGTCAGTCCTGCGGTACAAAATATACGGTCGAAGAAGCCAAAAAGATGATGGTTGAAGGGGTCGTAAAGATCGATGACACAGATGAGCTGAAAAAACTCTATCAGGCGGCGAGAAATGCGAGAGCGACCGGCGATACCGAGAGCGCTCTCAAACACTATGAAAATATAAGTGCACATGATCCCGACAGCTGGGAGGCGCTGTTTTACTGCGTTATACTGAAAACAAATACGGTCAAAAACGGGCAGATCGGTGCGGCTGCGCTCGGTGTATCAAATTGTCTTGAAAAGGTGCTCAGGCTGATAAATGACAATATAGCAGATGACAATGAAAAGAAGCAGGCTGTAAAACAGGTTTATGATGAATGTTTATCGACGGCACAATGGCTCACAACGGCATCGCATAATTTTTGCGATTCGCTTACAAAGGGCAGCGGTGCAATGATGCTTACAGGTATAAGCGGAGCTGTGAGCAGTTTGAACTCCGTGGGAAGTGCTATCGGAGAAGACAGGAGCAGATGTCTTAATATTGCCAATATCATGTGCTGTTTCGGAAATAATATTGAGCAGATATTTGGTATGAATGATAAATTTTACAGTGACTTGGCAGTGCTTTCATGGAAAAAGCTAATAGAATTTGATCAGGGCTTCAGAGCAAAGCATGGAAGCAATATGATGGATAATGATTCCATTGACAGGTTTTCGCAGAAAATACATAGGTATGAACCGAATTATGATCTTTCATCGGTGAAAAAAGAGAATACAGCCGCAAATAATTTCATGACGGGATTTTTGGTCGTTGTCGGCATTATCGGCGCAGCGGTATGGATATTTGTAAAATACTTGATGTAAGGTTTGATCTTTCGGTAAAAACAGTTGTTAAAACGGCTGTTGAATATAAAAAACAAAGAGGAGAGATTTGTATGTTCAGATCGAAAATGAAGAAGCTGTTCAAAAGTGTTGTGTGTGCTGTTGCGGTTGTGTTTTGCATAGCTGCTCTGAGCGGCTGCGGCGCAAGCGAGGTTTCCGTTTCGGATGCAGTGAGTTGGGCGGAAACGGTGAACCGTGCTGTTTCGTCCGAGCTGTCCCGTGCGGCGTTCGGGGGTGGCGGTGGCGGAACGGTGAGAGGTACTGCGAGCCTGTCGTTCGGCAATGTCACCGATGGAAACTATTCGATAAAGTGGAGCGGTGTAAGCAGTCACCCCGAGATAAACTTGGAGGATATTTTGGGTTCTGACTTTGACGGTTATGCTTATGTTGAATTTGACCCTGCGAAATATACGGTTAATTTTGCGCTGTGGTCTCCCAAGCCTATTCCGGAGAAATACAAGCATCAGCTCAGTGCCGACGAAATGAATCAAAGCAAAAAAGACAGTGCGGTCGTTGGATGCTATTAAAAATAATAAAATATGGAGGAATGAAAAATGTTCTGTTCAAAATGCGGAAATGAGATCGACAATGAGGCTTTGATATGTCCGAAGTGCGGCTGTGCAACGGCGAATATGGCTTCGCAGAAAATCGTAGCTTCGGCTGATACGTCGGGGGAAACAGGCACTCTTGCGAAATGTGCTTTGATCTTTGCGGTGATCGGTCCTATCATTGGTCTTATTCTTGGCATCATCGGCACGGTGAAATACAAGAATGAAGCGTACAAAAAGAAAAGCATCACGGCTATAATTTTGTCGCCTATAATGCTGGTAGTTTACTATGTCATACTTTTTCTGGTCACGCAGTATTAATGATGTTTTTGCCCGACAGGTCATTCGAGCATCCTGTCGGGCATTTTTATTAGGAAAATTCGGCTTTTGCAGTCAGTTATGAACATTTTTATGCAAAAATATAGCCGATATGCATATTTTATACATTTGCAATTGCATAAAATTAAATATTATGCAGAAATTAATGCATAAAAATAAAAAATCAAGAAAAATATGCAAAAACTCTTGACAAAAGCAGGAATAGGTGTATAATAAAACTTGTACGACAGAGATCGTTAAAAATCTATGTATGCAAATACATATTTATGGAGGAAAATAAAATGGCTAAGGAAATTAAAAAGGTTGTTCTGGCTTACTCGGGCGGACTTGATACTTCTATCATTATTCCGTGGTTAAAGGAAAACTACAATAACTGCGAAGTTATCGCTGTTTCGGGCAACGTTGGTCAGGGTACTGAGCTTGACGGACTTGAGGAAAAGGCTATCAAGACAGGTGCTTCCAAGCTTTACATTGAAGACCTTACAGAAGAATTCATCACTGATTATGTATATCCTACCGTTCAGGCTGGCGCTGTCTACGAGGGCAAGTATATGCTCGGTACTTCTTTTGCACGTCCTATCATCGCAAAGAGAATCGCTGAGATCGCTATCAAGGAAGGCGCTGACGCTATCTGCCACGGCTGCACAGGTAAGGGCAACGATCAGGTACGTTTCGAGCTTGCTATCAAGGCATTCGCTCCCGAGATGCAGATCATCGCTCCTTGGAGAATCTGGGACATCAAGAGCCGTGACGAAGAGATCGATTATGCAGAGGCTCACAACATTCCTCTTAAGATAAACAGAGAAACAAACTACTCCAAGGACAAGAACATCTGGCATCTTTCCCACGAAGGTCTTGACCTTGAAGATCCTGCAAATGAGCCGCAGTACGAAAAGCCCGGCTTCCTTGAAATGGGTGTATCTCCTATTCAGGCACCTGACAAGCCGACTTATGTTACTATCCACTTTGAAAAGGGTATCCCAACAGCTGTTGACGGCAAGACAATGAACGGCACAGAGCTTGTAACTGCTCTTAACAAGCTTGGCGGCGAGAACGGCATCGGTCTTGTTGACCTCGTTGAGAACCGTCTTGTTGGTATGAAGTCCAGAGGCGTATACGAAACACCGGGCGGAGCTATTCTTTACCACGCTCACGATGTTCTTGAAACTATCACACTTGACAAGGCTACACAGCGTATGAAGCAGAAGCTTGCTATCGACTTTGCAGACCTCGTTTACAACGGTCAGTGGTTCACACCTGTTCGTGAAGCTCTTTCCGCTTTCGTTACAAAGACACAGGAAACTGTTACAGGTGATGTTAAGCTCAAGCTTTACAAGGGCAACATCATCAATGCAGGCGTTACATCTCCTTACACTCTTTATGATGAAGAAGTTGCAACATTCGATGAAGATCACGTTTACAATCAGGCTGATGCTACCGGCTTCATCAACCTCTTCGGCCTTCCTATCAAGGTAAAGGCTATGCTCGACAAGAAGAGAGATAACAAGTAAGTTCATTTTAAAAAAATATAAGGGCGGACAGCTATCCGCCCTTGTGTTGTTTCTGCGAAAACGTATATTTTACATTCAATTGCGGAAAATACTGTTGAAATGTCAGGGACAACACCGCACGGCACTTGCTTTTATCAGGTTTTGTGCGGTATTGCCTCGGATATGTTTGCGGCAGAGCTTTTGCAAGCTTAATTTAGGGAGATAATTTGATGAAGATAAGAAAAATACTGGTCGGAGTTGTTTTTGCGGCTGTAATGATGTTTACGGCTTGCGCAAGCGGTGACACGCAGATGAGTGAAGAGGATGCTGCGCTTCAGGAGAAGCTTATTGGCGTTTGGTTTTACCCTGATTCGGCTGTATATGATGAAGACGGCGATCTGACCTCTTTTTCGACATATCAGTTCACGGACAGTGTATTGAAGCGTCATGATGTTGAGGGCGAACAGATAACGTCTTATTTGCTTGATAAATACACGATAAAAGACGGAAAATTTGTTGTTCAGACTGACGGACAGAAGCAGTATGCACTGATAAATATCGAAGAGATCGACGGAAAAGATCATCTTTTCTGGGATATTGATACGAAAACTATGGAATTCACCAGAATGACGGACGAAGAGATCGAAGAATACGGAATTCCGTCCGATAAAACTCTTGACAGTGAAGCCGAGCTTCTTGGCATTGAAACAACGAAGGCGGATAACACGGTTGAAACGGAAGCGGCAGCGGAAACTTCGGCTGCTTCGGAAGAATAAATAAAAGGATAAGGAGCTTCATAATTATGAACAGCAAAATGTGGGCGGGACGTTCCTCAAAGGAAGTTGATTCACGCGTAAATGATTTCAATTCATCGATAAAATTCGATTCAAGAATGTACAGACAGGACATAAAGGGTTCAATGGCACACGCTGAGATGCTCGGCGACTGCGGCATCATTGAAAAGTCCGAGAGTGAAAAGATAATCGAGGGACTTAAAGGCATACTTGCGGATATTGATGACGGCAAGCTGCTTTTTGATCCGAATGCGGAAGATATCCACATGTTCGTTGAGTCTGAGCTTACAAAGCGTCTTGGAGACACGGGCAAGCGTTTGCACACTGCCCGAAGCAGAAACGATCAGGTCGCACTTGACATCAGAATGTATCTCAAAGATGAAGTTAACGAGATAATTCCGATGATAAGAGAGCTTATCGGTGTTCTCTGCGACATTGCTGAGAAGAATCTTGACACTATTATGCCGGGCTACACGCATTTACAGCGCGCTCAGCCTATCACATTTGCACATCATATTATGGCTTATGCGCAGATGCTTATCCGTGATATCGGCAGATTTGAGGATACATACAAGCGTATGGACAGAATGCCGCTCGGAAGCGGTGCGCTTGCGACAACGACTTATCCGATAAACAGAAAGCAGGTTTGCGAGCTGCTCGGATTTGAAGATATAACGATGAACTCTTTGGACGGTGTTTCGGACAGAGATTTCTGCGTTGAGATGTGTTCGGCTATTTCGATACTGATGATGCATCTTTCGCGTTTCTCCGAGGAGATAATTCTCTGGAGCTCGTGGGAATTCAAGTTCATTGAGCTTGATGATGCTTATGCTACAGGTTCATCGATAATGCCGCAGAAGAAAAACCCCGATGTTACGGAGCTTATCCGCGGCAAGACGGGCAGAGTTTACGGAGATCTCAACACGCTTCTCGTTATGTTAAAGGGAACTCCGCTTGCATACAACAAGGATATGCAGGAGGACAAGGAAGCTATTTTCGATGCGATAGACACTGTGAAGCTTTGTCTTACAACGTTTATCCCGATGCTTTCGACAATGGAGCTTTACAAGGAAAATATGAGAAATGCAGCGGCGAGAGGCTTCATCAATGCGACCGACTGTGCGGACTATCTTGTTAAAAAGGGACTTCCGTTCAGAGATGCATACAAGATCACGGGAACGCTCGTTGCTTACTGCATAAAGAATCAGACGGTGCTTGAAAATCTTTCGATCGAAGAGTTCCGTGAGCTTTCGCCCGTATTCGATGATGATGTTTACGAGGCTATAAAGCTTGAAACTTGCGTAAATATGAGAAAGGCTGACGGAGGTCCTGCTCCCGAGGCTGTTAAGAAGCAGATAGAATTTGCAAGAAAATACACGAAATAAGGTCGGCGTTTTTACGCCCAAGAGGGAGAAAGTTATGGCTTACAAGGTTTTTATCGACGGTCAGGAAGGCACAACGGGACTTCGCATCGTTGAGAGATTGAAAAACAGAAAAGATATAGAACTTATCACGATAGATGAAGAGCTCCGCAAGGACACGGCGGAGAGAAAGCGTCTTATAAACGAATCGGACTACACATTTTTGTGTCTGCCCGATGCTGCGGCTATTGAGTCGGCAGAGCTTTGCGACAATCCGCACACGAAGATACTTGATGCTTCGACTGCGCACAGAACCGCGCCCGGTTGGGACTACGGTCTTCCCGAGCTTTCGGCTGAGCACCGTGCAAAAATTGCGGCTTCAAAGAGAGTTGCAGTTCCCGGCTGTTATGCGAGCGGATTCAATGCGCTTTGCTATCCTATGGTGAAGAACGGCTTTATTGCGCCTTATCACACGGTGACTTGCCACGCAGTTTCGGGTTACAGCGGTGCGGGAAAGAAAGCAATTGCTATTTATGAGAGCGAAAACAAGCCCGACGAATTCAACTCGCCGAGATTTTACTCGCTCGGCAAGCAGCACAAGCACATCAAGGAAATGATGGCGATATCGGGACTTTCTTACCCTCCGATATTCAGCCCTATAGTTGATGATTACTACAACGGAATGGTCGTTGCAGTGCCGTTTTTCCTCAGAGCGATGCCCAAAAAGACAAGTGCGGAGGCTGTTCATGCGATGCTTTCCGAGCATTACGAGGGACAGAACTTCGTAAAGGTAATGCCGCTCATGGGCGAGGGAGTTCTCGAGAACGGTTTCCTTGCGGCTAACACGATGAAAGACACGAACATGATGCAGATATTCGTTTTCGGCAATGATGATCACATCATGCTTTGCTCGCGCTTCGACAATCTCGGCAAGGGTGCATCGGGTGCGGCTGTTCAGTGCATGAACATTATGATGGGGATCGACGAGACCTACGGTCTCGTTTAAATTCGGAATTGGGAATACAGCTATGAGCAAATATGACAAGCTTTTTATCCAAATAATGAGCGGCAATTCTGACAGCAACATAGAATTTTCCGATTTACAGAAAATACTCACTTTATTAGGTTTTGTTGTCAGGATCAAGGGAGATCATTTCATATATTTCAAAGAGGGTGTTGAAGAGATCATCAACATTCAGCCTAAAGGAAACAAGGCAAAACCCTATCAGGTCAAGCAGGTAAGAAATATAATACTTAAGTATAGAATGGGAGGTCATTTTAATGCATAAGTATGAAGTTATTTTATATTGGAGCGAGGAGGACGGCAGTTATATTGCCGAAGTCCCCGAGCTTGCAGGCTGTATGGCTGATGGTGAATCGATGCTTACGGCGCTTGAAAATGTGCATACGGTGATCGATGAATGGCTTGAGACCGCTGAACTTACGGGAAGAGAGATACCTAAACCAAAGGGAAAGCTTGCATTTGCTTAAATCGATATCAGAATAAAAGAGGAAAAATAAAATGGAGAATTTTAAGGTAATTGACGGCGGAGTTTGCTCCGCAAAGGGTTTTAAGGCAAGCGGTTTATACTGCGGCATCAAGGAAAACCCTACTAAGAAGAATGATATTGCGCTCATTGTTTCCGATGTTATGTGCAATGCGGCAGGTGTTTACACTTCCAACAAGGTAAAGGGTGCGCCTGTTATCGTTACTAAGAAAAATCTTGCGGCTTCGGGCGGCAAGGCTAAGGCTGTCATTGTAAACTCGAAGAATGCGAACACCTGCAATGCTGACGGCGAAGCTAAGGCTGATGCGATGTGCAGACTCGTTTCCGATGCTTTGGGCATAAAGCAGGAAGAGGTAATTGTTGCTTCGACGGGTGTTATCGGACAGATACTTCCGCTTGAACCTATTGAAAAGGCTGTTCCTCAGCTTGTGGAGAATCTTGCTTATGACGGAAACGTTGAGGCGGCTACTGCTATTATGACGACTGACACGGTGAAAAAGGAATACGCTGTTGAATTTGAGATAGGCGGAAAGGTTTGTCATCTCGGAGGTATGGCTAAGGGAAGCGGAATGATCCACCCGAATATGGCTACTACGCTCAATTTTATCACCACTGACTGTGCGGTTTCCGCTCCGATGCTTCAGAAAGCGCTTTCCGAGATCGTTAAAATTACATACAACTGTCTTTCCGTTGACGGAGATCAGTCCACTAATGATACCTGTATGCTGATGTCGAACGGACTTGCCGAAAATCCTGAGATAAATGCTGAGGGTGCGGATTTTGACACATTCAAGGCTGCGCTTTATCAGGTAATGGCAAACCTTACGAGAATGCTTGCCAAGGACGGTGAGGGTGCTACAAAGCTTCTTACCTGCGTATGTTCTTCTGCGCCCGATCTTGACACGGCTATAATCGTTGCGAAGAGTGTTATCCGCTCGCCGCTTTTCAAGTGCGCGATGTTCGGTGCTGATGCTAACTGGGGACGCGTTCTCTGTGCTATCGGTTATGCTGAGGCTGAATTCGACATCAACAAGGTAGATGTTGATCTTGGTTCAAAGGCAGGAAGAATCGCTGTTTGCAGAAATGGTGCAGGCGTTGATTTCTCCGAGGACGAGGCTAAGAAGATACTTACCGAGGACGAGATCGAGATATACATTGAGCTTAATCAGGGCGAAGCCAAGGCTACGGCTTGGGGCTGTGACCTCACTTATGATTATGTTAAGATAAACGGTGATTACCGTTCATAATTGTATATAACAATTATGTTTATACAATTAGTATAGAATGAATTGAGGAAGAAGAGAAATGGAAAACATATCTAATCTGGTACGGTCAAAGGTACTTATTGATGCGCTCCCGTACATACAGAAATACTATGGCAAGATAGTCGTTGTAAAATACGGCGGCAATGCTATGACGAACGAAGAACTCAAAGACGCTGTTATGAGCGACATTGTACTGCTTTCGCTCATTGGTGTAAAGGTAGTTCTTGTTCACGGCGGCGGCCCCGAGATAAATGATATGCTCAAAAGAGTCGGTATTGAGAGCAGGTTCGTGAACGGACTTCGCTACACTGACGAGGCTACTGTTGACATCGTTAAGATGGTGCTTGCGGGAAAGGTGAACAAGGAGCTTGTTTCGCATCTTACGCTCCACAAGGGCAATGCGCTCGGAATGTGCGGAATTGACGGCAATATGATAACTGCACACAAGATAGAGAGCAAGGACGATCTCGGTTTTGTCGGTGAGATAGTAAATGTGAACACTAAGCCTATTCTTGATGCGCTTGATAATGGCTACATTCCTGTTATTTCTACTGTTGCCTGCGATGAGCAGGGTCAGACCTACAACATCAATGCTGACACGGCGGCTTCGAGAATTGCGGCTGAGCTTGGTGCGGAGAATCTTATCCTTATGACGGATATTGTCGGACTTCTCAAAAACAAGGACGATTCTTCCACACTCATTCCGACTGTACACGTCAGTGATGTACCGTTTATGAAACGTCAGGGCATTATCTCGGGCGGTATGATACCGAAGATAGACTGCTGTGTTGAGGCTGTACGAAGAGGTGTTTCCAAGACTTGTATCATTGACGGACGTGTTCCGCACTCGATACTCGTTGAGCTTCTTTCAAGTCAGGGTATTGGTACTCAGTTTGTATAATTACATATAGTTTGAATTGACATAATAAATACATATAGTATAATTGGTGACAGGTATGACTTTGATCAAAATTTTTCTTATAATTGCGTTTATTGCGGTAATGGCGGTGCTTGACGTTAAGAGGAAGCTTCCGCTGTTCGGTCGGCTTGGCGGTGTTATTGAAATTTCGCTTTTGCCGCACTGCTGTCTTATCGTTTACCTTGTTATAAAGCTTATGGGCTTTTCGGGGGCGGCGGCAGTTTGGGCAGGCATTTTATGCGGAGGGTTTATGCTTGTCCGCATAGTTGTAATGTCAATAAAGCCGCACAACCGAAAGCTTCGCGTCAAGGTTCGTGTAAAGGCGCTTTACGGCGGAAAAGTCCTGATAGGGTATTCCGCTTGGTCGGTGCTTTTGCAGACGGTGTTTTATATTGTAATGGGCGTGAACGGCTTTTTCGGCTTGCCGAGGGGTCTTGTCATTGCCGACACTGTGACGGCTGTTCTGCTTGTGCTTGGATTTGCGCTGAACGGAATAATAAGGGTGCTTGTGCTTTGTTACAGGCTCAATATCATAAAGCGGATAGTGGTTTTCCTGCTTCTGCCGATACCCGTTGTCAACATTTTTGTACTTAGATATATGTACAAGATTGCTGACGAGGAATACGCTTTCGAGGACACGAGGGCGGAATGTGATGAACAGAGGGCAGAGTCGCAGGTCTGCTGTACGAAATATCCCTTACTGCTCGTTCACGGGATAGGCTTCCGTGACAGACGTTATTTCAACTACTGGGGAAGGATACCCAAGGAGCTGAAGCGGAACGGTGCGGCTGTTTACTATGGTATGCAGGACGGCTGTATCACTGTTGAAGCGGCAGGGGAGCAGATAAAGAAGCGCATACTTGAAGTGATAGATGAAACGGGCTGTGAAAAGGTGAACATAATCGCACACTCAAAGGGTGGACTTGATGCGAGATACGTTATTTCCACGCTCGGAATGGATGACTATGTTGCAAGTCTGACGACGGTGGGGACTCCGCACAGGGGTTCGCAGGTGGCGGACGAGGCGCAGAAGCTTCCCGACAGCTTATACCGAAAGGTGGCGGCTTATATGGACAAGAGCTTTCACAAGCTTGGAGATGAAAACCCCAATTTTTACAATGCCTGTCACGAATTCACATCGGAATATGCGGAAAAATTCAACCGAGAGAACCCCGATTCGGGCAAGGTGTATTATCAGAGCTACACTTCTGTTATGAGTGGAATGTTCAGCTTCGGGATACTTGCTTTTACATATCTTATCCTGCGCAAATACGGCAAAAATGACGGACTTGTGACGGTAGAATCCGCGAAGTGGGGCGAGTTCAGAAAGGTTTATGAACCCGTTCATCACAGAGGCGTTTCGCACGGGGACACTATCGATCTTATGCGTGAGGATTTCAGTGGTTTTGACCCGAGAGAGGCTTATGTTGAGATAGTTTCCGATTTAAAGGAAAAAGGATTTTGACAAATTCGGATTTCTGTTGCAATTTGTTATAAATTCTGTTATAATGTCCCTAAAGGTGATATAAATGGGTTGGATAAACATATTCGGACTTGTTTTTATGATAATTATAATGATACCGAACGTTATCTTTGCTTTGAAATGCAAGGACGGGTTTGAAAACAGGTGGGAAAACAAGGCTGTTGAGGTACTTGAGCAGATAGGGCGGTACGGGTGTTTTTCTTTTATGGTGATAAACATACCGAAGACATGGTTCGGGTGGGCTTCGGACGAGGCTTTCGCTTTATATCTTATTGTTGATGCGGTGCTTATTATTGCTTACTGTGTGATATGGGTGGTCTGCTTTAAGAAAAACAGTGTTTTCCGTGCTTTGAGTTTATCTATGATACCCTCGGCGATATTCCTTTTCAGCGGGATAATGAGCAGGTCTGTACTTTTGATGATATCGGCGGTCGTTTTTGCGCCGTGCCATATACTTATTTCTTATAAAAATGCAAGGAGCTGATAAAAATGTCAACTATTGAAAAATTCAATGAACACGTTATGCACACATACAACCGTTACAATGTTGTACTCGAAAAGGGCAGCGGAAGAACTGCTGTTGATGAAGACGGCAAGGAATACATAGATTTCGGAAGCGGCATAGGCACGAACTCGCTCGGCTACTGTGATGAGGACTGGGCGGACGCTGTTTGTGCGCAGGCTCGTGCGATACAGCACACATCGAACTATTTTTACACAAAAGTTCAGGCTGATTTTGCGGCAAAGCTAAGTGAAGTAACGGGTTATGACAAGATGTTCTTTGGCAACTCAGGTGCTGAGGCTAACGAATGTGCTATAAAAATCGCGAGAAAGTACTCATTTGACAAATACGGCAAGGATGCAAAGCGTTGGAACATTATCACGCTTGTGAACAGCTTCCACGGAAGAACGCTGACAACGCTTTCGGCTACGGGTCAGGAGGTTTTCCACAACTATTTCTTCCCGTTCACGGAGGGTTTCATCAACGTTGAGGCTAATAACATTGAAGATCTTCGTGCAAAGGCTGATGACAGTGTATGTGCGATAATGTTTGAATTCGTTCAGGGTGAGGGCGGTGTAAATTCGCTCGACAAGGCTTTTGTGGACGAGATTTTCAAAATTTGTGCTGAGAAAGACATTCTTACTATCGCTGACGAAGTTCAGACGGGTGCAGGCAGAACGGGAACGTTCCTTGCTTCCGAGCAGTTTGGTGTTAAGCCTGACATCACGACGCTCGCAAAGGGTGTTGCAGGTGGTGTTCCTGTGGGAATTTGTCTTGCTGGAAAGAAGTGTGCTGATGTACTGACGGGCGGAACACACGGTTCGACTTTCGGCGGAAATCCTCTTGCCTGTGCAGGCGGACTTACTGTTGTAAACAAGGTCGGAAGCGAAGAATTCCTTAAGGAAGTTCGCGAAAAGAGCGCATATATGCGTGAAAAGATCGCGGCTATGCCTTTGGTCGAGGGTGTGAGCGGACTCGGACTTATGATAGGCATAACGATAAAGGGCAAGAAAGCAGCTGACGCTGCAAAGGAATGTCTTGCTGACGGGTTATTTGTACTCACGGCAAAGGAGAAGATAAGACTTCTTCCTCCGCTCAACATTACATATAATGAAATCGACAAGGGTCTTGACATACTTGGGAGAGTGCTTGAATGATCTACTATGAAAAATACGGAAACGAATTCAATCCTGTTGTGATACTTCTTCATGACAGTGAATCTGTCTACTGCTTTTCAAAAGAATGTGATTATCTTTCCAGAAACTACTGCGCTATCGTTCCGCATCTTCCCGGATACGGACGAAATCCCGAGAAGATGTTCTCGACAGAGCGTGCGCTCGAACAGACAGCGGAGCTTGTGGCTTCGTTCGGCAAGCCTGTGACGCTTGTGGGTGCATCGCTCGGTGCGGAGCTGGCATTTCATCTTATATGCAAAAACACGGAGCTTTTCAACGGCTGCATAATGATAAGTCCTTGGCTCGAAAAGGACATTGACGGCATTGAAAAGGCGCTTGCGCAGCTCAACGAGAGGGAAAAGTTCATCAAGAACAAGCTGCTTTCGGGAATAAGCGGTCTGACTATGGGACTGAACAAGGACGAACTGCGCGATTACAACGAATTCTGCAAGAATGTCAGCATGAACTCGCTCGTTGCGGCTGTTGACAATGGGATTTCGTATGAAAAATATCCCGAATACAAGGAACTGAAGATGCCGTTGCTGGCGCTTTGCGGTCTTAACGAATCTATGGGGATACGAAACAGCGTAAGACGGCTTTCAAAGGACAATCCGAACTGCAGCTATGATATGTGGGACGGTGTTTCCCGAAAGCTTCCCGTAAAGGCGGCTGCGCGCTTATCCAAGGTGATAGAAGAATTCATTGACAAGGCTTATGCAAAATAATATATTGAAAGGACGATACAAAATGAACCACTTACTTAAAATGCTCGATCTTTCGACAGAGGAGATAATGGAGATACTCAATCTTGCCGATCAGCTCAAATATGAGCGCAAGCACAACATTGAACATCATCTTCTCAAGGGAAAATCACTCGGTATGATCTTCCAGAAGGCTTCGACAAGAACCCGTGTATCTTTTGAAACGGGTATGTACCAGCTTGGAGGAAATGCACTTTTCCTTTCTTCACACGATTTACAGATAGGCAGAGGTGAACCAGTTCAGGACACGGCTCGTGTACTTTCGCGCTATCTTGACGGCATCATGATCCGTACCTTTGAGCAGAAAGAGGTAGAGGATCTTGCAAAGTACGGCTCTATTCCTGTTATCAACGGACTTACAGACTTCTGTCACCCTTGTCAGATACTTGCTGACCTTATGACTATCCGTGAGTTCAAGGGACAGTTCGACGGACTGAAGATGTGCTTTATCGGTGACGGAAACAATATGGCTAACTCCCTCATTGTCGGCGGTTTGAAGGTCGGAATGAAGGTTTCTGTGGCTTGCCCTGAGGGTTATCACCCCGACAAGCAGGTGCTTGACTTCGCAAAGGACTACGAGGGCTTTGAGCTTACCGATTCTCCTGTTAAGGCAGCAGCAGGCGCAGATGTTGTTATTACCGACGTTTGGGCTTCCATGGGTCAGGAGGGCGAAGCAGAGAAGAGAAAGATCGCATTCAAGGGATATCAGATCAATGATGATATCATGGCTGCGGCTAACCCTGATGCAATGGTACAGCACTGTCTTCCTGCACACCGTGAGGAAGAGATCACAGAAAAGGTATTTGAGGCACACGCAAACGAGATCTTTGAAGAGGCAGAAAACAGACTTCACGCTCAGAAGGCCGTTATGGTCAAGCTTATGGGCTGAAAATAAATTATTAAAAGGGAGTAAATACTATGGGGTTCGACAGAATTAGAATCAAAGAAAACGCAAAACTGCACTATCAGAATAACAAGTGGCAGAATGTACTGGTTGTACTTATCTCTGTACTTGTTTTAGGAGGAGTGCAAGTCATTGTCAGACTTTCGGGCGATAACTGGTTTGTAGCTATGTTTATGTCGCTCGTAAGCATTGCGGTATCACTGCTTGTAGTGAACATCATTACAATTGGTACGGCAACGTGGTTCCACAGATCTATCAAGACGGAAGGTCTTAAGATGGAGGAGATGTTCTGGCCATTTAAGGAAGATTACGGCGGAAATGTACTGCTCATGTTCCTTGTTGAGCTTTACACAGCGCTTTGGTCTTTGCTTTTTGTAGTTCCGGGTATTGTAAAGGGATATTCATACTCACTCGCAATGTACATAAAGTCGGAAAATCCGAATATTCCTGCTTCAACGGCTATTGAACTCAGCAAAAAAATGACAAACGGCCGCAAGATGGATCTTTTTGTACTTGACTTGAGCTTCTATGGCTGGTTCATTCTTTCGGGACTTACACTTAATATCCTTGGTATTCTCTATGTATATCCATATTATTATGCAGCAAAGGCATTTGCTTACGAAGAGATCAAGGAAGAAGCTATTGCGAAGCAGATCGTTTCGGAAACTGAACTCTACGGTTTTGCAAACGTATAAATATCTGTAAGAAGATATAAAACAGCGCTTTCGGTCATTCGGAAGCGCTGTTTTTATGTAAACTAATACTAATTCTTGATCAACCTATAGACAAACTCTCGGCTATAATAAGTTCACTCTGCGTCAAGCTCCCTTGTCAGGCGGAAGCCTGTCTGCGGTCGCTTTTCAAGGTCCACGCAGTGACCTAATTGAACTTATTCTATCTGTCGATTTTGTCTATAGAACAATCAAGAATTAGTATAAGGTATATTCTGTGCAAAATGTATATTAAGCTGCTGTAAAATGTGGAATCCTATCGTTAAAATGCCAAAGTTGAAAAAAAGTGTTGACAAAAGGGGTTGAATATGATATTATATATAAGTCGTCAAACGACAGTATAAAATACTGAATGAAAAGTTGAGAAACGATTCAATACGATGACGATATCTTATCGGTGTTCGCAACTTGTTAATAAAGAGTTTAAAATGATTTAATTGACAAAAAGGTGTGGATATGATAAAATAAATGAGCTGCTCATCCGAAAGAGTTGAGTAAAAAGAAGATAAAAAATATTTTCAAAAAGTACTTGACAAACTCGAATGAA